>JAGWMW010000219.1 GCA_028871575.1 Burkholderiales bacterium | reverse complement strand
AGCTTGGCCTGCAGCGAATGCGGCAGGTCGCCGATCTCGTCGAGCATCAGCGTGCCGCCGTGGGCGGTCTCGATCTTGCCGACGGTGGTCTTGGCCGCACCCGTGAAGGCGCCCTTCTCGTAGCCGAAGAGCTCGCTCTCGAGCAGCGCCTCGGGGATGGCGGCGCAGTTGATGGCCACGAAGCGGCCGCTGCGCTTGCTGGCCTGGTGCAGCCCCTGCGCCAGCACCTCCTTGCCGGTGCCGCTCTCGCCCAGCAGCAGCACCGAGGCGTTGCTGCCGGCCACGCGCTCGATGGTGCGGCCGATGCGCAGCATCTCGGGGTCGCGCGTGATGAGGCCGGCCAGCGCGTCGGGGTGCTGCACCGCCTGCAGCCGCCGGTTCTCGGCCTGCAGGTCGGCCAGGCGGTAGGCCCGCTCGATGGTCAGCGCCAGCAGCTCGGGCTCGAAGGGCTTGGCCAGGAAGTCGTAGGCTCCCAGCGCCACTGCGCGCAGCGCATGCTGCTGGTCGTTCTGGCCCGTGAGCACGATCACCTTCAGGTGGGCATCGGCCTCAAGCAGCTGCCCCAGCAGCTTGAAGCCCTCGGACACCGAATCGGGGTCGGGCGGCAGCCCCAGGTCCATGGTGACGACGCTGGGACGGTGGCGGCGCAGCTGCACCAGGGCGCTCTCGCGGTCGCTGGCGGTCACCGACTCGAAGCGGTCGAGCGACCACTTGATCTGCTTTTGCAGCGCCAGATCGTCCTCGACGATCAGCAGCGGCGGCGCGCTATCGGTGGCCATGCGGGCGCTCGGCGGCGAAGTCGGCGGGAAGGGCGGCGGGAAGGGCGGCGGGGAAGGTCCGGCTCATGGGCTGGATGGTGCGCAGGCCCGGCGCCCGCGTCAACGCGATCGGCGGCGGCGCCGCCGGCCTCGCGTGCAGACCTGCCGCTTTGGCGGCGCGGCTCAGCGGGCGCCCTTGCCCGTGAGCACCACGCGCACGGTCTCGAGCAGGATCATCAGGTCGAGGAACAGCGTGTGGTTCTTGACGTAGTACAGGTCGTACTGGAGCTTTTCCTGCGAGTCCTCGACCGTGGCGCCGTACTGGAAGCGTACCTGGGCCCAGCCGGTGACGCCGGGCTTGACGCTGTGGCGCACGGCGTAGAACGGGATCTCCTGCGTGAGCTGGTCGACGAAATACTGGCGCTCCGGCCGCGGGCCCACCAGGCTCATGTGCCCGGCCAGCACGCCGAAGAGCTGCGGCAGCTCGTCGATGCGGGTGCGGCGGATGATGTGGCCCACGCGCGTGATGCGGGCGTCGCCGGCCGTGGCCCAGCGCGGCGTGCCGTCGCGCTCGGCATCGGCGCGCATGCTGCGGAACTTGACCACCTCGAAGGCCCGGCCGTTGCGGCCCACGCGCTGCTGGCGGTACAGCACGTGGCCGGGGCTCTCGAGCCGGATCGCCAGTGCCGTGACGAGCATCAGCGGCAGCGCCAGCAGGATCAGCACCGAGGCGCAGACGATGTCGAAGATGCGCTTGACCACCGTCCGTGCCAGCCCCTGGTTGAAGCCGTCGCCGAAGATCAGCCAGCCCGCATACAGGTAGTCGATGCGGATCTGGCCCAGCCGCTTCTCGAAATGGGCGTTGATGTCGTTCACGCGCACGCCCAGCAGCTTGCAGTCGAGCAGGTCGCGCAGCGGCATGCTGCCGGCGCGGCGCTCGGTCAGCGCCACGACGATCTCGTCGACGCGGCGCTCGCGCGCCGTCTGCGTCAGCGACGCGCCGGTGGGCAGCAGCTCGGTGGCCGGCACGGCCGGCGTGGCCTCGTTCGGGCCCGGGTAGTAGCCCACGATGTCGGCGTCGGGGTCGGCATGGCGCAGCGTCTGGCCCACCACGCGCGCGGCCTCGCCGCTGCCGAAGATCAGCACCCGCGAGCGCGAGCGCGAACCCGTGGCTGCGCGGGCGGCCGAGTAGCTGCGGTGCAGGATGACGGCGGCCACGCTGGCCATCGCCGCGATCTGGACCGTGTGCGGGTCGGCCAGGCTGGCGGGGAAGAAGGAGGCCACGGCATAGGTCAGCGGCAGCGCCAGCGCCAGCGCCACGGCAGCGCGGATCAGCGATTCGGTGGACGAACGCAGCGGCCTCGGCTCGTAGAAGCCGGTGAGCGAGTTGATCACGAAGATGCCCGCCGCCAGCGAGCCGCCGCGCGCCCCGGCCACCGAGAACAGGGCGCCCCCGCTGCCGGTGGTCTGCAGCAGCACGGCCGCCGCCACCACGGCCATCACCACCAGCGCATCGGCCAGCGCGCCGAACAGGCTGGCGCGGTGGAGGTAGTGGTTGAAGATCCGGATCATTCGCTCGTCCTGACCGCTCGAATTGGCTCGTCGCACTGCGACCGGTTGCGGACGGCGAGCCCCTCGCCCCGCACCGGAAGGCGAGGCGACTGTCAAGTAAATCGACGGCCGTCCCTCTGGCAACGAATGTACGGAGGCCGTGCAAACCCTCGCAACCCCCGGCTCGGGGGGGCGGTGTGACATAGCACCGCCATGAAGCCCGGGGCCTGCGTTTGCAGGGGGCGGCGGCCGGCGGCGCGGGGCGGTGCCGGCGCTACCATCGGCCGCCTTCGCGTGGGCGCCACGCGCCAGGTGCAAGCCACCTCAGAAGCGGGCCATGACGGGTGAAACGGTGGGTCTGACAGTCAGCCTGGCGCTGGTCTCGTTTGCGCTGGTGGCGGCTTCCTACGCGCTGTATGCGCTGGCGCTGCTGCGCGCGCGCCCCGCCGATGCGGCGGCGCAGGTGCCGGCCCGGGCCCAGCTCGCGGCCGTGGTGGCCACCGTGGCCTGGGCCCTGGCCTCGCTGCTGGACATGGCGTCGAGCAAGATGCTGGGCTGGCATCTGGCCTGGGCCTTCGACCAGGCGCGCTACGCGGCCTGGGCGGTCTTCCTGCTGGCGCTGCTGCCCCGGCCCGCCGGCGGCCGGTCGCGCTGGCGCGCCGCCGGGCCGCTGGGGCTGGTGCTGCTGCTCGGGGCCGTGGGGCTGGGGGCCAACGGCGTGCTGGGTTTCGTGGCCGAGGGCGCCGCCCTGCCGCAGCGCCTGCTGGTGGCCACCCAGCTCGCCTGGGCTGTGCTGGGGCTGGTGCTGGTGGAGCAGCTGTTCCGCAACCAGGCGGAGGCCACGCGCTGGTCGGTCAAGCCGCTGTGCCTGGGGCTGGGGTTGCTGTTCGCGTACGACGTGTACCTGTTCGCGCAGGCCCTGATGTTCAACGGCTTCGACGGCGACGCGCTGAGCGCGCGCGGCCTGGTGCACACGCTGGCCCTGCCGCTGCTGTGGCTGGCCGCGCGCCGGCGGGCCCATGTGCCGGCCCGCATGCAGGTGTCTCAGGCGGCGGCCTTCTACTCGGCCTCGCTGATGCTGGTGGGGCTGTACCTGCTCTTCATGGCCGCGGCGGGGTACTACGTGCGCTTCTTCGGCGGCAGCTGGGGCGGCGCGTTGCAGGTGGCGCTGCTGGCCAGCGCGCTGGCCATGCTGGCGGCGCTGCTGGCCTCGGGCACGCTGCGGGCGCGGCTGCGCGTGCTGCTGAACAAGCATTTCTTCAGCTACCGCTACGACTACCGCACCGAGTGGCTGCGCTTCACCGCCATGCTCTCCACCCGCGCCGCGCCGCAGGAGGTGGGCGAGCTGGTGGTGCGCGGCCTGGCGGGCACGGTCGACTGCGCGGCCGGGCTGCTGTGGTTCCGCTCGCTGGGCGACGACGCCTTCGTGCCCAGCGCGGCCTGGAACCTGCCGCCGCAGACGCAGGCCGAGCCGCTGGCCTCGCCGCTGGCGGCACTGATGCGCGAGCGCGAGTGGATCGTCGACCTGGGTGCGCTGCGCCGCGGCCGCGGCGCGCCCGAGGAGTCCGTCGTGCCGGCCTGGCTGCAGCAGCTGCCCGGTGCCTGGTCGGTGGTGCCGCTGCTGGCCGCCGACGAGATGCTGGGCTTCGTGGTGCTGGCCCGGCCGCGCACCCCGATCGAGCTCGACTGGGAGGTGCGCGACCTGCTCAAGACGGCGGCGCGCCAGGCGGCCGGCTTCATGGCCCAGATGCACGCCACCGAGGCCCTGCTCGAGGCCCGCAAGTTCGAGGCCTTCAACCGCATGTCGGCCTTCGTGGTGCATGACCTCAAGAACATCGTCACCCAGCTCTCGCTGATGCTGAAGAACGCGCAGCGCCACCGCGACAACCCCGAATTCCAGCAGGACATGCTGGCCACGGTGGAGAGCTCGCTGGACAAGATGCGGCAGATGATGCTGCAGCTGCGCGAGGGCGAGCGGCCCACGGGCGTGGCCTCGGGCGTCGAGCTGGCACCCATCCTGCAGCGCCTGCGCGAAGCGGCACAGCAGCGCGGGCGCGAGCTCGCGCTGGCCCTGCACGACCGCGTGGCCACCCGCGGCCACGAGCAGCGCCTGGAGCGGGTGCTCGGCCACGTGGTCCAGAATGCGCTGGATGCCACCGCCGCCGGCGGCGAAGTCCGGGTGAGCCTGCGGCAGCAGGCCGGCCGGGCCCTGGTGGTGGTGCACGACACCGGCATCGGCATGAGCCCTGAATTCGTCCGCAACCAGCTGTTCAAGCCCTTCGCCTCCACCAAGGCCAGCGGCATGGGCATCGGCTCGTACGAAAGCTTCCAGTACCTGCGCGAGCTGGGCGGCAGCATCGACGTGACCAGCGCCGTGGGCGCGGGCACCGAGGTGACGCTGGCCCTGCCCCTGTTCGACAAGCGCGGCGGCTCCGACCTGCGGGCCGAAGGCGCCGCCCACAGCGCGCTGTAGCCGCCCCGCCCCGGCCCGACGCCGCCACCCCAGCCAAGCTCGAAGCGCCGGCCCGCGGGCCCGCGCTCTGACGCACCGACGCACCGACGGAGACGCCCCTTGCCCCAGCCCACCCCCCGAACCCGCCCCGCCGTGGCCCTGGCCGCCGCGCTGCTGCTGAGTCTGGCCGCCTGCGGCGGCAAGACCGATGCCGAGCTCATCGCCTCCGCCAAGGCCTACCTGGCCAAGAACGACCTCAAGGCGGCCACGATCGACCTCAAGTCGGCGTTGCAGAAGAACCCCCAGTCGGCCGAGGCGCGCTACCTGCTGGGCAAGGCGCTGCTGGACAGCGGCGATGTGCAGGGGGCGCTGGTGGAGCTGGGCAAGGCGCGGGACGAGCACCAGGACGACAACCGCGTGCTGCCGCTGCTGGCCCGGGCCGAGCTGGCCGCCGGCCGGGCCAAGGCCGTGGCCGAGCGCTACGCCGGCGTGCAGCTCACCGACCCCAAGGCCGGCGCCGAGCTCAAGGCCCTGGTGGCCAGCGCCTACGTGGCGCTGGGCCAGATCGACCGCTGCCAGGCGATGGTGGCGGCGGCGCTGCAGCTCGACCCGAACAACGTCGATGCGCGGCTGCTGCAGGTGCGGCTGACGGCGGGCAAGGGCGACTTCGATCAGGCCCTGGCGGCCGTGCG
>JAGWMW010000218.1 GCA_028871575.1 Burkholderiales bacterium | reverse complement strand
CACCGGCAGCCAGTGGCTTTGCGCCAGCACGGTGCCGAAGCCGCCCGGCGAGGCGCCCAGCAGCGCCACCGGCCGGTCGCGGAACACGTCGGGCAGGCCGGGCGTGGGCCGCGACAGCCAGTCGATCGCGTTCTTGAACACGCCGGGCACGCCGTTGTTGTACTCGGGCGTGGCCAGCAGCAGGCCGTCGGCGGCCAGGATGCGCGACTTCAGCGCGCGCACGGCTGCCGGCGTGCCCTCGGCCTGCTCGAGGTCGCCGTCGTAGAGCGGAATGCCGTGCAGCGTGGCCAGCTCGAGCTGGACGCCCGGCGGCTGCAGCGCCTGCGCGGCGCGCAGCAGCGCGGTGTTGAGCGACTGCGCGCGCAGGCTGCCCGAGAGGCCGAGGAGCTGGATCATGGGTGCGCCCTTCCGCGTCGATGCCGGATCACGGCAGGTTCTCGATCTCGAGCGCGGGCAGCGCCTCGGCCGGCGTGTACCCGAGCACCCGGCCCAGGAACGCGAGCTCGGCCTGCAGCGCGCGCACCAGCGTGGCGGCCTGGCGGAAGCCGTGGCCCTCGCCCTCGAACTCGAGGTAGGCCACGGGGCAGCCGGCCTCGCGCGCGGCGGCCACGATGGCCCGGCTCTGCGCCGGCGGCACGGCCCGGTCGTCGCTGCCCTGGAACGTGATCAGCGCCGCCTTGCAGCGCTGCATGTGGTGCACGGGGCTGCGCTGGCGGTAGACCTCGCGCCCCTGCGGCAGCGGCGCCACCAGGGCGTCGAGGTAGCGCGACTCGAACTTGTGCGTGTCGGCGGCCAGCCCCTCGAGGTCGGCCACGCCGTAGTAGTTGATGCCGGCGGCGAAGCGCTGCGTGAAGGCCAGGCCCGAGAGCACCGTGTAGCCGCCGGCGCTGCCGCCGCGGATGACCACGCGCGAGCCGTCGGCGCGGCCGGCGGCCACCAGGTGGTCGACTGCGGCCACCGCATCCTGCAGGTCGACCACGCCCCACTGGCCGCGCAGCCGCTCGCGGTAGGCCCGGCCCCAGCCGCTGGAGCCGCCGTAGTTGACGTCGACCACGGCCCAGCCGCGGGTGGTCCAGAACTGCACCCCGGTCTTGAACGCCGGGCCGGCCTGCGAGGTCGGGCCGCCGTGCAGCAGCACCATCAGTGGCGCTCGCTCGCCCGGCTGCGGCTCGCAGCCGGGCAGGCGAGGCGGGTAGTACCAGGCCTGCGCCGTGCGCGCCGCGCCGTCGGGGCCGGGCGCGGTGGCGAACTCCACCGCCTCGGCCACCGACACGGCCTCGGGCGCCAGCGGTGCGTCGCCGCTCGCCCGCACGACGGCCTGCGTGCCGCGGCGCAGGTCGATCGTGATGAGCACCGGCAGGTCGTCCACCGCGGCGGCGATCGCGCAGCCGGTGTCGGCATCGAGCAGGCCCACCGAGGCGTAGGCCACGTAGGGCAGCGCCAGCTCGGTGAGGGCGCCGCTGGCCAGGTCGAGCCGCGCCAGCGTGTCGACCGCGCCGCGGCCGATGCGCAGCAGCGCCCGGCCGTCGCCGCCCAGCGCGTACGAGGCCTGCCCCAGCTGCCACAGCGGGGCGCCGATCTCGGCTTGCAGGGCCGTCACCGCCTGCACCCGGCCGTCGCGCCAGCGGTAGAGGTTCCACCAGCCGGTGCGGTCGCTGAGGAAGTAGAGGCTGCCGTCGCCGTCCCAGCGCGGCTCGATCACCGATTCGCCCGGGCCGCCGGCCACCGCCTGCACGTTCGCGAGCGCACCGTCGGCGAACTCGCCCACGAGCAGCCGGCTGGCGTCCCAGGGCATGGCCGGGTGGTCCCAGGCGATGAAGGCCAGGCGCCGGCCGTCGGCGCTGAACTGCGGCGCGGCGACGAAATCGCTGGCGCCGTAGAGCACCGTGCCGGCCTCGCCGGGGCGGCCGGTGTCCAGCGCCACGAGGGCGTTGGCGGGCTCGCCCGGCGCGCGGTGGTCCTCGCGCACGGCGACCAGGGTGCGGCCGTCGGGGGCGGTGCAGGCGTCGGCCCAGCGGCAGCCCGGCGGCGTCAGCGGCATCGGCGCGCCGCCGCCAGGGTGCGGGTGCAGGTAAAGACGCTGGTCGTCGAACTGCGCCACGACGAGGCCCGCCGCCACGGCGGCCCAGGGCAGGCCGCCGTATTCGTGCACCCGGCTGCGCACGTTGGCCTCGGCGGGCAGCGGCTCGTGCACGCGGCCGTCGGGCTCGCGCGCCATCAGCACGCTGCGGCCGCGCTCGGCCGGGCGGCCTTCGATCCACAGCAGCCGACCGCCGGTGGCGCCGGCGTAGGCCAGCGACACGCCGCCAGCGGCGGCGCGCTCGGGGCTCAGGGGCGACGGCCAGGCGCCGCAGGGCAGGGGGCGGGACGGGGTCATGAGGCGGGCCGGCGGCGCTCGGGGGAGGTCCAGTCATCGTAGCGCCGTGGCCGCGCGGGCTGGGCCTGGGCCGGGGCCAGGGCAAGGGTCGGAGTCGGAGTCGGAGTCGGAGTCGGGGCTCGGGGCTCGGTCCACGCGACCCCGTAAAGCGCCCTCAAGTTGCCGGTCAGGCGGCCGACAACGTAGGCGTCGTCCCTCCAAGCGCCCGCCGCGGCCGCCGCCATGCCCCGAGCCTCCCTGCCCCCGAAGCCTGCGGCGCCTGCGCCAGCCTCGGACCGCCGTGCCGCCGACCCGCTGCGCAAGCTCAAGGGCGCGCTGCTGCGCCCGCTGGCCCTGCAGCGCCAGGACGGCCGGCTGCACATCGTGCTGGTGGACCGGCGCCGGCCGGAAGCCGACGAGACCTGGCTGCCCGGCCTGCGCAGCGAGCTGAAGGCGCGCCTGCGCGCGCGCGGCCTGGATGCGGCGGCGCCCGTGGTGCGCCACCTGCTCTTCGTGCACGACGCCCTGCAGGCCGGCGGCTGGCGCCGGGTCGAGGTGCTGCCCGCCCGCGTGCTGGCCAAGGCGCTGGCCCAGGCCGGCCTGCTGGGCGGCGAGTGCCCGGCGCCGCAGCTCGAGCGGTTCGCGGCGCGGCTGCAGGCGATGCAGGCGCAGGCCCAAGCGCGCGAGGCCCGGGCCGAGCAGGGGCGCCAGGCGGGGCAGGCGCCGATCGAGGTGTCCGAGGCTTCGGCCGAGGACTTCGCCGAGGCCGAGCGCAGCTGGCTCGGGGCGATGCCGGCCGCGGCCGGCTCGGGCGAAGGCGGGTCGGCCGGCTGAGGCGTCGGGGCTGACCTAGACTTGCCGGCTTCCAAGAAGCCGGAGCTGTCATGCCGACCTCCCTGCGCCGCGCCGTCGCGGCTTTGCTGGCCCTGCCCTGCGTGTTCGTGGGCGCCGCCGCGACGGCGGCGACGGCGGCGACCGCGGCCGCGCCGGCCGGCACCGACGCCCTCGTGCAGCAGGTCGACCCCGCGTCGCTGCGCGCCACGGTGCAGGCGCTGGTGGGCTTCGGCACCCGGCACACGATGTCGGACACGCACAGCGCCACGCGCGGCATCGGCGCGGCCCGGCGCTGGGTGCGCTCGCGCTTCGAGGCGATCTCGCAGGCCTGCGGCGGCTGCCTCGAGGTGGTCTCGCTGCGGCGCACCGTCACCGGCCCCGTGATCCCGACGCCCACCGAGGTGGTCGACATCGTCGCCATCCAGCGCGGCGATGCCGACCCGATGCGCGTGCTGGCGATCACGGGCCACCTGGACTCGCGCGTCAGCGACATCCTCAATGCCACCAGCGACGCGCCCGGCGCCAACGACGACGCCTCGGGCGTGGCCGCGGTGCTAGAGGCCGCGCGCGTGCTGTCGCAGCGGCGCTACCGCGCCACCGTCGTCTACGGCGTGCTCTCGGGCGAGGAGCAGGGCCTGTACGGCGGCAAGCTGCTCGCCGACCATGCCCAGGCGGCGGGCTGGCGGGTCGAGGCCGACCTCAACAACGACATCGTGGGCAACAGCCACGGCGGCGACGGCGTGAACGACAACAGCGTCGTGCGCGTGTTCTCCGAGGGCACCAAGGCCAACGAGACGCCCGAGCAGGCGGCCCGGCGCCGCTACAACGGCGGCGAGGTCGACTCCCCCTCGCGCAACCTGGCGCGCACCATGGCCGCCATCGCCGACCGCGAGATGACGAACTTCCGCGTCGAGATGGTCTACCGCACCGACCGCTGGGGCCGCGGCGGCGACCAGGTCGAGTTTCTCGCCGCCGGCTACCCCGCCGTGCGCCTGACCGAGGCCCACGAGGACTACACGCGCCAGCACCAGGACCTGCGCACCGAGCACGGCATCCGCTACGGCGACGTGATCGAGGGCGTGGACTTCGACTACCTGGCCCAGGTCACGCGGCTGAACGCGCTGACCCTGGACCAGCTGGCGCGGGCGCCGGCGCCGCCGGCCGGCGTGGCCATCGCCGGAGCCGTCACGCCTAACACGATATTGACGTGGCAGCCCGTGGCCGGCGCGGCGCATTACCGCGTCCATTGGCGCGCCACCACCGAGGCGCAATGGCGCCACTGGCGCGAGGTGGCCGGCGACGCGACCCGGCTCGAGCTGAAGAACCTGCCCATCGACGACTACTTCTTCGGCGTGGCCTCGGTGGCCGCCGACGGCGCCGAGTCGCCGGTGGTCTTCCCCGGCCCGGCGGGGTCGTTCTGACGCACCCAGGGGCGGCGCGCGTGGACTATCCCGCCTACGACCCCGGCTCGGCCGTCACGCCGCTGACGGCGGCCGAGCTCGCGTCGCTGGAGGCGCTGCTCGAGGCCCTGCCGGGCGACGGCGCGATGCCGCTGGACGGGCTGGACGGCTACCTCACCGCCTTGGTCGCGGGCCCGCGCGCGCTGCTGGCCGGGCGGCCCAGCGCCGAGTGGCTGCCGGTGGTCTGGGGCGGCGACGGCGAGCCCGGCACGGCCGACCCCTTCGCCAGCCGGCGCCAGCGCAAGGCCACCGTGGTGCAGCTGCTGCGCCACCTGCGGCACCTGCAGCATCAGCTGACCGAGGCGCCCGACGACTGGGAGCCGATCTTCAGCATTGCCCAGCAGGGCGAGCGCGAATGGGCCGATGCGCGCGACTGGTGCGCCGGCTTCCTGCAGGCGGTCGACCTGCAGCCCTCGCTGTGGGCGCCGCTGTGGGACGACCCGGCCCTGGGCCCGGCTTTGGTGCCGCTGCTGGTGTTGGGCGGCGGGCTGGACGGCGCGCTGGACGGCGTGGTACCGGCCCCGCCCGGCGAGGACGACCTCGAGCGCTGCGACGAGCTGAGCCGCGCCGTGCCCGACGCCGTGCTGCGGCTGCTGGCGCACCGGGCGCCATGACGGCCGGCGCCGAGGATGGCGGCCGCGCGGCCGAGCCCTTCGCGCTGCGCGGCGCGCACATCACGCTCGACGCCCTGCTCAAGGCCTGCGGCCTGGCCGGCAGCGGCGGCGCCGCCAAGGGCCTGATCGCGCGGGGCGCGGTGCAGGTCAACGGCCAGCCCGAGACCCGGCGCGGCCGCAAGCTGCGCCCGG
>JAGWMW010000217.1 GCA_028871575.1 Burkholderiales bacterium | reverse complement strand
CGCTCACCGTGGGGTGGATGTGCATCGCGCGCGAGATCACGGTGTACGGCCGGTCGGCGGCCATCACGTCCAGCAGCGCGTGCACCACCTCGTCGCCGTTCAGGCCCAGGATCGCCGCGCCCAGCAGGCGCTGGCTGTCGGCGTCGACCAGCACCTTCATGAAGCCCTGGGTCTCGCCGGCCTCGCGCGCCCGGCCCACGCGCTGCATCGGCATCTTGGCGCGCAGGATGCGGCGGCCCTGCGCCAGCAGCGCGCGCGCCTCGGCCTCGCCGATGCCGATGCGGCCCAGCGCCGGGTCGATGAACAGCGCGTAGCAGGGGATGCGCTCATCCAGGCGGCGCGGATCGGCGTCGAACAGGTTGGCGACGACGATCTCGTGGTCGTTCCAGGCCGTGTGCGTGAAGGCGCCGCGGCCGTTGCAGTCGCCCACCGCCCACACGCCGGCCGCGCTGGTGCGGCACTGCTCGTCGACCTCGATGTAGCCGCGCGCGTCGGTGCGGATGCCGGCCTGCTCGAGCCCGAGGCCGTCGGTGTTGGGGCGACGGCCCACGGCCAGCAGCACATGGCTGGCGACGATCGCCGGCGCGCCGCCGGCGCAGGCCGCGCCGACGGCGATGTGCGCGCCGTCGCGGCCCGCCGGCGCCAGCGACAGGCACTCGGCGCCGAGCTCGAAGCGCACGCCTTCGGCCTGCAGGATCTCGCGGATGCCGTCGCAGACGTCGGCGTCCTCGCGCGGCAGCAGCCGCGCCGAGCGCTCGACCACGGTCACCTCGGCGCCGAAGCGCCGCATCATCTGCGCGAACTCCAGCCCGATGTAGCTGCCGCCGACGATGGCCAGGTGCTCAGGCACCCGGTCCAGCGCCAGCACCGAGACGTTGTCCAGCGTCGCCACGCGGTCGATGCCGGGCAGATCGGGCCGCACCGAGCGGCCGCCGACATTCAGGAAGATGCGCGGCGCGGTCAGGCGCCGGCCGTTCACCTCGACCGTGCCGGGGGCCACGAAGCGGGCGTCGCCGGCGATGACCTCGGTGTGCGCGAGGCCGCGCAGCCATGCCTCCACCGCGCGGCGCGACTGCATCACGATCTCGTCCTTGCGCGCCTTCACGCGCGCCATGTCCACGCGCAGCGCGCCGGTTTCGAAGCCGTACTCGGCGCCGCGCCCGGCCTGGCGGATGGCGCGCGCGCTGGCGACCCAGGTCTTGGTGGGCACGCAGCCCACATTGACGCAGGTGCCGCCGAAGTGGTGGCGCTCGATCACGGCCGTGCGCAGCCCTTCCTGGCTGCAGCGCGCGGCGAGGGCCGGGCCGGCCTGGCCGGCGCCGATCACGATGGCATCGAACGTCTCCGAACTCATGGCGCTAGCCTCCCGGGTGGTGGCGACAGGGCGGCGGCCCCGCAGGCGGCGCGATCTTGCCCCGGACCTTGAAAGATCAGGGTTAACCCTTATGTCTGCTAAGCTGTCAAAGACAACGAAAGCAGACCATGAGCAAGTTCGGATATTTCCTGAAGTCCCTGATCCCGCACATCGAGTCGCAGGACGAACGCAACGAGGCCTACCTGGCCGAGGCGGTGGACATCTACGACCTCGAGCGGCGGATGGAGCAGCTCGAGCGCCAGGGCCGCGAGACCCCGCCCGCGCTGAGCTTCGCCCAGGGCCTGCGCTGAAGCCTCGCCCTTCAGCGCTGCCCGAAGCGGGCGCCCGAGAACAGGTCCTTGTGGGCCGCGGGCTGTGAGCGCCAGTACTGCGGCGGCGCCGGCACCTGGCCGCCCAGGCGCGCCGCGGCATGCCAGGGCCAGCGCGGGTCGTACAGCATCGCCCGCGCCAGGGCCACGGCGTCGGCGCGGCCTTCGGCCACGATGGCCTCGGCCTGCTCGGGCTCGGTGATCAGGCCGACGGCGATCGTCGGCAGGCCCGTCTCGGCCTTCACGCGCTCGGCGAACGGCACCTGGTAGCCCGGGCCGGCGGCGATGCGCTGCGCCGGCGACACGCCGCCGCTGCTGACGTGGATCGCGGCGCAGCCGCGGGCCTTCAGGGCCTGCGCCAGCGCGACCGTGCTCGCCAGGTCCCAGCCGCCGTCGACCCAGTCGGTGGCCGAGACGCGCACCCACACCGGCCGCTCGGCCGGGAAGGCGGCGCGCACGGCCTCGAACACCTCGAGCGGGAACCGCATCCGGCCGGCCAGGCGGCCGCCCCAGGCGTCGCTGCGCCGGTTGGCCAGCGGCGAGAGGAACTGGTGCAGCAGGTAGCCGTGCGCCATGTGGATCTCGAGGCCGTCCAGCCCGAGCCGCGCCGCGCGCCGGGCCGCGGCGGCGAAGGCCTCGCGCACGCGGGCCAGCCCGGCCTCGTCCAGGGCCTGCGGGGCGGCCTCGTGCGGCGCATGCGGCAGCGGCGAGGGCGCCACGGTGGGCCAGCCGCCGGGGGCCTCGGGCGCGATCTGGGCACCGCCGTCCCAGGGCGCGCGGCTCGATCCCTTGCGGCCGGCGTGGGCCAGCTGCAGCGCCACCGCGATCGGCGCATGGGCCCGCACCGCGGCCAGCACGCGCGCCAGGCCGGCCTCGTTGGCGTCGCTGTACAGGCCCAGGTCGGCCGGGGAGATGCGGCCTTCGGGCGAGACCGCGGTGGCCTCGACCACCAGCAGGCCCGCCCCCGACAGAGCCAGCTGGCCCAGGTGGATCAGGTGCCAGTCGCCGGGCGTGCCGTCCTGCGCCGAGTACTGGCACATGGGGGCCACCACGATGCGGTTGGGCAGGCGCAGCGCGTCGAGCTGCCAGGGGCTGAACAGGGTGCTGGAAGTCATGCGGGATTGTGCCGGCAGGCCGCGGCCGGCCCGCAGCCGGCCGCGGCGCCGCGCGACGCCGCCCGGTCAGCGGAACAGGCCCAGGCGCTGCGCCTCCAGCGCCGCCTCGGCGCGCGAGCTGACGTTGAGCTTGCGGTAGATCTGCTTGACGTAGTCGGCGATGGTGTGGCGCGACAGGCCGAGCTGCACGCCGATCTCGGGCAGCGTGTAGCCCTTGGCCACGCGCAGCAGCACCTCGCTCTCGCGGTCGGTGAGGTTGACGCTGGGCATCGCATGCGCGCTGGCCGCGGGCTTGGCCTTGGCGCTGAAGTGCGCCATCACGCGGCGCGCGATGCTGGGCGACAGCGGCGGCTCGCCCTGGCTGATGCGCTGCAGCTGCTCGGTGATGAGCTCGCGCGGCTGCTCCTTCAGGATGTAGCCGAAGGCGCCGGCCTGCAGCGCGGGGAACAGGTGCTCGTCGTCGTCGTGGATCGTCACCACCACCGACTGCACGTCGGGCTGCAGGTCGCGCAGCTTGGTCACCACGGCCACGCCGCTGCCGTCGGGCAGGCCGAGGTCGATCAGCGCAAGGTCGAACCTGGCCGTGCCCGCCAGGCCGATGGCGTCGTGCACGCGCGCGCTCTCGGTGATGGCGGCCCCCGGGAAGACCTGCAGCACCAGGTGGCGCATCCAGGCCCGGATCTCGGGCAGGTCTTCGAGCAGCAGGATGGATTTCATCGGCGGGCCGCCTCCGTCGCGCATGAAGCGCCGCTGATCTTATCGGCCCGCGGCGGGGGGCCTCAGGCGCTTTCGATCGCCCGCTCCAGCGGAACCGTGAGGCGGATCACGGTTCCGTAGCCGGGCCCGGACTCCACCAGGCACTGCCCCTGCAGCTGCTTGGCGCGGTTCTTCATGCCGGCCAGGCCGTGCCCGCGGTCGAGCCGGCCGTCGAGCTCGGGCGTGATGCCGTCGCCGTTGTCGCGCACCACGAGCTCGAAGTAGCCCTCCACCAGGCCGGCGCTGACGGCGCACTGGGTGGCACCGCTGTGCTTGATCACGTTGCTGGTGGCCTCGCGCAGGATGCGCGTGGTCTGCACGTAGGCCCGCGCCGACAGCGTCTGCGGCAGGTCCTCGGGCGCGTCCCACTCGCCCTCGATGCCGGCCTGGCGCAGCCGCGAGACGACCTCGGCCCGCCAGTCGCCCAGCGCGTCGGCCAGGCGCACCGGGCGGCCGGTGAGGCCGCGCACGCTCAGCCGCATCTC
Source organism: Burkholderiales bacterium (assembly GCA_028871575.1). Lineage (GTDB taxonomy): Bacteria > Pseudomonadota > Gammaproteobacteria > Burkholderiales > Burkholderiaceae_C > Rubrivivax. Next base: position 1,426 of record JAGWMW010000217.1, on the reverse strand, counting down.
CTCCAGCGCCTCGCGCGCCAGGGTGCTGATGCGCTCGCTCTCGCTGGTGTGCACGATGGTCAGCAGCTTGGCGCCGAGGTCGTCGTGCAGGTCGGCGGCGATGCGCTTGCGCTCGCGCTCGGTCACCTGTTCCACCCGCAGCTCGGCCAGGGCGCGGAAGCTGCGCTCGATCTCGGCCGTGGCCTCGCGCACCCGCAGCTCGAGCTGCGCCTTGCCCTGCTCGGCCTGCTGCAGCGCCCGGCCGTGCTGCTGCACCAGGCGCAGCCCCACCAGCACGAAGACCACCGGCACCACCAGCTGCGCCAGGTGCGCCGCCAGCGGGCGCTGGCCGGACCAGCCCGAGGCCAGCTCGACCGCGCCGGCCAGCCCCGCCGCCCCCAGCAGGCCGCCCATCAGCCACAGCGAGCCGCGATGGCGCTGCGCCCACTGGTGCCGCAGGTGCCAGACTGCGGCCGCCGCCACCTCCAGCGCCAGCAGTGCGTACCAGGCATTGGCCGCCGGGTAGAGCCGCTGCGGGCCGGCCAGCACCAGCGTCAGCGCCAGCAGCGCGCATTGCAGCGGCAGCCCCACATCGGCCAGGCGCGTCCGCATCCGGGCATAGCGCAGCAGGAACTGCACCGCGGCCCAGGCGATGAAGCCCAGCAGCGCGCACAGCAGGAACTCGAGCCCCGCATGCCCCAGCGGCAGCAGCGGCACCGTGCGCAGCCACAGCCGGGCGTCGAGCAGCGCCCAGCCCACCGAGAGCGCGCCGAAGTAGGCGAGGTGGCTCTCGCGCCGGTTGATGAAGCCGAGCACGAACATGAAGCCGCCCATCAGCAGCAGCGTCGCGCTCACCGCCTGCGGCGCCCAGACCTGCAGCGCGGTGCGGCGCGCCAGGCGCGAGGCCAGCGCCGACTGCGGCCCGATCGTCAGCGCCGAGAGCCCGCCGGCGCGGTCGCGCGAGCCCACCTCGGCCAGCGGGTAGCCGGCCAGCTTCAGGTCCAGCGTGTTGCGCGCCGGCAGCAGCAGGGCCGAGGGCAGCGGCACCAGCTGGGGCAGGTTGCAGCCGTTGGCGATCGGCTCGGTCATGCGGCCGCTGCGGTACAGCAGCTGGCCGTTGAGATAGACCTCGACGCTGCTGCAGGCGCGTGCGATGTACAGCGCCAGCAGCTCGCTGCCCGGCGCCAGCGGCGCAGGGTCGAAGTGCAGCCGGTACCACAGCGCCCCGCCAGCGCCGGGCCGGCTGTGGGCCCAGTCGTCGGGCAGGGTCACGGGGGTGGCGCCGGCGGCCGGAAAGGGCTCGGCGCCCCCCGGTCCGGCCGGGGCGACCCACGCCCGCCGCAGCTCGATCAGCGGCACGCCCGCCGCCGCCGGCGCAGAGGCCGAGGCCGCCTGGGCCGCCGCCGCAGAAGGCGCGGCCGCCGTGGCCCCCGCGGCCAGGCCGGCG
>JAGWMW010000216.1 GCA_028871575.1 Burkholderiales bacterium | reverse complement strand
CGCTCGATGGCGCGGCGCTGGCGCAGGTTGTCGCGCACCAGGAAGGCGGCGCGCACCGGGCCGGCATCGGCCGCCGCGTCGCGGGCGGCCTGCCGCGCGCTGCTGCTGCGCAGCCGGCGCACCAGGTTCAGCGCCTCGTTCACGGGCTCGGCGCTGCGGGCGAGCTCGCGCATCTCGTCGCGCCAGCCGCGGCCCAGCCGGGCGCGCGTCCACATCGCGCGCGCGGCGGCCTGCGCGGCGGCGGCCAGCGGCCCTTCGATCGCGACCGCGAAGTCCAGCCGCGGCGCCTCGCCCCAGCCGTGGCCGATGTCGTGCCGGTCGTCGATGAGGTTGATGCCGCCGACGAAGGCCAGCACGTCGTCGCAGGCGCACAGCTTCTGGTGCATGCGGCGCAGCTGCCCCGGCTGCAGCCAGGCGTACCAGCGGTCGAGCGGGCGGAACACCTCGAGCTGCACGCCGCTGCCGGCGAAGCCCTGGCGCAGCGCCGGCAGCGGGCCCTTGGAGCCGAAGCCGTCGACGACCACGTGCACCGCCACGCCGCGCGCCGCCGCGCGCCGCAGCGCCGCGGCCACGGACTCGGCCGCGGGGTCGGTGTGGAAGATGTAGGTCGCGAGCCAGACTTCGGCGCGGGCCGCGTCGATGGCCGCGACCATGCGCGGGAACAGCTCGTCCCCGCCTTGCAGCAGGTCGATGCGGTTGCCGCCCACGAACACGGGCTCCGGCGCCAGGGCCGGCCCCGGCCCGTCGGCATGGGCAGCCTGCGGCCCGGCCATCAGGCGGGCTCGAACTCCGCCACCAGGGGCAGGTGGTCGGACATGCGGGCCCAGCTCAGGCCGCGCGGCACCATGGTCGAGCGGCAGGCCAGCCCGCGCAGGTAGAAGCGGTCGAGCGCGAACACCGGCGCCAGCGACGGGAACGTGGCCCCGGCGATGCGGCCGCTGCCGGGCGCGAGGGCGCGCGTGAGGCCGAGCTCGGCCATCGGCGCGTCCAGCCGCTCGCCCCAGTCGTTGAAGTCGCCGGCCACCATCAGCATCGCATCCGCGGGCACCTCGGCCTCGAGGAAGCGCGCCAGCTGCTGCACCTGGCGCACCCGGCTGCGGTGCGCCAGGCCGAAGTGCACCACCACCGCGTGCACGGTGCTGCCGTTCCAGACCACGGGCACGTGCAGCAGGCCGCGCTGCTCGAAGCGGTGGTCGCTGACGTCGTGGTGGCCCACCTCGCCCAGGGGCCAGCGCGCCAGCAGCGCGTTGCCATGCTCGCCCCAGCGCGTGACGGCGTTGGTGCGGTAGGCCGCCTCGTAGCCTTGCGGCGCCAGGAACTCGGCCTGGCCCTGCTCGGGCCAGCCGAACGAGGTGCGGTCGAAGCGGCGCGCCTCGCGGGTGTGGAACAGCCGCACCTCCTGCAGGAAGACGAGGTCGGCGTCCAGGGCCTCGACCGCCAGGCCCAGGTTGTGGATCTCCAGCCGCTTGCGAGGGCCGATGCCGCGCACGCCCTTGTGGATGTTGTAGGTGGCCGCGCGCAGGCTGCCGACGCCGGTGTAGGGCGGCATCAGGCTGGACTGCAGCGGCCGCATCGCTCAGGCCCGGCCGGCGCGGCGCGGCAGCTGCAGGATGGCCTCGGCATTGCTGGGCGAGAAGCAGCGGTCGGCCGCCTCGCGCCAGGGCAGCCACTGCCAGGCCCGGTGTTCGCGCGGGCTCAGCACCGCGGGCACTGGGGCCGGCACGGTGAGGCCGAAGACATGCTCGGTGTTGCGCGTGACACCGGGCGCGTAGCGGTGGCGCCAGACGGGGTAGATCTCGTAGACGTTGGCCAGGCCCCAGTCGCGCAGTTCGCCGCCGTCGATGCCGGTCTCTTCGAACACCTCGCGCCGCGCGGTCTGGTCCAGCGGCTCGTCGACGGCGTCGAGCGAGCCGGTCACGCTCTGCCAGTAGCCGGGGTTATCGGCACGCTCGAGCAGCAGCACCTCGAGCGCCGGGCTGTGGATCACCACCAGCACCGACTCGGGAATCTTGTAGCGCCGGGGCTCAGACACCGCTGACCACCGCGTCCAGGGCATCGACGATGGCCGTGGCCTCGCTGCGCAACGAGGCCACCGGCCGGCGCAGGACCCGGCTGGGCAGGGCGGCGCAGAGGTGAGCGGCCAGGAACAGGCGCTCGCCGCGCAACTCGACCGACTGCGCCAGCCGCCGCGGGGTCGCCGGCGCCGTCTTGAACCGCGCCAGCGGCATCACGAGCCGGGTCGAGAACTGATCCAGCTGGTCGCTCTGCACCACCACCAGGTAGGGGAAGGCCTCGCGCTGGGCCAGGGTCGGGTTCTCGTAGGCGTCGTACTGGGCCACCGCGATCACCAGGTGCGGAACTCTTCGCCGGGGATGCCGTACTGCTCGACCATCCGGTTCTGCTCGTCCACCCAGTCCTTGTACTTTTCGTAGAACTCGCGCCCCGGGTCGCCCTTGGCGCGCACCGGCCGGCCGGCGGCGACGAGCGCGTCGTACTGCGCCGCCGACAGCAGCACGCTGTGGCGGCGGCCCGACTTCTCGATCGTGACCGGCTCGCGCTGGCAATGCTCGAGCATCTGCCCGAGGCGGTTCTTGGCTTCGGTGGCGCTGACGTGCATGGCCGGGCTCCGCGGGTGAGGCCCGGCCATTTTAGCTAATCAACGACCCGCGGCGGCCTGCGGGTTGCCGCAGGCGAAAGTCTCACGCGGCGGCCTGCGGGTTGCCGCAGGCGAAAGCCTCACGCGGCCGCCTGCGGGTTGCCGCAGGCGAAAGTCTCACGCGGCCGCCTGCGGGTTGCCGCAGGCGAAAGCCTCACGCGGCCGCCTGCGGGTTCCGCAGGCGGATGTGCAACTCGCGCAACTGGGCTTCATCGACGAAGCTCGGCGCGCCGGTCAGCAGGCATTGCGCGCGCTGGGTCTTGGGGAAGGCGATCACGTCGCGGATGCTCTCGGCCCCGGTCATCAGCGTGGCGATGCGGTCCAGCCCGAAGGCCAGGCCCCCGTGCGGCGGCGCGCCGTACTGCAGCGCGTCGAGCAGGAAGCCGAACTTCGCGCGCTGCTGCTCGGGCGTGATGGCCAGGGCCTCGAACACGCGGGCCTGCACGTCGGCGCGGTGGATGCGGATCGAGCCGCCGCCGATCTCCCAGCCGTTGAGCACCATGTCGTAGGCCTTGGCCAGGCAGGCGCCGGGGTCGGTCTTCATGAGCTCGTCGTGGCCGTCCTTGGGCGCGGTGAAGGGGTGGTGCACCGCGTTCCAGCGCCGGGCCTCCTCGTCGTACTCGAACATCGGGAAGTCGACCACCCACAGCGGCTTCCAGGCGTCCTCGAACAGGCCGTGGCCGCGCCCGAACTCGCTGTGGCCGATCTTCAGCCGCAGCGCGCCCAGGGCGTCGTTGACGACCTTGGCCCGGTCGGCGCCGAAGAAGAGCAGGTCGCCGTTGCAGGCGCCGGTGCGGGCCACGATCTCGGCCAGCGCAGCGTCGTGCAGGTTCTTGACGATCGGGCTCTGCAGGCCGTCGCGGCCCTTGGCCGCGTCGTTGACCTTGATCCAGGCCAGGCCGCGCGCGCCGTAGATCTTCACGAACTCGGTGTAGCCATCGATCTCGCCGCGGCTCAGCTCGGCGCCGCCGGGCACGCGCAGCGCCGCCACGCGGCCGCCGGGGGCCGTGGCGGGCTGCGAGAACACCTTGAAGTCCACCGTCTTCATCACGTCGGTGAGCTCGGTGAAGTGCAGCTTCACGCGCAGGTCGGGCTTGTCCGAGCCGTACCTGAACATCGCCTCGGCATAGGTCATCTGGGCATACACCGGCAGCTCCACGCCCAGGGTCTTGCGGAACACGGTGCGGATCATGGCCTCGGTGACGGCGCGGATCTCCTCCTCGCCCAGGAACGAGGTCTCGATGTCGATCTGCGTGAACTCGGGCTGGCGGTCGGCGCGCAGGTCCTCGTCGCGGAAGCACTTGGTGATCTGGTAGTAGCGGTCGAAGCCGGCCACCATCAGCAGCTGCTTGAACAGCTGCGGGCTCTGCGGCAGCGCGAAGAACATGCCGTCGTGCACCCGGCTGGGCACGAGGTAGTCGCGCGCGCCCTCGGGCGTGCTCTTGGTGAGCATGGGCGTCTCGATGTCGATGAAGCCCTGCTCGTCGAGGAACTTGCGCACCTCGATGGCCACCCGGTAGCGCAGCATCAGGTTCTTCTGCATCTGCGGCCGGCGCAGGTCGAGCACGCGGTGCGTGAGCCGCACGGTCTCGGACAGGTTCTCGTCGTCGAGCGGGAACGGCGGCGTCACGCTGGCGTTGAGCACCTCGAGCTCGTGGCACAGCACCTCGACCCGGCCGCTGGTCAGGCCCGCGTTCTCGGTGCCGGCCGGGCGCGCGCGCACGCGGCCCACGACCTTCAGGCAGAACTCGTTGCGCACGCCCTCGGCGGTCTTGAAGGTCGCGGCACGGTCGGGGTCGCAGACGATCTGGACCAGGCCTTCGCGGTCGCGCAGGTCGATGAAGATCACGCCGCCATGGTCGCGCCGGCGGTGGGCCCAGCCCATCAGGGTCACGGTCTGGTCCATCAGCGTCTCGCTGACCAGGCCGCAGTAGGTGGTTCTCATGGTTTCGCTCCAGGAAGGCTTCGAGAGTCGGGGGTCGATGGCGCTTGCGCTCGGGCCGGCGGCCGGGGCCGGCGGCGGGCCCGTCGGGGCTGGGCGGCTGCCGGCCGGTCCAGCCCGGTCAGTTTCGGCCCGGCAGCGCGGCCGCCTCGGGCGCCGCGCCGGGCACCACCACGCCCATCGAGATCACGTACTTCAGCGCCTCGTCCACGCTCATGGCCAGCGGCAGCACGTCGGAGCGCAGCATCATGAGGAAGAAGCCCGAGGTCGGGTTGGGCGTGGTCGGCACGTACACGCTCACGCATTCGCCGGGCAGCTTGGACGCGACCTCGCCGCCGGGCCGGCCGGTGACGAAGGCGATCGTCCACGAGCCCTGGCGCGGGTACTGCACCAGCACGGCCTCGCGGAAGGCGTTGCCGTTGCTCGAGAACAGGGTGTCCGAGACCTGCTTGACCGAGTTGTAGATGCTCTTGACGATGGGCGTGCGGGAGAGCAGCCGGTCGGCCTGGCGCAACCACCACTGGCCGAAGATGTTGGTGGCGAAGATGCCGGTCAGCAGCAGCCCGGCGGCCATCACCACCACGCCCAGCCCGGGCACGTGGCGCAGCATCTCCAGGCCGTCGCGCGCCGACTCGGGCAGCAGGGCCTGGGTGGCGGAGATCAGGGCGCCGAAGACGCCGTTGAGCGCCCCCAGCACCCACGACAGCACCCAGATGGTGATGGCCAGCGGCAGCCATACCAGCAGGCCGGCGACGATGTACTTCCTCACGGGCAGGGCCGGCGGGCGCTCATCAGCGGCTGGCGCTCGGCGGCGGCGACGGGGCCTTGGCGGCCGCGCCCGGCGCCGCTGCCGCAGCCTTGGCCGGCGCCGGGGCGGCGTCGGGCTTGG
>JAGWMW010000215.1 GCA_028871575.1 Burkholderiales bacterium | reverse complement strand
ACGTGCTGGCAAAATGCTACGGCGGCGACATCACGCGCAAGAAGAAGCTGCTCGAGAAGCAGAAGGCGGGCAAGAAGCGCATGAAGCAGATCGGCGCGGTCGAAGTGCCGCAGGAAGCCTTTCTCGCGATCCTCCAAGTCGACGACTGATCCCCATCCCCCCCTCATGAGCACTCTCACCGCGGCGCTGTACGGCGCGCTCGTCGCCTACCTCGGCGGCTGGTTCCTGGGTTTCTGGAGCGGCGACTTCGCGCTGCTGCTGTTCATCCTGACGGTCGTCACGATGGCCTTCTGGCTGGCCGAGAGGCTGCACTTCAAGCCCGCGCGCGAGCAGGCCGCGGCGGCGCTCGAGCAGCAGGCCGCGGCGCGCCGCGCCGAGCTCGCGCGGCAGGGCATCGCGCAGGTCGACGGCGACGTCGGCCCGGCCCGCGAGAAGCTGCTGATGCAGCCCTGGTGGCTGGACTGGACGGCCGGCCTGTTCCCGGTGATCCTGGCGGTGTTCCTGCTGCGCTCGTTCCTGTTCGAGCCGTTCAAGATCCCGTCGGGCTCGATGGTGCCCACGCTGAAGGTGGGCGACCTGATCCTGGTGAACAAGTTCTACTACGGCATCCGCCTGCCCGTGATCAACACCAAGATCCTCGCCAACCACGAGCCGCAGCGCGGCGACGTGATGGTGTTCCGCTACCCGCTGGACACGCGGCTGGACTACATCAAGCGCGTGGTCGGCCTGCCCGGCGACGAGGTGGCCTACCTCAACCAGAAGCTCACCATCAACGGCCAGCCCGTGCCCGAGCAAGCCAAGGGCACCGACTACGACGAGGACAGCATGAGCGAGTCGCCGCTGTTCATCGAGACCCTGGGCACGGTGCGGCACGAGATCCGGGTCGACCCGGCGCGGGTGATCCGCTACCAGCCCGCGGCCCGCTTCCCGTACTTCGACAACTGCCGCTACAGCCCCGAGGGCGTGGTGTGCAAGGTGCCGCCGGGCCACTACTTCATGATGGGCGACAACCGGGACAACTCGGAAGACTCCCGCTACTGGGGATTTGTGCCGGAACGGAATATCGTCGGCAAGGCATTCTTCGTCTGGATGAACTTCGGCAACCTGGGCCGCATCGGCCCGTTCCACTGACCCGGCAACCCTCCGGCAGGCCATGACCCTCGCGCGCCCTTCCGCCCCTGCTCCCCGCCTCGCCCTCGCAGCGCGGGCCCGCGCGCGCCAGCGCGGGCTCACGCTGTTCGGCCTGCTGTTCTGGGCCATCGTGGTGGGCTTCCTGGCCTACCTGCTGCTGCGCGTGCTGCCCACGCTCAACGAGTACTTCACGATCCAGAACGCGGTCGACAAGATCGCCCGCAGCGAGCCCGCCACGGTGGCCGAGGCGCGCCAGGCCTTCGACAAACAGAAGGACATCGAGTATTCGATCAGCTCCATCGACGGCAGCGACCTGAAGATCACGAAGGAGAACGACAAGGTCGTGATCGGCTTCGCCTACGACAAGCTCGTGCCCCTGTTCGGCCCGGTCTCGCTGTTGATCAAGTACGAGGGCCGGTCGCACTAGCGGCCCCGGCCCCTGCGGACCGCCCATGCCCGCCACCGATCCGCGCTCGGCTTCGCTGGCCGCCCTGCAGCGGCGGCTGGGGCACGGCTTTGCCCGACCCGAGCTGCTGAGGCGCGCGCTCACCCACCGCAGCTGGGGCAGCGAGCACAACGAGCGGCTCGAGTTCCTGGGCGACGCGGTGCTCAGCCTGGCCGTCTCGGGCCTGCTGTTCGAGCGCCTGGCCGACAGCGACGAGGGCGAGCTGACGCGGGTGCGCGCGCACCTGGTGCGCGAGGACAGCCTGCACCGCGCGGCGCTCGCGCTCGGCCTGCCCGAGCACCTGCGGCTGTCCGAAGGCGAGGCGCGCGGCGGCGGGGCGCAGCGGCCCTCGATCCTGGCCGACGCGGTCGAGGCCATCATCGGCGCCGTCTTCCTCGACGCCGGCTTCGAGCCCGCCCAGGCCCTGGTGCAGCGCCTGTTCGGCGAGATCATCCAGGCCGGCGAGATCGAGGCCTGGAGCAAGGACGCCAAGACCGAGCTGCAGGAATGGCTGCAGGCGCGCCGCGTGGCGGTGCCCACCTACCGCATCACGGCCACCCGCGGCCAGGCGCATGCCCAGACCTTCGAGGTCGAGTGCGCCGTGCCGGTGCTGGGCCTGGCCGAGCGCGGCGAGGGCCGCTCGCGGCGCAGCGCCGAGCAGGAAGCGGCGCGCCGCATGCTCGATGCCCTCAAGGCCAGCGACCGGCCCGGCGGGCCGTTGCGGGCCTGAAGCCGCGGTGAACGAGCCGCTGCCGCCGCGCTGCGGCCTGGTCGCCATCGTCGGGCGGCCCAACGTCGGCAAGAGCACGCTGCTCAATGCCCTGGTCGGGCAGAAGATCAGCATCACCTCGGCCAAGGCGCAGACCACCCGCCACCGCATCACCGGCATCCGCACGCAGGGCCAGGCGCAGTTCGTCTTCGTCGACACGCCGGGCTTCCAGACCCGGCACACCGCGGCGCTGAACCGCAGCCTCAACCGCACCGTGGTGGCCTCGTTGTCCGACGTCGACGTGGTGCTGCTGGTGGTCGAGGCCGGCCGCTGGGGCCCGGCCGATGCCCGCGTGCTGGCCCTGGTGCCGCCGGGCAAGCCGGTGCTTCTGGTGGCCAACAAGCTCGACACGCTGGCCCGGCGGCAGGACGTGCTGCCCTGGCTGCAGCAGATGCAGCAGGGGCCGCAGGGCCCGGCCTTTGCCGAATACGTGCCGATGTCGGCCACGCGCGAGGCCGACGTGGCGCGGCTGCTCGACATCGTGCGCCCCTACCTGCCCGAGCAGCCCTGGCTGTACGAGGAAGACGCGCTCACCGACCGCAGCGAGCGCTTCCTGGCTGCCGAGCTGATCCGCGAGAAGCTCTTCCGCCTGACCGGCGACGAGCTTCCCTACAGCTGCACGGTGGTGATCGACCGCTTCGAGGAGGAAGGCCCGCCCACCGGCCCCCAGGGCGGGACGCCGCTGCGCCGCATCGCCGCCAGCCTCGTCGTCGAGCGCGAAGCCCACAAGGGCATGGTCATCGGCGAGGGCGGCGAGCGCCTCAAGCGCATCGGCAGCGAGGCGCGGCAGGAGCTCGAGCGCCTGTGGCAGGCCAAGGTCCATCTCGAGCTGTGGGTCAAGGTGCGTTCGGGCTGGGCCGACGACGAGGCCCATCTGCGCTCGTATGGCTACGAGTAGGGGACGGGCCGGCCCGGCGCTGCTGGCCTACGTGCTGCGCCGCCACGACTGGAGCGAGAGCAGCCTCGTCGTCGAGCTCTACACGCGCGAGCAGGGCCGGGTGGTGGTGGTGGCCAAGGGCGCGAAGCGGCCCACCTCGCAGCTGCGCCCGGTACTGCTGCCGTTCCAGCCGCTGCACGCGCTGCTGGGCCGGGCCCCGGCCGACGAGCAGGGCGAGGTGCACCTGCTGCGCAGCGCCGAATGGGTGGGCGGCCAGCCGCTGCTGGCCGCGGCGACGATGTTCCCGGGCTTCTACCTCAACGAGCTGCTGCTGAAGCTGCTGCCGCGGCAGGACCCGCACCCGAAACTGTTCGATGCCTACGCCCAGACCCTGGCCGCGCTGGCCGGCGGCGGTGCCGAGGCCGCCGCGCTGCGCGCCTTCGAGCTGGCCCTGCTGCGCCAGCTGGGCTGGCTGCCCGAGCTGTCGACGGCGACGCTGACGGCGCAGCCGCTGCGCGACGGTGCCCGCTATGGGCTGGACGCCGAGTCCGGCCTGGCCGAGCGCGACGGCGGGCTGCCCGCGGCGGCGTGGCTGGCGATCGAGGGCGCGCTGGCGCTGGGTCCGGCCGACCCCGGCCTGGCGGCGCTGCGGGCGGCCTGCGCGGCCTGCGCCGGCCCGCTGCGCTCGCCGCTGCGCAAGCTGCTTCACTATCATCTGGGCCCGGTGGGGTTGCGCACGCCCGAGGTCTGGCAGGGCATGCAGCGGCTGGGCCGCAGCCCGACACCGATGTCGACCCCGATGCCCCTGCCATGAACCCGCTGATCGCCGCCGATGCCGAGCGCGCGCAGGCCTGCACCTCGCTGTCGGTCAACGTCAACAAGGTGGCGCAGCTGCGCAACACGCGCCACCTGGGCATCCCCAGCGTGGTCAGGGCGGCGACGCTGTGCCTGCAGGCCGGCGCCGACGGCATCACCGTGCACCCGCGGCCCGACGAGCGCCACATCCGCGCCCACGACGTGCACGACCTTGCCGCGCTGCTGCAGGACTGGCCAGGCGCCGAATACAACATCGAGGGCAATCCTTTCCACAACCTGATGCCCTTGGTGCGCGCGGTGCGACCCGAGCAGGCCACCTTCGTGCCCGACGCCGAGGGCCAGTTCACTTCCGACCACGGCTGGGACCTGGCGGCCGATGGCGAGCGCCTGCGGCCGCTGATCGCCGAATGCCGGGCGCTGGGCGTGCGCGTGAGCCTGTTCATGGACCCGCTGCCCGAGGCCATGGCGCAGGCGCGAGCCGTGGGCGCCGACCGGGTGGAGCTCTACACCGAGCCCTATGCGGCCGCCCACGGCGGGGCCGGGCAGGCGGCGCAGCTCGCGCGCTTCGCGGCGGCGGCGCGCGCGGCGCAGGCGCAGGGCCTGGGCGTCAACGCCGGACACGACCTCAATCGCGACAACCTGGCCGATTTCGTGCGCGAGGTGCCGGGCGTGCTCGAGGTCTCGATCGGCCACGCGCTCGTGGCCGATGCGCTGGAGCTCGGCCTGCCCGAGACCGTGCGCGCCTACCTGCGCTGCCTGCGCGCCGCGCAGGCCCCGGCCCGATGATCTACGGCATCGGCACCGACCTGTGCGACGTGCGCCGCATCCAGGCCACGCTCGCGCGGCGCGGCGACCGCTTCGCCGAGCGCGTGCTCGGGCCGGCCGAGCTGCCGGTGTTCCATGCCCGACGCGCCCGCGTCGAGGCGCGCGGCCTGCGTTTCCTGGCCACCCGCTTCTCGGCCAAGGAGGCCTTCTCCAAGGCCATCGGCCTGGGCATCCGCTGGCCCATGGCCTGGCGCGCCTGCGAGGTGCTCAACGAGCCCGGTGGCAAGCCCTACCTGCGCCTGTCGGGCGAGCTGTCGCAGTGGTTCGCCGCGCGCCGCCTGGTGGCCCACGTGAGCGTCACCGACGAGAGCGACTACGCCGCCTCCTACGTCGTCGTCGAGGCCCCGGAGCCCGCGCCGTGAGCCCGCACAAGCCGGTGGTGCTCGACGTGGCCGGCACCACGCTCACTGCCGCCGACCGCCGCCGCATCCGGCATCCGCTCGCCGGTGGCCTGGTCCTGTTCGCGCGCAACTTCGAGAGCCGGCTGCAGCTCACGGGGCTGTGCGCCGAGGTCAAGCGCCTGCGGCCCGAGTTGCTGATCTGCGTCGACCACGAAGGCGGCCGCGTCCAGCGCTTCCGCACCGACGGCTACACCGCGCTGCCGGCGATGCGCGCGCTCGGCCGGCAGTGGATGCACGACCCCCTGGGCGCCACCGA
>JAGWMW010000214.1 GCA_028871575.1 Burkholderiales bacterium | reverse complement strand
TGCGCGGCGTCATGCTCAAGCAGACGCGGCAGGCCGACGTGGAACTCTTCGCCCGCCTGGCCAAGCTGCCGCCGCAGACCCGCGGCGCCGACGTGCCGCTGTCGGTGCTGGTGCCGGCCTTCGTGACGAGCGAGCTCAAGAGCGCCTTCCAGATCGGCTTCATGATCTTCATCCCCTTCATGGTCATCGACATGATCGTGGCCAGCGTGCTGATGAGCCTGGGGATGATGATGCTCAGCCCGGTGCTGGTGGCCCTGCCCTTCAAGCTGATGCTGTTCGTGCTGGCCGACGGCTGGAACCTGCTGCTGGGCTCGCTGGCCGCCTCGTTCGCCACCTGACTTCGAAAGCGCACGGATGAATGCCCAGCAAGTCCTGACCGTGGGCCAGCAGGCCCTGACCCTGATGCTGACGGTGTCCGCGCCCGTGCTGCTGGCCGCCCTCGTGGTGGGCCTGGTGGTCAGCATCTTCCAGGCCGCCACGCAGATCAACGAGGCCACGCTGAGCTTCGTGCCCAAGGTGCTGGCGGCGGTGGCGGTGCTGGCCATCGCCGGGCCCTGGATGGTCACGACCCTGGTCGACTACATCCGGCAGATGCTGATCGCCATCCCCTCGGCGGTCGGATGAGGCCGGGCCCGGCGCGGCCATGATCAGCTTCACCGAGGCCCAGCTGCTGGGCTGGATCTCGCCGCTGCTGTGGCCCTTCCTGCGCGCGCTGGCGCTGCTGGGCTCGATGCCGGTGCTGGGCACCGCGCCGGTGCCGGCGCGCGTGCGCATCGGCCTGGCCGGGCTGATCGCCCTGGCCGCCCAGCCCAGCCTGCCGGCGGCGCCCGCGGTGGCGCTGGATGCGCCGGCCGCGCTGCTGCTGGTGGCCCAGCAGGCCGTGGTCGGCCTGTCGCTGGGCTTCGCGGTGCGGCTGGTGTTCGCGGCCGTGGAGTTCGCGGGCGAGCTGATCGGGCTGCAGATGGGCCTGAACTTCGCGGCCTTCTTCGACCCGATGTCGGCCGGCACCGCCACGGCCGTGAGCCGCTTCTTCGGCACCCTGGTGGCCTGGCTGTTCATCGTCATCAACGGCCACCTGCTGGTGATCGCGGCCCTGGCGCAGAGCTTCGCGGCCTTTCCGGTCGGGCCCGAGCCCTTCGCCTTCCTGCACCAGGTGCAGCCCCAGCACTGGGGCGCCGAGATCTTCGCCACCGGGCTGTGGATCGCGCTGCCGCTGATCACGATGCTGCTGTTCGTCAACCTCGTGCTGGGCGCCATCTCGCGCGTGGCGCCGCAGATCAACATCTTCGCCGTCGGCTTTCCCGTCACCCTGGGCGTGGGCCTGCTCGGCCTCGTGCTGACGCTGCCGCTGATGCAGCAGCCCTTCGTGATGGCGCTGGACCGGCTGCTCGACCAGTTCCGCTGACGACGAGGCCGCGCGGCCTCAGGCGTTGACGTCCACCACCAGCCGGCCCCTCACTTCGCCGGCCAGCAGGCGCGGCGCCGCCTCCAGCGCCTGGGCCAGGCCGATGCGGCGCGCGATGGCGGCGATGGCGCCGCGGTCCGCCCCCGCGGCCAGGCGCGACCAGGCCTCGAGCCGCAGCGGCAGCGGCGCCATCACGCTGTCCACGCCCAGCAGCGCCACGCCACGCAGGATGAAGGGCGCCACCGTCATCGGCAGGTCCATGCCCTGGGCCAGGCCGCAGGCGGCCGCCGCGCCGCCGTAGCGCGTGGCGGCGCAGGCGTTGGCCAGGGTGTGCGAGCCCACCGAGTCGACCACGCCGGCCCAGCGCTCCTTCTGCAGCGGCTTGCCCGGGGCCGCCAGCGTGGCGCGGTCGATCACCTCGGCCGCGCCCAGGGCGCGCAGGTAGTCGGCCTCGGCCGCCTTGCCGGTGCTGGCCACGACGCGGAAGCCCAGCCCGGCCAGCAGCGAGACGGCGAACGAGCCCACGCCGCCGCTGGCCCCGGTGACGAGGATCTCGCCCTGCGCCGGCGCGACGCCGTGCTTTTCCAGCGCCAGCACACACAGCATCGCGGTGTAGCCGGCGGTGCCGATGGCCATCGCCTCGAAGGCGTTCAGGGCCTCGGGCCGGCGCACCAGCCAGTCGCCGCTGACGCGGGCGCGCTGCGCCAGCCCGCCCCAGTGCGACTCGCCCACGCCCCAGCCGTTGAGCACGACGGGGTCGCCCGGCTGCCAGCGCGGGTCGTCGCTGGCGGCCACGGTGCCGGCGAAGTCGATGCCCGGCACCATCGGCCACTTGCGCACCACCGGCGAGCGGCCGGTGATGGCCAGGCCGTCCTTGTAGTTGAGGGTGGAGTAGGCGATGTCGACCGTGACGCCGCGCGCGTCGAAGGCCGGCAGGGCGGCGTCGTCGAGCGCCTTCAGCGAGGCCTGGGTCTGCCGGTCGGCGGTCTGTTCGAGATAGAGGGCGTTGAACATGGTGGCGGAGGAGTCGTTGGGGTGGGAGGCGCAGGGCTCTCGATCAGGCCGCCGGCCGCGCGGCGGCGGCGGATGCAGCCGGGAAGGCCAGCCGGCGCAGGCAGGCCAGCCCGAGCAGCGGCCCGGGCAGCAGGATCCAGGCGACCCGGTCGCCGAGCCGCGGAAGGGCCGAGGTGGCCAGCGCGATCGAGAACGTGGTGAGCAGGAAACCCAGGCTGTTCTGGATGGCCAGCGCGCTGCCCACCAGCTCGGGCGGGCAGGCCCGCACCGACAGGGCCGAGAACTGCGGCGAATCGGCCACGACCGCGAAGCCCCACAGCAGCAGCAGGGCCAGCCGCCCGCCGGTGGGCAGCGCCTCCAGCAGCGGGTAGACGGCGCAGATCAGGCCCGAGGTCAGCAGCGCGGCCCAGGCCACCCGGGCGCTGCCCAGGCGGGCGCTGACCTGGCCGCCGGCGATGCAGCCCAGCGTGCCCATCGCGATGACGGCGAAGGCCCAGCCCGAGACGGCGCGCGGATCGGCCGCCCCGCCGCGCGCGAGCACCGGCGCCAGCAGCAGCGGCACCAGGGTCCAGAACGCATAGAGCTCCCACATGTGCCCGAAGTAGGCGCAGGCCGAGGCGCGGAAGTCGGGCAGGCGGAACGCGCGCAGCAGCGCGGCACCGGGCCGTCCCGGCGTCGCACGGCCCGCGCGCAGGTGCGGGCCGTCGCCCAGCCGCGCGACGAGGGCCGCGCCCAGCAGCGCCAGCAATGACGAGGCGCCGATCACGTCCTGCCAGGACAGCGCGCCGCCGGCCAGGCGGATGCCCTGCGGCAGCGCCGTGCCCAGCGTCAGCATGCCCACCAGCCAGCCCAGGCTGCGGCCCGCGCGCGCCGGCGCCCAGCCCACGATCAGCTTCATGCCCAGCGGGTAGATGCCGGCCAGGCAGAGCCCGACCGCGAAGCGCAGCCCCATCGCGCTGGCCAGGCCGTGGCTGAAGAGCGCGAAGCCGGCGTTGAACAGCGCCCCCAGCACGCTGCAGACCGCGAAGATGCGGCTGGCCGGCCAGCGGTCGGCCCAGCCGCTGAACGCGAAGGCGAGCGTGCCGGCGATGAAGCCCAGCTGCACGGCGTTGGTCAGCCAGCCGATGTCGGCCGCCGACAGGCCCCACAGCCGCCGCAGATCATCGGCCGCGCTGTTGGCGCTGAACCACAGCGAGGTGCCGCACAGCTGCGCCAGCACGATCCAGGGCACGGGGTGGCGCCGCATGCTCGGGCCCTCCGCGCCTCAGGGCCGGGCCAGCATCGCCAGCCCCGAGACCGTGGCCACGCCCAGCAGCGTCATCGCCAGGCTGCCCAGCACGTGCACCGCGATGCCCGCCAGCGCCCAGCCCAGCCGCCCGGCCAGCAGCTGCGCCGAGACCTCGGCCGAGAACGTGGAGAACGTGGTCAGGCCGCCCAGGAAGCCGGTGACGGTGAGCAGCCGCCAGGCCGGCGACAGCCCGGCATGGGCGGCGAAGAAGGCCATCGCCACGCCGATCAGGTAGCCGCCGATCAGGTTCGACGCCAGCGTGCCCGGCGGGATGAACGGGAACAGCGCGTTGAGCTGCGTGCTGAGCACCCAGCGCAGCAGGGCGCCGAGCGCGGCACCCACGCTGATGGCGACGAGGGACAAGGTCATGGGCTCGGTCTTTCCAGGCTGGGGCCCCCCGCGGACGCGAGCCCCCTGCGCAAGCGCCGCGGCGGCCGTTCGTCGGCCTCATCGGCGCGGGGCCTGCCGAGGGGCGTGCCACCGGGGCCGTTGAAGCAGGCATGCCGACGCTTGCGCGCGCACTGTAGCAGCGGCACCGCGGGCCGCTGCAGCGCCGGCCCGGCGGCGTTGCGGTAGCCTCCGGCCGATGGCAGCAGGGGATACGCCGATGACCGCATCGACCGAAGCTCGCCGGCGGGGCCGGCGGTGAGGCTGGCCACCTGGAACGTCAACTCCCTGGCCGTGCGGCTGCCGCAGGTGCTGGACTGGCTGGCCGCGAACCCGGTGGACGTGCTGGCGCTGCAGGAGACCAAGCTCGTCGACGAGAAGTTTCCGCAGGCCGAGATCGAGGCGGCCGGCTATGCGGTGCAGCGCTACGGCCAGAAGACCTACAACGGCGTGGCGCTGCTGACGCGGGCGGCCCCGGCCACCGAGGTGGTGCGCAACATCCCCGGCTTCGACGACGAGCAGGCGCGCGTGCTCGCCGCCACCTGCGGCGGGCTGCGCGTGATCGGCGCCTACTTCCCCAACGGCCAGGCCCCCGACAGCGACAAGTTCGCCTACAAGCTGCGCTGGCTGGCGGCCCTGCGGGACTGGGTGCAGGCCGAGTTGGCCGTGCACCCGGCGCTGGTGCTGATGGGCGACTTCAACATCGCGCCCGAGGACCGCGACGTCCACGACCCCGTGGCCTGGGCGGGGCAGATCCACTGCACGCCGCAGGAGCGTGCGCATTTCCAGGGCCTGATCGAGGCCGGCCTCGTCGATGCCTTCCGGCTGTTCGAGCAGCCGCCCAGGTCCTGGAGCTGGTGGGACTACCGCAACCTGGCCTTCCGCCGCAA
Organism: Burkholderiales bacterium; assembly: GCA_028871575.1. Lineage (GTDB taxonomy): Bacteria > Pseudomonadota > Gammaproteobacteria > Burkholderiales > Burkholderiaceae_C > Rubrivivax. The sequence goes on along the minus strand of JAGWMW010000214.1, from coordinate 562 downwards.
CCAGGGCCTGCGCATCGACCACATCCTCGTCAGCGCAGCGCTGCGGCCGCGGGTGCGGGCCTGCACGATCGACAAGGAGCCGCGCCGCAATGAGCGGCCCAGCGACCACGCCCCGGTGATCGTCGAGCTGGACTGAGCGACTGGGGCACTTTCGAACAGGCCCGCTCGCGACGCCCCAATGGACGCTCGGCCCCGGATCCCGGGCGCGACGGCGAAGCCGCCGAGCCGGCCCGGGGCCCGGGCCGGCACCGTCGGGACCGGCCCGGGCCCCGTCAGTCCTCCAGGCCCAGCTCCTGGATCTTGCGCGTGATGGTGTTGCGGCCGATGCCCAGGCGCTGCGCGGCCTCGATGCGGCGGCCGCGCGTCAGCGCCAGCGCCGTGTGGATCAGGCAGGCCTCGAACTGGCGCGTCAGGCCGTCCCAGACCTCGGGGTCGCCGGCGTCCAGTCGCTGCCGGGCCTCGCGCTCGAGGTCGCCGAGCCAGGACGGCGGCGCGGCCTCGGCCGGCGGCGGCAGGGGCGCCGGCGCCGCGGCCTCGGGCGGCAGCACGCCGCCGGCGGCCG
>JAGWMW010000213.1 GCA_028871575.1 Burkholderiales bacterium | reverse complement strand
TTGCCGCCGGGCAGGTTGACGATGTTGTACTTGGCATAGAACTCGCGCATCAGCTTCAGGCCGTTGCCCTCGTACATCCAGGCCGTCATCTGGCGCGAGTTCAGGCCGAAGGGGATGGCGCAGCCGATCGCGAAGGTGGGGTCCTTGCCGAAGAAGTAGTAGGGCGCCGTGTGCGCCATCTCCACCGTGCCGCCCTGCACGCCGTCGACCACGCCGAAGGGCGGCATCAGCTCGCCGCCGGCGTGGGTGCTGATCTGGAACTTGCCGCCCGTCATGTCGCCGACCTTCTTGGCGAACACCTCGGAGGCGCCGAAGATGGTGTCCAGCGAGCGCGGAAAGCTCGAGGCCAGGCGCCAGCGGATGTTGGCCTGCGCATGCACGATGGCCGGCGCGGCGCCGGCCGCCAGCACGCCGGCCAGGCCGGCGCTGCGGACGAAGATACGTCGTTCCATGGGGAGTCTCCTGTGCGGATTCGTTGCCGGGCCGGCCTCGCGATGGGCCGGCCCTGCAAAAAATTCTAGGAGGCCGTTTTCAAAGGCCCCGGCGGGGTTTACCCCTTCGGACAGCGGGCCGCGCCGTCAGCGGGCTGTCAGCGATCCGGGGGCGCCGCCTCAGCTGCCGGCCAGCGTCATGCGCTCGACCAGCACCGAGCCCACGGTCTTGCTGCCCTGGGTGTAGGCGTCGGCACCCACGGCCACGATGCCGGCGAGCATCGTCTTCAGGTTGCCGGCGATCGTCACCTCGTGCACCGGGTGCGCGATGCGCCCGCCCTCGACCCAGAAGCCGGCCGCGCCTCGTGAATAGTCGCCGGTGACGTAGTTGACGCCCTGCCCCATCAGCTCGGTCACGAACAGGCCGCGCCCGAGCCGGCGCAGCATCGCGTCGAGGTCGTCCTGCGGCCGCGTCAGCCGGCTGGTCAGGCGCAGGTTCTGCGAGCCGCCGGCGTGCCCCGTGGTGCGCAGGCCCAGCTTGCGCGCCGAGTAGCTCGACAGGAAATAGCCCTGCACCACGCCGCCCTGCACCACGCGGCGCGCGCGGGTGCGCACGCCCTCGTCGTCGAAGGGCGCGCTGCCCTTGCCCTTGGGCAGGTGCGGGTCCTCCTCGATGTCCAGGTGCGGGGCCAGCACCTGCTGCCCCAGGCTGTCGACCAGGAAGCTGGTCTTGCGGTAGAGCGCACCGCCCGAGATGGCCTGCACGAAGGCGCCCAGCAGGCCCGAGGCGATGCTGGACTCGAACAGCACCGGCACCTCGGCCGTGGCCACCGGCCGCGAACGCAGCCGCGCCAGCGCGCGCTCGGCGGCGTAGCGGCCCACCGCCTCGGGCGCGGCCAGCTCGGCGGCGTCACGCATCGAGCTGTACCAGCCGTCGCGCTGCATCGCCTTGCCGCGGCCGGCGATCGCCGATACCGACAGGCTGTGGCGCGAGCTTGCATAGCCGCCGCGGAAGCCGCGCGTGTTGCCGGCCCGGAAGTGGGCCTGCTGCGCCGAGACGCCGGCGCCTTCGGAATTGGTGATGCGGCGGTCCACCGCCATCGCCGCGCCTTCGCAGCGCCGGGCCCATTCGGCCGCCTCGGCGGCGTCGATGGCCCAGGGGTGGAACAGGTCGAGGTCGAGGGCGGCCTCCTGCGCCGTGGCCAGGTCCTCGGCCTCGGGCAGGCCGGCGGCCGGGTCCTCGGCCGTGAAGCGGGCGATGTCGTAGGCCGCCTGCACCGTCTGGCGCAGGGCCGCGGGCGTGAAGTCGGAGGTGCTCGCATTGCCGCGCCGCTGGCCCAGGTAGACGCTGACGCCGAGCGACTTGTCGCGGTTGCGCTCGACGTTCTCGAGCTCGCCCTTGCGCACCGAGACCGACAGCCCCACGCCTTCGCTGACTTCGGCCCCGGCGTCGCTGGCACCCAGGCGGCGGGCCAGCGCCAGCGTGTCCTCGACGATCTGCTGGAACTGCTCGGTGCGGTACGCGAAGCCAGGGTCGGGCCGGTGGGAACTCATGGGCAAGGCATCGCGCGAATCGGCTGCAGGAGGCCCGATGATAATTGCGGCCCCGCCACTGCCCGAGCCCCAGCCATGCCCCGACGCGCCGCCCCGCACCGCGGCCTCGACGTCCACTACGGTGCGGCGGTCGATGACGAGGGCCGCGCCGCGGATGACGCCGGCGCGCGCCCCAGCAAGACGCGGCTCAAGCAGCAGTCGCATTCGCTGCAGACCCTGGGTGCCGCGGTGGCCGAGCTGTCCGCCGAGCGCCTGGCCGCGATCGACCTGCCCGAGGCGCTGCGCGATGCGATCGAGCAGTTCAGGCGCACCCGCTCGCACGAGGGCCGGCGGCGCCAGATGCAGTACGTGGGCAAGCTGATGCGCGGCGCCGACGAGGCCGCCCTGCGCGAGGCCGTGGCCGAGGCCACGCTGGGCTCGGCCCGGCAGACGCTGGCGCTGCACGAGGCCGAGCGCTGGCGCGCGGAGCTGATCGCCAGCGACGACGCGCTGCCGCGCTGGCTGCAGGCCCACCCCGACACCGACACCCAGCAGCTGCGCAGCCTGGTGCGCGCCGCGCGCCGCGATGCGGCGAACCTCGAGCCCGAGGCACGGCAGCCCAGGAGCCATCGAGAGCTGTTCCAGTTCATCCGCCCCTTGCTGAACACGGGTGCCACCCCATGAACGACTTCGACCCGGTCCGGGTCGGCGTGGTCTCGATCAGCGACCGCGCTTCCAGCGGCGTCTACGCCGACCAGGGCCTGCCGGCCCTGAAGGACTGGCTCGGCCGCGCGCTGCGCAACCCCATCGAGTGGCACGAGCGGCTGATCCCCGACGAGCAGGCCGGCATCGCCGCCGCGCTGCGCGAGCTGGTCGACGCGGCCGGCTGCAGCCTGGTCGTCACCACCGGAGGCACCGGCCCGGCGCCGCGCGACGTGACGCCCGAGGCCACGCTGGCGGTGGCCGACAAGGTGATGCCCGGATTCGGCGAGCAGATGCGCCAGATCGGCCTGGCCTTCGTGCCCACCGCGATCCTCTCGCGCCAGGTGGCCGTGATCCGCGGCCGCTGCCTGATCGTCAACCTGCCCGGCCAGCCCAAGGCCATCGCCGAGACCCTGCAAGGGCTGCCGCAGGCGTCCCCGCCGGTGCCGGGCATCTTCGCGGCCGTGCCCTACTGCATCGACCTCATCGGCGGGCCGTACCTGGAGACCGACGAGGCCCTGTGCAGGGCCTTCCGGCCCAAGTCGGCCCTACGGCCGCCGAAGGCGGACGCCGGGTGATGATTGCCGCCGAAGGCGGACGCCGGGTGATCATTGCCGCCGAAGGTGGACGCCGGGCGATCGCCGCCGCCGAAGGCCGACGCCGCGTGATCGCCGCCGCCGCCAGCGGTCGCGGCTACTTGACCAGCCGGTTCAGCCGCTCGGCGTCGAAGCACTCGGTGGTCTGCGCGTCCTGCGGCACGCAGTCGCCGGCGGGCAGCTCGCGCGCGCGCTGCGAGAGCTTCTCGATCGCCTGCCACAGCATCGCGATCTGGTGCTCGTGGCCCGAGGCGTTGTCGATCAGGCCCTTCATCGCCTGCGCGACCGGGTCGTCGCCCTGCGTCACGCCGTAGGCCGAGAAGCCCATCTTGGCGGCCGCCGCCTCGCGCGCCGCATCGAGCTCGGCCACGATGACGCGCGCCGGGTTGCCCACCGCCGTGGCCCCGGCCGGCACCGGCTTGACGACGACGGCGCCGGAGCCGATGCGCGCGCCGTCGCCGACCGTGAATCCGCCCAGCACTTGCGAGTTGGCGCCGACGATCACGCCGCGCCCCAGCGTGGGGTGGCGCTTGGCGCCCTTGACCAGCGCGGTGCCGCCCAGCGTCACGCCCTGGTAGATCGTGCAGTCGTCGCCGATCTCGGCCGTCTCGCCGACCACCACGCCCATGCCGTGGTCGATGAACACGCGCCGGCCGATCGTGGCGCCGGGGTGGATCTCGATGCCGGTGAGGAAGCGGGCGACCTGCGAGATGAAGCGCGCCAGCCAGTGCAGGCCATGGCGGCGGCACCAGTGCGCGCGCCGGTGCAGCACCAGCGCATGCAGGCCCGGGTAGCAGGTGAGCACCTCCCAGGGCGAGCGGGCGGCGGGGTCGCGCTCGAGGATGCAGGCGACGTCTTCACGCAGGCGGCTGAACATGCATTCCAGTGTAGCGGCGCGCGCTCAATCGCGTCGCTGCGCCGCGCGCTGGACCGCGCGGGCCAGGCCGCGCAGGATGTGCAGCTCGTCGGTCGTGAGTTGCGCGCGGTTGAGCAGCTGGTTCAGGCGCGGCATCAGCTTCTTGGGCGCCGCGGGGTCGAGGAAATCGATCGCCACCAGCGCCTGCTGCCAATGCGCCAGCAGCCCGGCCACCTGCTCGCCGTCGGCCAGCGCCGCCTCGGGGGTGCGCGGCGCGACCCCGAAGCCGCCCATCGCCTGGCGCCAGTCGTAGGCGATCAGCTGCACCGCCTGCGCCAGGTTCAGCGAGCCGTAGGCCGGGTCGGTGGGGATCGAGAGGCAGGCGTGGCAGCGGTACACGTCGTCGTTGGCCAGGCCCGTGCGCTCGGGCCCGAAGACGAACGCCACCCGGTGCGCACTGGCGGCCAGCGACTCGAAGTGCACGCGCGGCGCGAAGGTGGGCGGCCCGAAGTCGCGCGGCGTCATCGCGGTGGCACAGGCCCAGCTGATGCCCGCCAGCGCCTCGGCCAGCGTGTCCACCACGCGCGCCGCCGCCAGCACGCCCACCGCGCCGCTGGCCATGGCGATCGCCTCGTCGCGGTGCGCGATGTCGCGCCAGCGCGGCTGCACCAGCACCAGGTCGCCGAAGCCCATCACCTGCATCGCCCGCGCGGCGGCGCCGACGTTGCCGGCATGGCTGGTGCCCACGAGCACGAAGCGCGTGCGATCGGGCGGCGGTGCGTCGGCGGGGCGGCTCATGGGGGTGCGGCGCCGCTAAAATGCGGGCTCTTCGCGTGCGGCCATTCTCGCCGTGCTGCTCTTTGTCCGGTCCGCCGCCCCTTCACTGCGCTGCCCCAGCAGCCCGCCCGCCCATGTCGCAAGCCCTGCACCCCATGCTCAACACGGCCGTCAAGGCCGCACGCGCGGCGGGGGCGATCATCAACCGGGCGGCACTCGACCTCGACCTGCTGAAGGTCGGGCGCAAGGGGCCGAACGACTACGTCTCGGAAGTCGACCGCGCGGCCGAGGACATCATCATCCGCACGCTGCTCGAGGCCTACCCCGGCCACGCCATCCTGGCCGAGGAATCGGGGCGCGAGCACGGCGCCCGCCACAGCGAGTACACCTGGATCATCGACCCGCTGGACGGCACCACCAACTTCCTGCACGGCTTCCCGGTCTATGCAGTCTCCATCGCGCTGGCCCACCGCGACGTGGTGCAGCAGGCGGTCGTGTACGACCCCACCCGCAACGACCTGTTCTTCGCCTCGCGCGGGCGCGGCGCCTTCCTCAACGACCGGCGGCTGCGCGTGTCCAAGCGCACGCGCATGGGCGACGCGCTCATCGGCACCGGATTCCCCTTCCGGCGCGGCGACAACGTCCAGCGCTACCTGTAGATGTTCGAGGAGGTGATGCAGCACGGCGCCGGCCTGCGCCGCCCC
>JAGWMW010000013.1 GCA_028871575.1 Burkholderiales bacterium | reverse complement strand
AGCAGCGGCCGCACCAGCGTGTTCAGCAGGCCCAGCACGAAGGCCGCGATCAGGGCCGCGCCGAAGCTGGCGACCCGGACCCCGGGGTACAGCTGCGCCACCAGCAAGAGCGCGGCGGCGAGCAACATCCAGCGCACGATGATCTTCATGACCCGAGCATAGCGTGGTGCGGATGCCGCTTTTACCTATGAAAATCGCTTCTCAGTGCAGCAGCCAGGGATTACCATCGCGCCTGCTCGCCACCTGGGAAAGACAGTCCCGTTCGCCGAGGACTGCGTGGGTGGCGGCATCCATCATCAACTGACGGAGAACATCCAAATGGCAACTGCGAAGAAGGCGGCCGCGAAGAAGGCCGCACCGGCCAAGAAGGCGGCCGCGAAGAAGGCCCCGGCCAAGAAGGCGGCCCCCGCGAAGAAGGCCGCGCCGGCCAAGAAGGCGGCCGTGAAGAAGGCCCCGGCCAAGAAGCGCACCCCGAGTGCGGCCTTCATGAAGCCGCTGACCCCCAGCGCCGCCCTGGCCGCGATCATCGGCGACAAGCCGCTGCCGCGCACCGAGGTCACCAAGAAGGTCTGGGAGTACATCAAGAAGAACAGCCTGCAGGACAAGCTCAAGCGCACGATGATCAACGCCGATGCCAAGCTCAAGGCGGTGGTCGGCGTCAGCCCGATCAGCATGTTCGGCATGACCAAGGAAATCAGCAAGCACCTCAAGTGAGGCGCACGGAACGCTGAGCTGGCAGAGGCCCCGAAAGGGGCCTCTTTGTTTTCGACTTCCCCACGGCGCGAGGAGCTCCCCCGTGACCATCGACACCCTGGCCGCCTGGCACGCCCTGGTGCGCAGCCACGACCCCGCGGGCCTGGCCGCACTGATCGCCGAAGACGCCGTCTTCCATTCGCCGGTGGTGCACCGGCCGCAGGCCGGGCACGCGCTGGTGCGGCAGTACCTGCAGGCGGCGTTCACGGTGTTCTTCAACCCGAGCTTCCGCTACGTGCGCGAGCTGTCCGGCCCGCGCGACGCGGTGCTCGAATTCGAGCTCGAGCTCGACGGCGTGCACGTCAACGGCGTCGACATGATCCGATGGCGCGACGACGGCCGCATCGTCGACTTCAAGGTCATGCTGCGCCCGCTCAAGGCGGTGAACCTGATCCACCAGAAGATGGCGGCGGCGCTGGGGGCGGGGCCCGGCACCTGAACGCCGATGCCGTCCGCCCGTGCCGTGGACGCAGGGTCGCGAGCCTGCCGGATGCAGCGGCTTTTGGCGATTTTTGGCGCCGAGCTAAATTGCCTAATAAATATATAAGATGGCGCGATGGATCCCGTCCGCAACCCCTATGCGCCCGGAGCCGGTACACCCCCGCCCGAGCTCGCCGGGCGTGACGAGCTTCGAGAGCGGGTGCGGGTGGCCATCGAGCGCCAGCGCCTCGGACTGGCCGCCAAGAGCGTGCTGATGACCGGTCTGCGCGGCGTCGGCAAGACGGTGCTGCTCGACCGCATGCGCGACGATGCCGAGGCCGCCGGCGTGCACAGCTTGCGCATCGAGGCGCCCGAGTCGCGGTCGCTGCCGGCGCTGCTGGCGCCGCAGTTGCGTCAGGCCCTGCTGCGCCTGAGCCGGCACGCGCAGGCCAGGGCGCTGGCCCAGCGCGGGCTGCGCGCCCTGGCCGGATTTGCCAAGGCGCTGAAGCTGAAGTACGCCGACATCGAGGTCGGCATCGACCTCGAGGCCGAGCCGGGGCTGGCCGACAACGGCGATCTCGAGCACGACCTGCAAGCCCTGCTCGAGGCCGCGGGGCAGGCGGCACAGAAGGCGGGCACGGCCCTGGCCCTGTTCGTCGACGAGTTGCAGTACGTGCAGGAGGACGAGCTGGCCGCTCTCATCACCGCCATGCACCGGTGCAGTCAGCGGCGCCTGCCGGTGCTGCTGGTGGGCGCCGGCCTGCCGCAGCTGCCCGGCCGAATGGGACGCGCCAAGTCCTATGCCGAACGGCTGTTCGATTTTCCGGTGGTTGGTCCGCTGGACGAAGCGGCGGCGCAGCAGGCCATCGTCAAGCCCGCGCACGCGCAGGGCGTGCAGATCACGGCCCCCGCGGTGGCGGCCATCGTCGCCAGGACGCAGGGCTACCCGTACTTCCTGCAGGAGTGGAGCAAGCAGGCCTGGGATCACGCGGCGGCCTCGCCCATCCGCCGCGAGGACGTCGAAGCGGCCTCCGCCCTGGCCGTGGCCGCACTCGACGAGAGCTTCTTCCGGGTGCGCTTCGACCGCCTGACGCCGGCCGAGCGGCGCTACCTGCGCGCGATGGCCGAGATGGGGCCGGGGCCGCACCGCTCGGGCGACATCGCGCTGGCCTTGCAGCGCAAGGTGACATCGCTGGGACCGACGCGGGCCCAGCTCATCGACAAGGGCATGGTCTGGAGCCCGAGCCACGGCGACACTGCCTTCACGGTGCCGCTGTTCGACGCGTTCATGAAGCGCATCATGCCCGGCGAAGACTGGCGCCAGTAGCTCACGCCGCCAGCATCGCCTTCAGAAACCGCCCCGTGTGGCTGCCCTCGTGGGCCGCCACCGCCTCGGGCGTGCCGGCCACCACCACCTGGCCGCCGCCGGCGCCGCCCTCGGGGCCCATGTCGATGAGCCAGTCGGCGGTCTTGATGACGTCCAGGTTGTGTTCGATCACGACGATGGTGTTGCCGGCGTCGCGCAGCTGGTGCAGCACCTTCAGCAGCAGGCCCACGTCGTGGAAGTGCAGGCCGGTGGTGGGCTCGTCCAGGATGTACAGCGTGCGGCCGGTGTCGCGCTTGCTGAGCTCCAGCGCCAGCTTCACCCGCTGCGCCTCGCCGCCCGACAGCGTGGTGGCGGCCTGGCCCAGGCGCACGTAGCCCAGGCCCACGTCGAGCAGGGTCTGCAGCTTGCGCGCGATCGCGGGCACGGCGGCGAAGAAGGCGTGCGCGTCCTCCACCGTCAGCTCCAGCACCTGCGTAATGTTGCGGCCCTTGTAGAGGATCTCCAGCGTCTGGCGGTTGTAGCGCGCGCCGTGGCAGACGTCGCAGGGCACGTAGACGTCGGGCAGGAAGTGCATCTCGACCTTGATCACGCCGTCGCCCTCGCAGGCCTCGCAGCGGCCGCCGCCGCCGGCCGCGCCGACGTTGAAGCTGAAGCGCCCCGGCCCGTAGCCGCGCTCGCGCGCCGCCGGCACCTCGGCGAAGAGTTCGCGGATGGGCGTGAACAGGCCCGTGTAGGTGGCCGGGTTGCTGCGCGGCGTGCGGCCGATCGGGCTCTGGTCGACGTTGATGACCTTGTCGAGGTGGTCCAGCCCGTCGATGCGCTCGTGCGGCGCCGGCTCGGCGTGGCTCTGGTACAGGCGCCGCGCCACCGCGGCGTACAGGGTGTCGTTGACGAGCGTGCTCTTGCCCGAGCCGCTGACGCCGGTGACGCAGGTGAGCAGGCCGACCGGGATCCGGACGCTGACGTTCTTCAGGTTGTTGCCGCGCGCGCCGACGATGGCCAGCGAGAACGGCGCCGCGCCGAAGCCGGTGGCCGCGCGGCGGCGCGCCGGCACCGGGATGCGCAGCGTGCGCGCGAGGTAGCGGCCCGTGAGCGAGTCGGGGTTGGCCGCCACCTCCGCGGGCGTGCCCTGGGCCATCACGCGGCCGCCGTGCACACCGGCGCCCGGGCCCATGTCCACCACGTGGTCGGCGCTGCGGATCATGTCTTCGTCGTGCTCGACCACGAGCACGCTGTTGCCCAGGTCGCGCAGGTGCTCGAGCGTGCCGATCAGGCGCTCGTTGTCGCGCTGGTGCAGGCCGATGCTGGGCTCGTCGAGCACGTACATCACGCCTGAGAGGCCGCTGCCGATCTGGCTGGCCAGGCGGATGCGCTGCGCCTCGCCGCCGGAGAGCGTGTCGGCGCCGCGGTCCAGGCTGAGGTAGCCCAGGCCGACGTCGTTGAGGAAGCGCAGCCGGCTGGCGATCTCGCGCACGATCTTGTCGGCGATCTCGGCCTTGGCGCCGATCAGCCTCAGGCCGTCGAAAAGGGCCAGGTTGGCGGCCAGCGTGGCGTGCTCGACCTCGTAGATCGGCGGGCCCTGCACGCCGGGCCCGGCGCCGTCGGCCTGCTGCAGGAAGACGTGCCGCGCCTCGCGCCGCAGCCGCGTGCCCTGGCATTGCGGGCAGGGCTTGGGGGCCTGGTAGCGCGCCAGCTCCTCGCGCACCGCGGCCGAGTCGGTCTCGCGCCAGCGGCGCTCCAGGGTGGGCAGGATGCCTTCGAACGGGTGCCGGCGCTTGACCTGGCGCGGCCGGCCCCGGGCGGGCGTGCCGGCGGCCTGGCCCGACCCGGCCTGGTAGGTGAACTCGATGGCCTCCTCGCCCGAGCCGTGCAGCAGCACCCGGCGCGCGGCCTCGGGCAGCTGCTCGAACGGCGCCTCGAGGTCGAAGCCGTAGTGCCGCGCCACGGCTTCGAGCAGCGAGTGGGTGTAGCCGTTGCGCCGGTCCCAGCCCTTGACGGCGCCGGAGGCCAGGCTGAGGCTGGGAAAGGCGACCACGCGTTCGGGGTCGAACACCGTGACCTGGCCCAGGCCGTCGCAGCCCGGGCAGGCACCCACCGGCGAGTTGAAGCTGAACAGTCGCGGCTCCAGCTCGGGCAGCGAGTAGCTGCACACCGGGCAGCCGAACTTGCTGCTGAACAGATGCTCGCGGGGCGGCCGGGGCCGGCCCGCCTCGCCGCCCCCGGCCTCGTCCAGCTCCAGCGCGATGGCGCGGCCGTCGGCGATGCGCAGGCTGGCCTCGAAGCTCTCGGCCAGGCGCTGCTGGGCGTCTGCGCGCACGCGCAGGCGGTCGATGACGACGTCGATGTCGTGCTTGTCGTTCTTCTTCAGCACCGGCAGCGCGTCGGCCTCGACCACCTCGCCCGGCCGGCCATTGGCGCCGACGCGAAAGCGCACGTAGCCGCGGGCCTGCATGTCGGCGAAGAGCTCGCCGAACTCGCCCTTGCGGTCGCGCACCACCGGCGCCAGGATCAGGAGCCGCGTGTCCTCGGGCAGCGCCAGCACGGCGTCGACCATCTGGCTCACGCTCTGCGCCTGCAGCGGCAGGCCGTGGTCGGGGCAGTAGGGCGTGCCGGCGCGGGCGTAGAGCAGGCGCAGGTAGTCGTGGATCTCGGTGATCGTGCCCACCGTGCTGCGCGGGTTGTGGCTGGTGGCCTTCTGCTCGATGCTGATGGCCGGGCTCAGGCCCTCGATGACATCGACGTCGGGCTTGTCCATCAGCTGCAGGAACTGCCGCGCGTAGGCGGACAGGCTCTCGACGTAGCGCCGCTGGCCTTCCGCGTACAGCGTGTCGAAGGCCAGGCTGCTCTTGCCGCTGCCCGACAGCCCCGTGATCACCACCAGCGCATGCTTGGGAATGTCGAGGTCGACGTTCTTGAGGTTGTGGGTGCGCGCGCCGCGCACGCGCAGCAGGCGCGACTCCTGCACACCCGTGCGGCGGGGCTCTTGGGGCATGGCGGCTTCGGAGGACAACCGGCCATGATAACGAGGCCGCCCCGCGCGGCGGCGGGTCAGCCGGCGGCGGCCAGCACGCGCAGGATCTCGCTGCCGTAGGCCTCGAGCTTCTTCGCCCCCACGCCGCCGATGGCGGCCAGCGCGTCAAGGCTGGCCGGGCGCTCGCGCGCCATCTCGGCCAGCGTGGCGTCGTGGAACACCACGTAGGCCGGCAGGTTGTGCGCACGCGCGACCTCGGCGCGCCAGCGCTTGAGCTCGGCAAAGCAGAGCAGCCCCGGATCGTCCAGAGGCAAAGGCGGCGGCTTGCCGGCGCCGCCGCGGACGCGTGCGGCCTTGGCCCTGGCGCGCGCCTCGCTGGGCATGCGCAGCGTCACCGGCACGCCGCCGCGCAGCACCTCGCGCGCGCTTTCGTTCAGCGCCAGCGTGTTGAACTCGCCCTCGGTGCGCACATGGCCCAGCGCGATGAGCTGGCGCAGCACCAGGCGCCATTGCGCCTCGCTCACGTCGGCGCCGATGCCGAAGGTGGACAGCCGCTCGTGGCCGAACTGCGCCACCTTGTCGGTGGCCTTGCCGCGCAGCACGTCGATCAGGTGCACGACGCCGAAGCTGCGCGGCCCCAGGCCCGCGTCGCCCTGCTGGCGGAAGCGGTAGATGCACGACAGCGCCTTGCGCGCGGCCTCGGTGGCGTCCCAGGTGGCCGGCGGGTTGAGGCAACTGTCGCAATTCCCGCAACGGGCCCCCAAGCTCCCTTCGGTCGCGGCCCCCCGAGGGGGCGCGTTCGAGCCCGGGAGACCCGTGCTCGAACCGTAGCTCTGGCCGAAATACGCCAGCAGCCGCACGCGCCGGCAGTCGTGCGCTTCGGCCAGGGCCAGCAGCGCGTCGAGCTTGGCGCGCTGCAGGCGCTTGAATTCCTCGCCGGCGTCGCCCTCGTCGATCATGCGGCGCTGGTTGACGACGTCGGCCAGGCCGTAGGCCATCCAGGCGTCGGCGGGCAGGCCGTCGCGGCCGGCGCGGCCGGTCTCCTGGTAGTAGCTCTCGATGTTCTTGGGCAGGTCGAGGTGGGCGACGAAGCGCACGTCGGGCTTGTCGATGCCCATGCCGAAGGCGATCGTGGCCACCATCACGATGCCGTCCTCGCGCAGGAAGCGGTCCTGGTGGCGGCGGCGCACGTCGGCGTCCAGGCCGGCGTGGTAGGGCAGGGCCGTCAGGCCTTCGGCGGCGAGCCAGGCCGCGGTCTCCTCGACGCGCTTGCGGCTCTGGCAGTAGACGATGCCCGCATCGCCTTCGTGCTCGTCGCGCAGGAAGCGCAGCAATTGCTTCCTCGGCTCGTCCTTCTCGACGATGGTGTAGCGGATGTTCGGGCGGTCGAAGCTGGCGACGAACAGCCGCGCGGCCTGCAGCTGCAGCCGCTGGACGATGTCGGCGCGCGTGTGGTCGTCGGCGGTGGCGGTGAGCGCCAGCCGCGGCACGGCGGGGAATCGCTCGTGCAGCGCCGACAGGCCGAGATACTCCTCGCGGAAGTCGTGGCCCCACTGGCTGACGCAATGCGCCTCGTCGATGGCGAAGAGGCTGAGCAGGCCGCGCTCGTGCAGCGATTCGAGCATCGCCAGGAAGCGCGGCGTGAGGATGCGCTCGGGCGCGGCGTAGAGCAGGGTCAGCGTGCCGGCGAGCAGCTCGCGCTCGACGCGGCGGGCCTCGTCGGCGTCGAGGGTGCTGTTGAGAAAGGCCGCCGCCACGCCCAGCTCGGCCAGGGCGCCCACCTGGTCGTGCATCAGCGCGATCAGCGGGCTCACCACCACCGCCACGCCCAGGCCGGCACGGTGGCGCGCGATGGCCGGCACCTGGTAGCACAGGCTCTTGCCGCCGCCCGTGGGCATCAGCACGAGGGCATCGCCGCCGGCGCACACATGCTCGATGATCTGCCGCTGCTCGCCGCGGAAGCGGCCGTAGCCGAACACCTCGTGCAGCACCTGCTGCGCCGAGCGCGCGAGATCGGGGGCCGCCGGCGCGGCGGGCGAGAGCACGGTGGACATGGGCGGCGCCGATGCTATGCCAGGCGGCGCGGCGCGCGGTTCCCAAGCAAGCGTGGCTTTGCCACTTTGCTTGAACCCCCACGGGGGGCGGGCTGGGCGCAGCCCGGCCCTGGGGGCGCTCAGTACCCCGCCGCCAGGCCGGTGCCGGCGCGCAGGTCGTTGGCGCCGTAGTAGCGGTTGCGGCCCGCCGGCGCGCCGCCCAGCGCCGGCGCGCCGATCATCACCACCGCCAGGTGGTTGGCCCAGGGCGAGGGCTTGAAGACATGGCCCATGCCTTCCAGGAGCTTCTGCGTGTCGGGGCTCAGGGCCCAGGGCTCGAGGAAGGTGGCCTCGGGCAGCCATTGCTGGTGAAAGCGCGGCGCATCGACCGCCTGCTGCGCGTCCATGCCGTAGTCGATGGCGTTGACCAGGGTCAGCAGCACGGCCGTGATGATGCGGCTGCCGCCGGGCGTGCCCAGCACCATCACCGGCTTGCCGTCGCGGGTGACGATCGTCGGGCACATCGAGCTCAGCGGCGTCTTGCCCGGCGCGATGGCGTTGGCCTCGCCCTGCACCAGGCCGTAGAGGTTGGGCACGCCGGGCTTCGAGGTGAAGTCGTCCATCTCGTCGTTGAGCAGCACGCCGGTGCCCGGGGCCATCACCCGCGCCCCGAACCAGTTGTTCAGCGTGTAGGTCACGGCCACGGCGTTGCCCCAGCGGTCGACGATCGAGTAGTGGGTGGTCTGGGTGCCCTCGCGCGGCGGCAGGCCGGGGCGGATCTGCTGCGAGTCGCCGGCCCGGGCCGGGTCGATGGCCGCGCGCACGCGCGCCGCGTAGTCCTTCGACAGCAGCCGCTGCACCGGGTTGTGCACGAAGTCGGGGTCGCCGAGGTAGGCGTTGCGGTCGGCGTAGGCGTGGCGCATGGCCTCGATCTGGTCGTGCACCGCCTGCGCCGAGTGCCAGCCCAGCGCCTGCAGCGGGTAGCCCTCGAGGATGTTCAGCATCTCGCACAGCACGACGCCGCCCGAACTCGGCGGCGGGGCCGAGACGATGCCAAAGCCGCGGTAGCTGCAGCGCACCGGCTCCAGCTCGCGCGGGCGGTAGCGCTCGAAGTCGGCCGCTTCGAGCAGGCCGCCGCCGGCGCGGCTCGCGGCCAGGATGGCCGCCGCCACCCGGCCCCGGTAGAAGCCGGCTTCGCCGCCGCGGGCGATGGCCTCGAGCGTGGCCGCGAGGTCCCGCTGCACCAGGCGCCGGCCGGGCTCGAAGGGCCGGCCGTGGTCGAGGAAGACGGCGCCCAGCGTGGGGTCGCGGCGAAAGTCTTCGGTGGCCTGGTGCAGCACGTGCACGTCGCCGGCGTCGAGCACGAAGCCCTGGCGGGCGTAGCGCAGGGCCGGGGCGATGAGCCGCGCGCGCGGCATCGTGCCGTAGCGGGCGCGGGCCAGCTCGAGCCCGGCCACCGTGCCCGGCACGGCCACGGCCCGCCAGCCGCGCGTGCTGGCGCCGGCGATCACCTGGCCCGCCGGGTCGAGGTACATGTCGGGGCGCGCCGCCAGCGGCGCCTTCTCGCGGAAGTCGAGGAAGGTCGGCTGGCCGTCGGCCGGCTGGATCGTCATGAAGCCGCCGCCGCCCAGGTTGCCGGCGGCAGGGTAGACCACGGCCAGCGCATAGCCCACGGCCACCGCGGCGTCGATGGCGTTGCCGCCGGCCTTCAGCACGTCCACCCCGACCCGCGTGGCCAGGTGCTGTGCCGTCACTACCATGCCATGCTCGGCCGCCACGGGCGCGGGCGAGGCGCCCTGCGCAGCGGCCGGCGGCAGCAGCGACAGCAGCGACAGCAGGATCGGGCCGGCGGCGTACAGGGGCGGGGCGCGCAGCGTCATGAGGGCTTCCAGCGGGGATGGGCGGCAGGGCGGGGCCGACGCACGGGTCCGTGCCGAGGCCAGTCTATCGGCCCCGCCCCTCGCCGCCCCGGGCCGCCCGACCCGCCGCCGGGCGACCCGTTGCGGGCGACCCCGGGCGGGCGATGGCCCAGGCAAGGTCGGGCGCGATAATGCGGCCCTCCACCCCCACGCCACGCCTTGCGGGAGCAGCCCATGGCCTCAGTCAACAAAGTCATCCTCGTCGGCAATTGCGGGCGCGACCCCGAGGTGCGCTATGCCCCCAGCGGCGCGGCCATCTGCAACATCAGCATCGCCACCTCGAGCCGGCGCAAGGACAAGAACACCGGCGAATCGATCGAGGACACGCAGTGGCACCGCGTCACCTTCTACGACCGCCTGGCCGAGATCGCCGGCGAGTACCTGAAGAAGGGCCGCCCGGTGTACGTCGAGGGCCGGCTGAAGTACGGCAAGTACACCGACAAGGACGGCATCGAGCGCAACACGGTGGACATCGTCGCCACCGAGATGCAGCTGCTCGGTGGCCGCGAAGGCGGCGGGGGCGGCGGCGGTGACGAGATGGGTGCCGCGCCTGCCGCGCGCCCGGCCGCGCCGGCCCGCAGCGCTCCGGCGTCGAAGCCGCCGGCCAAGGCCGGCACCGGCTTCGACGACATGGACGACGACATCCCGTTCTAGGCGGGGGGTGGCCGGCAGCGCCGGCCCGCGCGGCCGGCGCTAACGCGCGAACAGCTGCGAGCGGTCGCGGAAGGCCTTGAACTCGAGCGCGTTGCCGCTGGGGTCGCGGAAGAACATCGTCGCCTGCTCGCCCACCTGGCCGGCGAAGCGCACGTAGGGCTCGATCACGAAGGTCATGCCGCCGGCGCGCAGGCGCGCCGCCAGCGCGTGGAAGTCGTCCCAATCGAGCACGACGCCGAAATGCGGCACCGGCACGTCGTGGCCGTCGACCTCGTTGTGGTGGCCGGCCGCTGCCGCAGGCGGCGGCGCGAGGTGGGCCACGATCTGGTGGCCGAAGAAGTCGAAGTCGATCCACTCGCTGCTGCTGCGGCCTTCGGGGCAGCCCAGCAGCCCGCCGTAGAAGGCGCGTGCGCGCGCCAGGTCGGTGACGGGGAAGGCGAGGTGGAACGGGGCCAGGTTCATCGGGCAAGCTCCGGGGTGCGCGCTGCAGGGCGGGCGGCGTCGGTCCGCCCCGCGGGACTCACGATGCTCGCAGCATAGCCGGCCGGCGCTCAGGCCGCGCTCGGCACGGCGCGCTCGGCCGCCTTGGCCTTCAGGCGCCAGGCGTGCAGCAGCGGCTCGGTGTAGCCGCTGGGCTGGGTCAGGCCCTGGAAGACCAGGTCGAGCGCGGCCCGAAAGGCGTGGCTCGCCTCCCACCGGCCGGCCATCGGCCGGTACAGCGGGTCGCCGGCGTTCTGCCGGTCGACCACGGCGGCCATGCGGCGGAACGTGGCCTGCACCTGCTCGGCGCTGACCACCCCGTGCAGCAGCCAGTTGGCGATGTGCTGGCTGCTGATGCGCAGCGTGGCGCGGTCTTCCATCAGGCCCACGTCGTGGATGTCCGGCACCTTGGAGCAGCCCACGCCCTGGTCGATCCAGCGCACCACGTAGCCCAGGATGCCCTGCACGTTGTTGTCCAGCTCCTGCTGGCGCTCGGCCGCGCTCCAGGCCGGCGCGGCCACCACCGGCACGGTGAGCAGGCCGGCCAGCAGGGCCTCGCGCTCGGCGCGGCGGTCGGCGGCGGCCTCGGCGCGCTCCATCTCGGCCTGCAGCGCGGCCACGTCGACCTGGTGGTAGTGCAGCGCATGCAGCGTGGCCGCGGTGGGGCTGGGCACCCAGGCCGTGTTGGCGCCGGCGCGCGGGTGGGCGATCTTCTGCTCGAGCATGGCCGCCATCAGGTCGGGCATGGCCCACATGCCCTTGCCGATCTGGGCCCGGCCGCGCAGCCCGCAGGCCAGGCCCACGAGCACGTTGTTGCGCTCGTAGGCGGCGATCCATTCGCTGCCCTTCATGTCGCCCTTGCGGCGCATGGGGCCAGCCCGCATGGCGCTGTGGATCTCGTCGCCGGTGCGGTCGAGGAAGCCGGTGTTGATGAAGGCCACGCGGCTGGCGGCGGCTTCGATGCAGGCCGCCAGGTTGACGCTGGTGCGGCGCTCCTCGTCCATGATGCCGAGCTTGACGGTGCTGTCGGGCAGCCCGAGCAGCGCCTCGACGCGGCCGAACAGCTCGCTGGCGTAGGCCACCTCGGCCGGCCCGTGCATCTTGGGCTTGACGATGTAGACCGAGCCGGCGCGCGAGTTGACGATGCCCGCCTGCCCGCGGCGCTGCAGGTCGTGCAGCGCGATCGCGGTCGTCACGACCGCATCGAGGATGCCTTCGGGAATCTCCTTCGTGCCGCCGTCCCAGAGCACGGCCGGGTTCGTCATCAGGTGGCCGACATTGCGCAGGAACATCAGG
Organism: Burkholderiales bacterium; assembly: GCA_028871575.1. Taxonomy (GTDB): domain Bacteria; phylum Pseudomonadota; class Gammaproteobacteria; order Burkholderiales; family Burkholderiaceae_C; genus Rubrivivax. The sequence continues at coordinate 18,543 of JAGWMW010000013.1, read as the reverse complement.
CTGCGGCCGTGCAGCACCAGCTCGCCCCCGCCGGCGGCGTGGTAGCGGCGGTCGGGATTGAGGCCGCGCGTGAAGCGGCGGCCGCCCTTGTCGACCTGCTCGGTCAGCGTGCCCTGCAGGATGCCCAGCCAGTTGCGGTAGCCCAGCACCTTGTCCTCGGCGTCGACCGCCGCCACCGAGTCCTCGAGGTCGAGGATGGTCGACAGCGCGGCCTCGAGCACCACGTCGGCGATGCCGGCCGGGTCGGCCTTGCCGATGGCGGCGGTGCGGTCGATGCGCAGGTCGATGTGCAGCCCGTGGTGGCGCAGCAGCACCGAGCTCGGGGCTGCGGCGTCGCCCTGGAAGCCGGCCAGCGCCGAGGGCTCGGCCAGGCCCACCACCCGGCCCGAGGCCAGCGTGACCAGCAGGCTGGCGCCGGCCGCGCCGCGCTCGATGCGGTAGCCGATGCTGTCGCGGTGGCTGCCCACGGCCAGCGGCACGGCCTGGTCGAGGAAGCCGCGGGCGAAGGCGATGACGCGCGCGCCGCGCACCGGGTTGTAGGGGCCGGCGCGGGTGGCGCCGCCGTCCTCGGGGATCGCGTCGGTGCCGTAGAGGGCGTCGTACAGCGAGCCCCAGCGTGCGTTCGCCGCGTTGAGCGCGTAGCGGGCGTTCAGGATCGGCACCACCAGCTGCGGGCCGGCCTGCTGCGCGAGCTCGGCATCCACGTTCGTGGTGCTCGCCCGCACCTCGGCCGGCGCCGGCTGGAGGTAGCCGATTCGCTCGAGGAAGGCGCGGTAGGCGGCCGGCTGGGCGATAGGGCCGGGGTGCGCCGCGTGCCAGGCGTCGAGCTCGGCCTGCAGCCGCTCGCGCTCGGCCAGCAGGGCGGCGTTGCGCGGCGCCAGGTCGCGCACGAGGGCGTCGAAGCCGGCCCAGAAGGCCGCCGGGTCGACGCCGGTGCCGGGCAGCACCTCGTCGTCGATGAAGCGGTGCAGGACGGTGGCCACCTGCAGGCCGTGGATCGTGGTGCGCATCGGAGTGGGGCTCGTGGTCAGTCGAAGGAGGGGCGCTCGGGGATGAGGGGCAGCACGTCGCGCAGGCTGCGGCCGCGGTGGCTGGGCTCGGTCCCCAGCGGGTCCAGCGGCAGGCCGGCCCGGTTCACCCACAGCGTGGTGTAGCCGAACCAGGTGGCGCCGATGGCATCCCAGCCGTTGCTGCTGACGAACAGGATCTCGCGCGCCGGCAGGCGCAACGCATCGGTGCCCAGCGCGTAGGCTGCCGGGTCGGTCTTGAAGCGGCGCGCCGGGTGGACGCTGATCACGGCGTCCAGCAGCTCGGCGAAACCCGCGCTCTTGACGGCCACGTCCAGCATGTCGGGGTCGCCGTTGCTCAGGATGGCGGCCGGCACGCCGCGCTGCTTCAGCGCGGCCAGCACCTCGCGGTTTTCGGGGAAGGCGCTGAGATGGCGGTATTCGTTCATCAGCCGCGCCTCGGTGCCTTCGCTCCAGGCCAGGCCCAGGCGCTCGGCGCTGTAACGCAGGGCGGCGCGCGTCAGTTCCCAGAACGGCCGGTAATGCGCGCTGCCTTGCGGGCCCGCGCCGCCGCTCATCGAGACCAGGCGCGAATACTCGATCTGCTTGTCGCGCCACAGCACCGACAGCGCCTCGCCGCGGCCCGGGAACAGCTGCTCGGCCAGCAGCGCCACGCTGTGTACGTCGAACAGCGTCCCGTAGGCGTCGAAGAGCACGGCGCGCAGTTTCATCCCCGGACTCTATTGCAGATCGCCAGCGGCATTAAGTGCGTTCATCGCGATGGATTCATGCGGTCGAAGTGCATAATCCCTGGCCATGGATCGGCTCAAGCAGATCGAGTCCTTCGTCGCCGTCGCCACCCGCGGCAGCCTCACGGCCTCGGCGCAGGCCGAGGGCGTGGCCCCGGCGGTGATCGGGCGCCGCATCGATGCGCTGGAAGAGCGGCTGGGCGTGAGGCTCTTGCTGCGTACGACGCGCCGCATCACGCTCACCCACGAGGGCAGCGCCTTCCTCGAGGACTGCCAGCGCCTGCTGGCCGAGCTGGCCCGCGCCGAGGCCAGCGTCAGCGCCGGCGGCGTCAAGGCCAGCGGGCACCTGCGCGTCACCGCGCCGGCCGGCTTCGGTCGCCGGCATGTCGCGCCGCTGGTGCCGGGCTTCGTCGCCGCCCACCCGGAGGTGAGCCTGTCGCTGAACCTCAGCGACCGCGTGGTCGACATCGTCAACGAAGGGTTCGACTGCGCGGTTCGCGTGGGCGACCTGCCCGACTCCAGCCTGGTCAGCGTGCGCCTGGCCGACAACCGGCGCCTGTGCGTGGCCAGCCCCGACTACCTGGCCCGCGCCGGCGTGCCGGGCACGCCGGCCGAGCTGATGCGCCATGCCTGCCTGACGCTGAGCTCCGATGCCGGCCAGAGCCGCGGCTGGGCCTTCTCGACCGGGGGCGCGGTGACGCACCTGCGCCCGAGCGGCATGCTCGACTGCAGCGACGGCCAGGTGCTGCACGACTGGTGCGTGCAGGGCCTGGGCATCGCCTGGCGCAGCACCTGGGAGGTCGAGGACGACCTGGCCCAGGGCCGGCTGCAGGCCGTGCTGCAGGACTATGCGGCGCCGGCCAACGGCATCTACGCCGTCTTCCCGCAGCGCAGGCATCTGCCGCTGCGGGTGCGCCTGTGGATCGACTTCCTCAAGCACAGCTACGGCGCGCCCGGCTACTGGGCCGGCACGCCGCGCTGAGCCGGGCCGCGGCGCGCCGCGGCCGCGATTACTTGGTGGCGGGCGCGGCCGGGGCCATGGCGTCCTTCTCGCACTTCTTCATGTAGCTGGTCTTGGCCGCGCCGGCCAGCTTCTTCTCGGCGGCCATCTTGGCGCAGCCGCTGTCCTTGGCGCCCATGGCCATGCCGCCCATCGCGGGCTTGGCTTCGCGCTCGCACTTCTTCATGAAGCTGGTCTTGGCCGCGCCGGCCAGCTTCTTGTCGGCGGCCTGGGTGGCGCAGGAGGTCTCGGCGGCGAAGGCGGTGCCGGCCAGCAGGGTGAAGGCGGCCGCGGCCAGGGTCGTGATCAGGGTCTTCTTCATGCGATTCCTCGTCTTGGGTGGGGTTGGCGGATGCCGGCGCCGATTCCATCACCGAAGCGCACGCCTGCACAGACGGAAACGCGCGAATGTGGTTTCGCGCCGACCGCAGGCGTCACAGGATGCGTCGCGGGTGCGCCAGGGCCTCGTGCGCGGCGTGCAGCCGGCGCACCAGCACGCCGATGAAGGCGGCATCGAAGAGGTGCCGCGTGGCCAGCGAGAGCTGCTCCATCGCCGCCGGGTCGAAGGACACGGTGGTGGCGGGCTGCGCCACGAGGATGTCCACCGTGTGCCGCCGCAGCTCGGGGTTCGGCGCCAGGTAGGCCATCTCGCCCACCGAGCTGCCCGGGCCCAGCGAGGCGACGGACAGGCCGTCGCGGTAGACCTCGACCTGGCCCTGGGTGAGGATGTGGAAGCTGGTGCCCTCGTCGCCCTTGCGGTACAGCGCCTGCCCGTAGCCGTGGCGCTGCCAGCGCGCGCGCCGCACCACCTCCCACAGCTCGACATCGCCGAAGCCGGCGAAGAAGTCGAGCGAGCGCAGCAGCGTGAAGCGCTCGGAGTCGAGCACCTCTTGCAGCGGGCCGCGCGGCACGTGCTCGCCGGCGACCAGGGCCGACAGCGCGTCGGCGAAGGCCTGCCAGTCGGGCGGGCGCTGCTCGCGCGCCTTGGCCAGGCTGCGCTCGATCAGCGCCTGCAGCGCCGGCGAGACGCCCTCGCGCAGCCGCGCCAGCGGCGGCGGCGAGGCGTTGTAGATCTGGTGCATCAGGGCCTGCTGCTGCACCGCGTCGAAGGGCGGCCGGCCGGCGATCAGGTGGTACATCACCCCCGCCAGCGAGTAGATGTCGGCGCGGCAGTCGAGGATGTCGCCGTCGAGCTGCTCGGGCGACATGTAGGCCAGCGAGCCCACGCGATAGACCTGGGTGTGGTCGGCACCGAGGTTGAACACGCTGCCGAAATCGCTGACCTTGACGTCGACGATGCGCTCGCCGTCCTGCACCACCAGCAGGTTGGCGGGCTTCACGTCGCGGTGGATCAGCCCCTGGCGGAAGCAGTAGCCCAGCGCCATCGCGCACTTGAAGCCGATCTCCACCACCTGGGCCAGCGGCAGCAGGTTGTCGGCGCGGCAGAAGCGGCGCAGGGTCACGCCGCTGACGTACTCCATCACCAGGTAGGGCGCCTCGGCGTCGGCCACCGCGTCGAGGATCTGCACCACGTTCGGGTGGTTCAGCCGCCCCACCAGGGCCGCCTCGGCGGCGAAGAAGCGCTGCTGGAAGTGCGACTCGCGCGAGTCGGCCACCAGCGCCGGGCGCACGCGCTTGATCGCCACGTCACGCCCGCGGAAGGGATCGTGGGCCAGGAAGACCTCGCTCGTCGCGCCCTCGCCGAGCTTGGCCTTCAGCCGGTACTTGCCGATCTGCGCCGGCAGCGCGGCGACCAGCAGGTCGGGGGTGGCGGGCGGGTCGCTGGGGGGAGCCATCGGCGGTGGGGATGTCGGCCGCGGGGCGGCGTGGGCAAGGCGGCGATCGGGCGCAAAGCGCGTCGGCTCGATGGTGGCACGCCCGGCGCCACGCCGAAGCCCCGATCTGGGGCCGCAACGCGTGGCAGATCGGCAGGCCGCGACAGGGCCAAACGTAGAATCCCGCCGATGATCCAAGCCAAGCAGGAACTGCGGGCGGCGCTGCAGGCGGTGCTGTCGGCGCTGGTGGGCGATGCGGCCGCGGTGCCGGAGGCCGGCTTCGAGAGCCCCCGGCAGGCGGCGCACGGCGACCTGGCCATCACGGCGGCGATGCCGCTGGCGCGCGCGCTGAAGCAGACCCCGCGCCAGCTCGCCCAGGCCCTGGTGGACGGCCTGCAGGCGCAGCCCGCCGTGCAGCGCTGGGTGCAGGCGCTGGAGATCGCCGGCCCGGGCTTCATCAACCTGCGCCTGCGGCCCGAGGCCCGGCAGGCCGTGGTGCGCGAGGTGCTGGACCAGGGCGTGCGCTACGGCCTGCGCCCGGCCAGCGGCGAGCGCGTGATGGTCGAGTTCGTCTCGGCCAACCCCACCGGGCCGCTGCACGTGGGCCACGGCCGCAACGCGGCGCTGGGCGACAGCCTGGCGCAGCTGCTGCAGACCCAGGGCGCGCAGGTGCTGCGCGAGTTCTATTACAACGACGCGGGGGCCCAGATCGACACGCTGGCGCGCTCGGTGCAGGCCCGCCTGCGCGGCCTGGCCCCGGGCGATCTGGGCTGGCCCGAGCCGGCGTACAACGGCGACTACATCGCCGACATCGCGGCCGACTTCCGCGCCCGCCGCACCGTGCAGGCCGACGACCGCGGCACCACGGCCTCGGGCGACGCCGACGACCTGGACGGCATCCGCCAGTTCGCCGTCGCCTACCTGCGCCACGAGCAGGACCTCGACCTGCAGGCCTTCGGCGTGCGCTTCGACCACTACTTCCTCGAGTCGGGCCTCTACGGCAGCGGCCGCGTCGAGGCCACCGTGCGCCGGCTGGTCGCCTCCGGCAAGACCTACGAGCACGACGGCGCGCTGTGGCTGCGCACCACCGACTACGGCGACGACAAGGACCGCGTGATGCGCCGGTCCACGCCTGGCGCCGGGCCCGGTGGCGAGGGGGCCTACACCTATTTCGTGCCCGACGTGGCCTACCACCTGGACAAGTTCGAGCGCGGCTATGCGCGCGTCATCAACGTCCAGGGCAGCGACCACCACGGCACCGTGGCGCGCGTGCGCGCCGGCCTGCAGGCCCTGGGCGCCGGCATCCCCGCGGGCTACCCCGACTACGTGCTCTACAAGATGATCACGGTGATGAAGGGCGGCCAGGAGGTCAAGATCTCCAAGCGCGCCGGCAGCTACGTCACGCTGCGCGACCTGATCGACTGGACCAGCCGCGACGCCGTGCGCTTCTTCCTCGTCGGCCGCAAGGCCGACACCGAGTTCACGTTCGACGTCGACCTGGCGCTGAAGGCCAACGACGAGAACCCGGTCTACTACGTGCAGTACGCGCACGCCCGGATCTGCTCGGTGCTGGCCCAGGCCGGGCTCGACCCGCTGCTGCCGCCGCCGGCCGCCGGCGCCGCCGACCTGGCGCGCCTGACCGCGCCCACCGAGGACGCGCTGATGCTGAAGCTGGCCGACTACCCCGACATGCTCACCCGCGCCGCCGCCGAGCGGGCCCCGCACGACGTGGCCTTCTACCTGCGCGACCTGGCCGCGCTGTTCCATGCCTACTACGCGGCCGAGCGCGTGCTGGTGGCCGACCCGGCGCTGGCCGCAGCGCGGCTGGCACTGCTGGCCGCCACGGCCCAGGTGCTGCGCAACGCGCTGGCGGTGCTGGGCGTCTCGGCGCCGGCCTCGATGCAGCGGCCGCCCCAGCCGGCGCCGGCCGAGGTGGCGGCATGAAGGCGCAGCGCGGGGGCTTCGTGCTCGGCCTCGTCGTCGGGCTGCTGCTGGGCCTGGCGGTGGCGCTCGGCGTGGCGCTGTACATCACCAAGACGCCGGTGCCCTTCATCGACAAGGTGCCGCCGCACTCGGCCGAATCCGACAGCGCCGAGGCGGCGCGCAACCGCAACTGGGACCCGAACGCCAGCCTGGCCACCAAGCCGCCCGCCGACCTGGGTGCGGCCGCGGCCTCGGGCGCAGCCTCGGCGCCGGGCCCCGCCGCAGCGCCGGCGCCGGCCCCGGTGGCCGCAGCGGCAACGGCAGCCTCGGGGCCGGCCTCCTACGTCTTCTTCGTCCAGGCCGGCGCCTACAGCCGGCCCGAAGACGCCGAGCAGCAGCGCGCCCGGCTCGGCCTGCTCGGCCAGGCGGCCAAGGTGAGCGAGCGCGACCAGGCCGGGCGCGCCGTGTTCCGCGTGCGCGTGGGCCCGTTCGAGGCCCGAGGCGACGCCGATGCCCTGCAGGCGCGGCTGCAGGCCGAAGGCATCGACGCCCGCGTGGTGTCGGTCGCGCAGCCCTGAGCCGGCGTGTCGGCGCGTCAACAGCGGCCCGACCCTAGGCGTTGATCCGGGGGGCCGCCACGCAACCGCCGGCAGGAACCGCCGGCCGTGGCCGGGATCGATCCTCCGCGGGGCGGTCCTGCTTCCAGATCCTCCGCCCCCGTACACCCATCCCGCAAACCTTCCGACCCCTCCTGAAAGGACCTTCATGCAACGGCGCGACTTCTCCAAGCACCTGGCCGTCACGGGCGTGGGCCTCGGCCTCGGCCTGGCTTCGGCGGGCGCGGCCCGCGCCCAGGGCCTGCCGGTGGAGGGCAAGGACTACGCCCGCCTGCGCACGCCGCAACCGCTGACCCTGCCCTCGCCGCAGAAGAAGATCGAGGTGATCGAGTTCTTCTGGTACGGCTGCCCGCACTGCTTCGCCTTCGAGCCCGGCCTCGAGGCCTGGGAGAAGACGCTGGCTCCCGACGTCTACTTCCACCCGCTGCCGTTCGCCTTCATCGGCGCCCCCGAGCAGCAGAAGCTCTTCTACACGCTCGAGGACATGGGCCTGCTGCCCACGATGCACGACAAGGTCTTCAATGCCATCCACGTGCAGTACAAGCGGCTGGACACCGAGGCCGAGATCACCGACTTCATGGCAGCCAATGGCGTCGACCGGGCCAAGTTCACCTCGGTGTTCCGCTCCTTCGACGTCGCCACCAAGGTCAACCGCGGCAAGCAGATCTCCAGCGCCTGGGGCATCGACGGCGTGCCCACGCTGGGCGTGCAGGGCCGCTGGTACACCTCGCCGGCGCAGGCCAACAGCCAGGAGCGCGCGCTGCAGGTGGCCAGCTACCTGATCGGCCGCGCCCGACAGGGCGCCTGAAGCCGCCGCCGCACCCCGGGCGCAGGCCGCCGGGGTGCGCGATTTCACGGCCGCAGGCCGCGGGCAACGCCTCGCTTGCCCCTAGAATGCCCGCAAGTTCCGTGCCGTGGTGATGCCTGCCTTCTTCCGTCGTTCGAATCGAACCGCCCGCCCCTGCCGCCCGGCGCGCACGCCTGCGCTGGCGCTGGCGCTGGCGGTCGTCATGGCGGTCGGCACGGTGCCGGCGCGCGCCGCCCCTGGCGACCGCAGCCAGCCGATGGTGGTCGAGGCCGACCGGCCCGGCACCGTCGACCTGCAGCGCCAGGTCGCGGTGTTCAACGGCAACGTGGTCATCACCCAGGGCAGCCTGGTGCTGCGTGCCGACCGCGTCGAGACGCGCGAGCAGCCCGACGGCTACCGCACCGCCACGGCCATCGGCAGCGCCGCCCAGCCGGCCACCTGGCGCCAGCAGGGCGCCAGCCCCGGCGAGGTGGTCGAGGGCCAGGCCGAGCGCATCGAGTACGACGGCCGCGCCGACACCCTGCGCCTGAGCGGCCACAGCATCGTGCGCCGCCTGCGCGGCGGGCTCGTCACCGACGAGGTGACGGGCGGCGTGATCGTCTGGGACGACACCACCCAGACCGCCCAGGTCGAGGGCGGCGCCGCCACGGCCACCAACCCCGGCGGTCGCGTGCGTGCCGTGCTCAGCCCGCGCGCGGCCGAGGCCGCTGCCGCCAGCGCGCCCGCCCCGGCCGGTGCAGGCGCGCTGCTGCCCAGCGCCACCCTGGCCGCGCCGCGCTGATGGGCGCCGCCGAGCCGGCCGCTGGCAGCCGCCTGGAGGCCAGGCGCCTGCACAAGCGCTACGGGCCGCGCGTGGTGGTGCGCGACGTGCACCTGGCCGTCGGCGCAGGCGAGGTGGTGGGCCTGCTCGGCCCCAATGGCGCCGGCAAGACGACCACGTTCTACATGGTCGTGGGGCTGGTGCGCGCCGACGACGGCGAGATCCTGATCGACGGCCGGCCGGTGCAGACGCTGCCCATCCACCGCCGCTCGCGCCTGGGCCTGTCCTACCTGCCCCAGGAGGCCTCGATCTTCCGCAAGCTCACGGTCGAGGAGAACATCCGCGCCGTCCTCGAGCTGCAGCAGGGCGAGGACGGCCGGCCGCTGGCGCCCGAGGTCATCGCCGCGCTGCTGCAGCAGCTCATGCGCGAGCTCGCGATCGAGAAGCTGCACGACACGCCGGCGCCGGCACTGTCGGGCGGCGAGCGGCGCCGGGTCGAGATCGCGCGCGCGCTGGCCACGCAGCCGCGCTTCATCCTGCTCGACGAGCCCTTCGCCGGCGTCGACCCGATCGCGGTGATCGAGATCCAGCGCATCATCCGTTTCCTGCGCTCGCGCGGCATCGGCGTGCTGATCACCGACCACAACGTGCGCGAGACGCTGGGCATCTGCGACCGCGCCTACATCATCAGCGACGGCCGCGTGCTGGCCGAAGGCACGCCGGCCGAGATCGTCGCCAACGCCGAGGTCCGCAAGGTCTACCTCGGCGAGCACTTCCGCATGTGACATGAGGCCCCCAGGCTTGTCGCTTCGCGCCTTCGCCACCCCCCGAGGGGGCTCACGCAGCGGCCCGGCAAAGCCGGCTCCGCGCGTGGACCCGAACGATCTCGCGGCCATGACCGCATGCTCCACGAGCCCTCCGGGCTTGTCGCTTCGCGCCTACGCCACCCCCCGAGGGGGCTCACGCAGCGGCCCGGCAAAGCCGGCTCCGCGTGCTGACTCGCACCTGCTCGCCCCATGAAGCCCTCGTTGCAGGTCCGCCTGTCGCAGCACCTGGCGCTGACGCCGCAGCTGCAGCAGTCGATCCGGCTGCTGCAGCTCTCCACGCTGGAGCTGCACCAGGAAGTGGGGCAGATGCTCGAGCAGAACCCTTTCCTCGAGGCCGACGACGAGCTGCCGGCGAATCCCTTCGAGACCCCGATCGAGCGCCAGACGGTGGACCGCGTGGCCGAGGCCGAGCCGAGTGCCGAGGTGCCCGACGGGGCCGACGCCGCCACCGAGATGCGCGGCGAGGACTTCGGCACCACCGGCCGCGAAGACTGGGAGAACGGCACCGAGGGCGACGACTTCGACGGCATCCGCGAGACGCCCTCGGCCGCCGCCGCCGGCAGCGGCGGCGGCGAGGGCGACGAGATGGAGCCGCAGGACCGCCGCGCCGCCGCCGGCTCGCTGCAGGACCACCTGCGCGGCCAGGTGCTGGGCATGCGCCTGTCGCCCGAGGACCACGCCGCGCTGCAGGTGCTGATCGAGTCGCTGGACGGCGACGGCTACCTGGCCGACCCGCTGGAAGACATCGCGCTGCGCCTGGCCGAGATGTTCGGGGGCGACGACGCGGCCTCGGTGGCAGGCGCGGAGGCGCTGGCCGAGCTGCAGGAGCGGCTGCGCTGCGCCCTGCGCTGGCTGCAGAGCCTGGAGCCGCTGGGCGTGGGCGCGCGCTCGCTGGGCGAATGCCTGGCGCTGCAGCTGCGGGCCACGCCGCGCTGCGCCGCGCGCCAGCTGGCGCTGCGCATCTGCGAGCAGCACCTCGAGCTGCTGGGCCGGCGCGACATGCGGCGCCTGACCGCGATGACCGGCGCCGACGAGACGCTGGTGCGCCAGGCCCAGGCCCTGATCCTGGCCTGCGAACCCAAGCCCGGGCGGCCGTTCGCGCCGGCCGAGGCGAACATCGTCGTGCCCGACGTCATCGTGCGCAAGAGCGGCCGCGGCCTGGCGGTGGCGCTCAATCCCGACGTCATGCCCAAGCTGCGCATCAACGACCTGTACGCGCAGGCCGTGCGCGGCCAGCGCGGCAGCAACGGCCATGCCGGCATGTCCTCGCGGCTGCAGGAGGCGCGCTGGTTCGTCAAGAACATCCAGCAGCGCTTCGACACCATCCTGCGCGTGAGCAAGGCCATCGTCGAGCGCCAGAAGGCCTTCTTCACCCATGGCGCGATCGCGATGAAGCCGCTGGTGCTGCGCGAGATCGCCGACGAGCTGGGCCTGCACGAGAGCACGATCTCGCGCGTGACCACGGCCAAGTACATGGCCACGCCGCAGGGCACCTTCGAGCTCAAGTACTTCTTCGGCAGCTCGCTCAACACCGAGGCCGGCGGCAACGCCAGCAGCACCGCGGTGCGGGCGCTGATCCGGCAGTTCGTCAGCGCCGAGGACGCGGCCAAGCCGCTGTCGGACAGCCAGCTCAGCGAGATGCTCGAGGAGCAGGGCATCCGCGTGGCCCGCCGCACGGTGGCCAAGTACCGCGAGGCGCTGAAGATCGCGCCGGCCAGCCTGCGCAAGACGATTTGAGCGCCACCGGCCTCTTCCTGCCCTGCGCCGGCGGCGTCGAGTCGCTGCTGGCCGCCGAGGTGTCGGCGCTGACCGGCGTCGCGGCCGAGGTCGCGCGCGGCGGCGTCTGGGTCGCGGGCGACGAGGCCACCGCGATGCGCCTGAACCTGGAGAGCCGGCTCGCCCAGCGCGTGCTGTGGCCGCTGGTCGACGGTCCCTACCGCGACGAGCACGACCTGTACGCGCTGGCCCGGCGCGTCGACTGGGCGCGCTGGATCACGCCGGCGCAGAGCCTGCGCGTGGACGTGAGCGCGCAGCGCTCGCCGCTGAAGAGCCTGAACTTCGCCGCGCTGCGCATCAAGGACGCGGTGTGCGACAGCCTGCGCGAGCGCACGGGCCAGCGCCCCAGCGTCGACACCCGCAGCCCCGACCTGCCGATCGCGCTCTTCGTGGGCCCCGAGCACGCGATGCTGTACGTCGACACCTCGGGCGAGCCGCTGTTCAAGCGCGGCTGGCGCGAGGACACCGGCGAGGCGCCGCTGAAGGAGACGCTGGCCGCGGCGATGCTGGCCGCGGCCGGCTGGCAGGGCCGCGAGGCCGACGGCCCGCTGTTCGATCCCTGCTGCGGGGCCGGCACGATCGCCATCGAGGCGGCGCAGATCGCCTGCGGCATCGTGCCCGGCAGCCAGCGCCGCTTCGCCTTCGAGCGACTGCAGCCCTTCGCACCCTTCATGGCCGAGTGGCGTGCGATGCAGGCCGCGGCGCGCGAGCGCGTGCACGCCAGCGCCGTGCCCATCCATGCCGGCGACGTGAGCTTCCGCATGACCGATTTCGCCGAGCGCAATGCCCGCCGCGCCGGCGTGCTGGCCCCGGGGCGCGAGGCCATCGCGTTCCGCACGGCCGACGCCCTGCAGCGCCTGCCTCCCGCACTGGCGGGCACCCTGCTGCTGAACCCGCCCTATGGCGAGCGCATGGGCCCCAAGGGCCAGGGGGCCTCGCGCGAGGCCTTCGACGGCGGCGCCGGCGCGGGCGAGTTCTTCGCCGCCCTGGCCGCGCACTGGAAGCGCCAGTACGCCGGCTGGACGGCCTGGGTGCTGAGCCCCGAGATGAAGCTGCCCACCCTGATGCGGCTGAAGGAAAGCGCCCGCGTGCCGCTGTGGAACGGCGGCATCGAGTGCCGCCTGTTCCGCTTCGACATGCGGCACGGGGCGGGGCCGGGGCGGGCCCCGCCCGCGCCCGGCGGCCCGGCCGCCGGTCAGAACTTGTAGGTCGCGTTCAGGTAGGCGAAGCGGCCGCGCACGTCGGTGTAGCTCAGGTCGTAGCTGCCGACGAAGCCGCCGCCGTAGTTGGTGTACGGCGGGTCGGTGTCGGCCAGGTTCTTGACCCCCAGGGTCAGCGTCGTGCGCGCCAGGCCGCGGTAGGCGATCTGGGCGTCGAAGGTGCTGTACGAGGCCACCTCGCGCGGCGCCACCGACAGCGGCTGCAGGTTCGAGCGCGTGTCGTGGTAGGGGTTCTGGTAGTTCCACGCCAGGGTGCTGGCCCAGGGGCCGGCCTCCCAGGTCGCGCTGGCCACGTGGCGCCAGCGCAGCACCACGCCGATGGCGCCCGCGCCGCCCGGGTTGTTCAGGGCCGAGGTGTAGCTGCCGTTGAGGTTCTGCTGGTCGTACTTCGACATGTAGGTGCCGGCCAGCCGCAGCGTCACGCGCTGGCCCGGCTCGCTGAGCACGCGCGCCTTCGCATCCACGTCGACGCCGCCCACGATCGTCTTGCCCAGGTTGGTCAGGTTCTGGTTGATGCCCAGGATCGGCCCGACCCCGCTCGGGTTGCCGTCGGGAGCACCCCGCACCAGGTAGCCGGCATAGGTGATGGGGTCGCCCAGGATCGTCTGGTAGGGGATGCCGGTGCGGATGATGTCCTTGACCGTGATGTGGAAGAAGTCCAGGCCGAGCGAGTACCGCTTGTTCGGCTCGATCACGAAGCCCAGCGTGATCGACTCCGACTTCTCGGGCTTGAGGTTCGGGTTGCCGCCGCCGATGGTCACGTACTGGGCGCTGCAGTCGACGTTGGCCGGGTCCACCACGGGGCAGCGCACGCGGTCGCGCTGGCCGTTGGTGGTGATGCCGTTGGCCTGCGGCGAGTACAGGTCGAGCAAGGTCGGCGCCCGGAAGCCGCTGCCCCAGGAGCCGCGCACCAGCAGCTGCTCGATCGGCTGCCAGCGCAGCGAGCCCTTCGGGTTGACGGTGCTGCCCACGCGCTGGTAGCGGTCGTAGCGCACGGCGGCGTCGGCCTCCAGGGTCTTGAGGATGGGCACGTTGACCTCGGCGTAGGCCGAGGCCACGTTGCGCGCGCCGCTGACGGGCACGCCGGCGCTGCCGAAGCCGCTGACCAGGAACTGCTGGTTGGCGGCCGAGGGCGCGATGTCGAGTTTCTCCTTGCGGAACTCGCCGCCCAGCGCCAGGCTCACCACGCCCGCGGGCAGGCTGAACAGGTCGCGCGAGGCCTTGGCGTCGACGCTGGCGATCGACTGCTTGACGCTGTTGAACACGCCGTTGTAGTTGCTGTCCATCGCCGCGGCCCGCGCGGCCGGGTCGGTGGTGTCGCCGAAGGGGTTGATGACGCCGCTGTCGACCAGGCTCAGGTACTTGTCGGTCAGCGCCCAGCCCTGCGTGAGGCTGGTGGTCAGCTTGTTCTGGCTGTAGAGCGCAGCCGTGTCGTAGTCCCAGCCCAGCGCCGAGCCCCGCAGCCCGGCGACGACGCGCACGTTGTCGGTCACGTCCTCGGTCTTGCGCGTGCCGGAGGGAATCGAGCGGAAGAACAGGGGCAGCGGCTGGCCGGCGACGCCGTTGGCCGCGGCGAAGGCACTGGGGTAATAGGGACTCGTGGGCGGCAGCAGCGCGATCGCGCTGCCGACGTACTTGTTCAGCCCGCTGGCGTACTGCGGGTACTGGGTGCTGATCAGGTTGGCCAGCGTGGTCGCATAGGGCGCGCCGGGCGGCAGCGCCGCGCCGTACAGCAGCACATGCTGCTGTGTCGTCAGCGTCTTGTTGCGCGTGAAGCTGGACTCGATGTAGCCCTCGGCATCGGCCGAGAAATTGAAGCGCGCGTCGACCATCAGGTTGGCCAGCGTGCTTTCGGGCTGGATCGAGATGTAGGGCGCGTTGTCGTAGCGGCACAGCCCAGGCAGCAAGGGCGAGGTGATCGAGTAGGGGCCGCAGTTCGGGTAGTTCGGGCTCGCCAGCTTGCCGCTGGGCAGCAAGACGTTGGCCGGGAAGGCGATCGAGCTCGTCTTGTCGAGCTGCTGCGCGACGTTGAGGTTGCGCGCGAACGAACGCGACGAGCCGAAGATCGGCTTGACATGCTGGTAGCTCGCGGAGGCGGTGACGTTGTAGCGGTCGGCGTCGAGGTCGCCGAAGCCGGTCAGCACCGAGAACCGCGCCTCCTGGCCGCCGCCCGAGCGCGTGGGCGTGCCCAGCGTGGCCGAGACCTCGGTGCCGGTGACCTTGGTGCGCAGGATGAAGTTGACGACGCCGGCCACGGCGTCGCTGCCGTAGATGGCCGAGGCGCCGTCCTGCAGCACCTCCACGCGCTCGATCGCGGCCAGCGGGATGGTGGCGATGTCCACCGCCGAGCCGCCCGCCGAGGGCGCGCTGCGGCGGCCGTCGATCAGCACCAGGGTGCGCGCCGAGCCCAGGCCGCGCAGCGAGATCAGCGAGACCGACCCGTTGCCGCCCTGGCCGCCGCCGGCGCCGGTGTTGGCCACCGAGGTGCCGTTGAAGGTGGAGCTGGAGGTGATGGTCTTGAGCAGCTGCTCGACGGTGGACACGCCGCTGCGCGCGATGTCGCCGCGGGTGATGATCTGCACCGGCAGCGCGGTCTCGCCGGCGATGCGCTTGATCGACGAGCCCGTGATCTCGACCAGGTCGCTCTTGGCCGCCGGCGCGGTCTGGGCCCATGCCGGCAGCGCGGCCAGCGTGGGCGCGAGACCGGACAGGCAGGTCAGGCAGGCGGCCTGCGCGACGGCGCGCCGTCGGCCGGCGCTGGGGGTGCTGCGAATCGTGAAGAGGTACATCTTGGTGACTTCCCGGTTGGTGGAGCTGGTGGAATACGCGGTCGTTGTGAGAACCATCCCTGTGAAAATCGGCGCGCCGATCCCGCCGCCTGCCGACCTGGTGCGGTCGGTCGCCCGGCGGCTGAAAATGATCGAGGGTGCCCACCTGCGGTGCAAGCCGAGCTTGCACGCGGGTCGTTCAGTAAACCATTAGCAAAGCACATGCCCCGATGCAGCGACCGGCCCTCCCGGTCTTCCCTGATGGCCGCGCTGGCCGCGGCCCTGGGCCTGGCCGCGGCGCCGGCCGCGCGGGCGCAGTTCCACACCGTGCCGGTGCCGCACTGCGCGGCCTCGGCGCCCTCGGCCAGCACCGACGCGGCGGCCTACCGGCTCGACGCCGCGCACCGGCTCT
Organism: Burkholderiales bacterium; assembly: GCA_028871575.1. Lineage (GTDB taxonomy): Bacteria > Pseudomonadota > Gammaproteobacteria > Burkholderiales > Burkholderiaceae_C > Rubrivivax. Next base: position 2,901 of record JAGWMW010000013.1, on the reverse strand, counting down.
ACGACTGCTACCCCTCGCGCATCTACCGCGGGCGCGTGCCGCCGCTGCTGTACGGCGTGATGGTGGTCGAGGCCCAGATCGACGCCGCCGGCCAGCTCGCCGACCTGAGCGTCGTGCGCAAGCCGGCGGCCGACGAGGTGCAGCCCTGGGTGCTGGCGCTGATCCGCGGTGCCGCGCCCTACCCGGCGCCGGCGCATCTGCCGGGGCAGTCGGCGGTGGTGGTCGAAACCTTCTTCGTCGACCGCTCGGGCCTGTTCCAGGTGCTGTCGCTGACCGAAGGCCAGCGCGACCGATAGCCGCGGCCTGCGGCCCCACACCGGGCGCGACCCGTCAAGCCCGCGCCCGCCGCTTGAGCCAGCGCATGAGGCCGCCCACCAGCGGCAGCTTCTCGTACAGCTCTTCGGCCGCGTCCCAGTAGTCGCGGTGCACGGCGATGCGGCCGTCGGCGGCCAGCGCCAGGCGACTGGCGCCGCGGATGGTCTGCGCGGAGCGGCCCCCGCGGCGCATGCGGTAGTGGAAGTCCCAGGCCAGCCAGCAGGCCCCGCCCCGGGCCACGGCCTCGGTGACGACGAAGCGCGGGCCGTCCAGGGTGTCGAACATGTGGCCGAAGATGCGCCGGATCGCCGCCAGGCCCTGCACCTCGTTGAACGGGTCCTTGAACGCGGCATCCTCGGTGTAGAGCTCGTGCAGCCGGTCCAGGTCGGCCGGCGCCAGGGCCTCGAAGCGGGCCACGATGCGCGCCAGCGCGGCGTCGGCCTGGGCGGGGTCCATGCTCATCAGGCAACCTCCGTGCGGCGCAAGTCGGTGCGAGGCCCTGCGGGCGGCCGGGCGAGGCTCATAACCCTGTGGAGCGGCGCACGGCCGCGAAGTAGGGCGTGTAGGGCAGGTGCCGCAGCAGCTTCAGCCCGAGCGTGAAGCGCTTGGGGAAGTGGATCTCGAACTCGCCGCGCCGCCAGCCGCGCAGGATGGCCTGCGCCGCCTGCGCCGGCGTGATCAGGGCCGGCATCTTGAATTCATTGCCGGCCGTCAGCGGCGTCTCGACGAAGCCCGGGTTGATGACCGAGACCCCGAGCCCCAGCGGCGAGAGGTCCAGGTGCAGCACCTCGGCCAGGTTGATCAGCGCCGCCTTCGTCGGCCCGTAGGCCAGCGCCTGCGGCAGCCCGCGGTAGCCGGCCACGCTGCTGACCAGGCTCAGGTGCCCGCCCTGGCCGGCGCGGGCCTGGGCGCGCAGCGCGGGCAGCACGGCGTCCAGCAGGTGCAGCGCACCCACCTGGTTGACCTGCACATGGCGCAGCGCCACGTCGAGGTCGAACTCGGTGGCGCGCATCGGCGCGTAGGTGCCGGCGCAGTACATCGCCAGGTCGATGCGCCTGCCGCTGTCCGCGATGCGCTGCGCGGCCTGGCGCATCGCCTCGCGGTCGGTGGCGTCGAGCGCGATCGCCTCGCTGCCCGGGTGCTCGGCGACGAAGGCCTGCAGCGCGCCCGCGCTGCGGGCCGAGACCACCACATGCGCGCCGGCCGCGTGCAGGGCGCTGGCGGTGGCGCGGCCGATGCCGGTGGAGGCGCCCACCAGCCAGGCGGTCCGGCCGGCCCAGCCGGTCATGCGCGGGTTCAGCGGCATCGGCGGCTCAGGGCTTGTTGAAGGCCAGCGTGACGTCGCCGAGATGGAAGCCGAACTTGCTCATCGCGGTGCGGTTGAGCATCACGTGCTCGTCGATCAGGATCATCCAGTCGTCCATCTGCACGTCGTAGGTCTTGTCGCCCACGGGCTGGCGCAGCGTGTAGTGCCAGTTCAGCGCATTGCCCGCGGCCACGCCCTGGGCCACGCCCACGATGTCGGCCGCGCGCCCGGTGTAGCGGCCGCCGCCCTCGTCGGTGAGGTGCCAGATGCGTTGCTGCTTCGTGCCGTCGCTGTAGGTGAAGCGCTCGTCCAGCGTGCCCTGGTTGCCCTGCCAGCTGCCGGTGAGCTGCACGACGAAGCGCTTGATCACCTTGCCCGAGCGGTCGGTGAACATGCCGTGCGCCACCAGCGGGCCGTTGAAGTAGGTCTTCAGGTCGAGCCGGGGCTGCTGGTCGGCATAGTCGGCCGGGGTGGGCGCCGAGGCGCAGCCCGCCAGCACGGCCGCGGCGGTCAGGGTCAGGGTCAGCGCGAGGCGGCGCATGGCGGGCCGGCGCCCGGGGCGCGGAAGGGGAGGGTTCATGGTTCGAGGTCCTTTCGGGTCCACAGGGTCCACAGCAGCGCGGCGGCCACCAACTTCAAGAGGCAGGGCAGCGCGCAGTAGGCCAGGCCCAGCGAGCGCAGGCCCTCGGCGCTGCGGCTGCCCGGCGTGTAGCCGAAGGCGGCCAGCAGCGGCAGCGCGATGCCTGCGGCCAGTGCGAGGTTGAGCTTGGTGGCGAAGTTCCACCAGCCGAAGTAGGCGCCCTCCAGCCGCTGCGCATGGCCGGCGCGCTGGATGACGCCGGTCAGCATGGCCCCCGGCAGCGTGAGGTCGGCGCCCAGGGTAATGCCGCTGGCGATGCAGACCAGGGTGTAGCCGGCCACGTCGCCGGCCTGCAGCGTCAGCGCCCAGGCGAAGGTGACGATGGCCAGCGCCATGCCCGTCAGCCAGGTGCGGGCCAGGCCCAGCCGGGCCACGGCCCGCACCCACAGGGGCATCGACAGCGCACCGGCGGCGAAGTAGCTGGCCAGGAACAGCGGCGCCCAGGCCGGAGCCTGAAGGCGGTCACGGATGAAGAACAGCACCAGCGTCGCCGGCACCGCGCTGGCCACGCCATTCACGAGGTAGACGGCCAGCAGCCGCCTGAAGTCGCCGCTGGCCAGCGGGCGCACGGTCGCAGCGCCCTGCAGGCCGGCGGCCGCTGCCGGGCCGGCGCCGGCCACCGGCTGCGGCGCGCCGCGCA
>JAGWMW010000212.1 GCA_028871575.1 Burkholderiales bacterium | reverse complement strand
TTGAGCTGCTCGCGCGTCTTGATGATCTCGCGCGCCTGGATCTCGATGTCGGTCGCCTGGCCCTGCGCGCCGCCCGAGGGCTGGTGGATCATCACGCGCGAGTTCGGCAGCGCCGAGCGCTTGCCCTTGGCGCCGGCCATCAGCAGGAAGCTGCCCATGCTCGCGGCCATGCCCATGCACAGGGTGCTGACATCGGGCTTGATGAACTGCATCGTGTCGTAGATGGACAGGCCGGCGCTGACGCTGCCGCCGGGCGAATTGATGTACAGGAAGATGTCCTTGTCGGGGTTCTCGCTCTCGAGAAAGAGCATCTGCGCCACCACCAGGTTGGCCGTGGCGTCGTTCACCGGCCCCACCAGGAACACGATGCGCTCGCGCAGCAGGCGGCTGTAGATGTCGTAGGCGCGCTCGCCGCGGCCCGATTGCTCGATGACGATGGGCACCATGCCCAGGCCGGTGGTCTCGGTGTAGCTCATGCGATTCCTTCCAGGGTCAGGCGCCGCTGCCACGCGCCGCGGGCAGCGGCCGGCGGCGGGTTCAGGACGCACTCATCAGTTCGTCGAACGGTAGCATCTTGTCGATGACCTTGACCCGTCCGAGCACGAACTCGGTCACGTTGTTCTCGATGACCAGGGCCTCGACATCGGCCATGCGCTGGCGGTCGCCGAGGTACCAGCGCATCACCTCGGCCGGCTTCTCGTAGCTCTGGCTCATCTCCTCGATGTGCGCCTGCAACTGCTCGGGCTTGGCCTGCAGGCCCTGCGTGCGCACCAGCTCGGCCACGACCAGGCCCAGGCGCACGCGGCGCTCGGCCTGCGGCTTGAAGACCTCCAGCGGCAGCGAGACCGACTCGGGGTCCTTCACGCCGCGCTGCTTGAGGTCGGCCCGCGCTTTCTCGACCAGGCGCTCGGCCTCGGCATCGACCAGCGCCTTGGGCAGCTCGAGCTCGGCGACGCGGCTCAGCGCTTCCATCACCGCCGCCTTGTTGCGCGCCTGGACGCGGAACCGCACCTCGCGCTCGAGGTTCTTCTTCACGTCGGCGCGCAGCGCCTCGACCGTGCCTTCCTGGATGCCCAGGGCCTTGGCCAGCGCCTCGTCCACGGCCGGCAGGTTCTGCACCTCGATCTTGCCCACCGTGACCAGGAAATCGGCCTCCTTGCCCGCCACCTCGCGGCCGTTGTAGTCGGCCGGAAACTGCAACGGGAAGGTCTTGCTCTGGCCCACCTTCATGCCGCGCACGGCCTGGTCGAACTGCTCGAGCATCTGGCCTTCGCCGATGACGAACTGGAAGGCCTCGGCCTTGCCGCCGGCAAAGGGCTCGCCGTCGATCTTGCCCTCGAAGTCGATGGTGACCCGGTCGCCCTCGGCGGCGCCCTCGTCGCGGGCGCGCAGGCCGAAGGTGCGGCGCTGCTTGCGCAGGATCTCGATCGTGCGGTCGATGGCGGCCTCGGTCACCTCGGTGCCCACCCGCTCGACCTCGGCCGCCGAGAGATCGCCGATCCGGACCTCGGGGTAGACCTCGAAGGTGGCGTCGAAGGCCATCTGCCCGGCCGGCGCCTCGTCCTTCTGCGTGATCCGGGGCGGCCCGGCCACGCGCAGCTTGGCCTCGTTGGTGGCCTCGTTGAAGGCCTGGCCGACGCGGTCGTTGACCACCTCGTACTGCACCGAGTAGCCATAGCGCTGCGCCACCACGCTCATCGGCACCTTGCCGGGGCGGAAGCCGTCGGCCTTGACGGTGCGCGACAGGCGCTTGAGCCGCGTGGCCACCTCGCCGTTGATGGTGTCGGCGGCCAGCGTGAGGGTGATGCGGCGCTCGAGCTTGTCCAGGGTTTCGACGTTGACAGCCATGATGTCTCTTCAGTGCGGTGGATGCGGGAAAGCTGGGAGGGGCCTGGTGCGCGGGGCCGGACTCGAACCGGCACGCCGGTGAAGGCGTCAGGACCTAAACCTGGTGCGTCTACCAATTTCGCCACCCGCGCAGGTGGATTGCCGGACGACGGCGAACCCGCGATTTTAGCCTGCCGGCCGGCCTCGGCGGCCGGGGCCGGCCGGGCCATCGCCGAGAATCCCGGCCATGGGCGTGGGCCATTACGAGAACTTCCCGGTCGCTTCGCTGTTGTGCCCGCCGGCGCTGCGGCCCGCCGTGGCGGCGATCTACCACTACGCCCGCACGGCCGACGACATTGCCGACGAAGGCGACGCGCCCCAGGCGCAGCGCCTGGCCGACCTCGCCGCCTACCGCAGCGACCTGCGCGCCGTGCTGGGCGGGCGCCCACCGGGCCCGCGCTGGGCGAAGGTGTTCGACGCGCTGGGCGCGCAGATTGCCCGCCACGGGCTGCCCGGCCGGCTGCTGGAAGACCTGCTCGATGCCTTCGAGCAGGACGCCCGCAACCCGCTGCCGGCCGACCGCGCGGCCTTGCTGGACTACTGCCGCCGTTCGGCCAACCCGATCGGCCGGCTGCTGCTGCACCTGTACCGCATCGACGACCCCACCGCGCTGCGGCGCGCCGACGCCGTCTGCAGCGCGCTGCAGCTCATCAACTTCTGGCAGGACCTGGGGCCCGACCTCGCGCGCGGCCGCCACTACGTGCCCGAGGCCGACCTGCGCGCCTTCGGGCTGCGTCGCGACCAGCTGGCCCCGGGCGCCGATTCGCCGGCGCTGCGAGCCCTGGTGAAGTCCCTCTGCGACTGGGCGCGCGGGCTGATGACCGAGGGCTCGCCGCTGGCACCCGCCCTGCCCGGCCGCGCCGGCTGGGAACTGCGGCTCGTGGTGCAGGGCGGGCTGCGCATTCTTGCCAAAATCGAACGCATGGACCACGCCGCGCTCACGCACCGCCCGACCCTCACCGCGGCCGACGGGCCGCCCATGCTGCTGGGAGCCCTGCAGATGCGCCGCGCCGCGCGATGACAGACCAGCAGGTCGTGCAGGACCAGGCCGCGGACTTCAGGCGGGCGCGACCTTGTCCTGCATGGCGGAGAGCCCGTTGACACCCCAGCAGTACGTGCAGGACAAGGCCGCGCGCAGCGGCTCATCGTTCTACTACGCCTTCCTGTTCTTGCCGCCACCGCGGCGCGCGGCGATCACGGCGTTCTACGCCTTCTGCCGCGAGGTCGACGATGTCGTGGACGAGGTCTCGGATGCGGGCGTCGCTGCCACCAAGCTGGCCTGGTGGCGGGGCGAGGTTGCGAGAGCCTACGCGGGGCAGCCCAGCCACCCGGTGATGCAGGCGTTGATGCCGCTGGCGCCGCAGTTCGACATCCGGGCCGAGCACCTGCTGGCCGTGGTGGAAGGCTGCGAGACCGACCTGACCCAGACGCGCTTCCTCGACTTCCCGGCGCTCGAGCGCTATTGCCACCTGGTGGCCGGCGTCGTGGGCGAGGTGGCGGCCAACATCTTCGGCCGCAGCGCCGAGGCCACCACGGCCTACGCGCACCGGCTCGGGCTGGCGATGCAGCTGACCAACATCATCCGGGACGTCGGCGACGATGCGCGCCGCGGCCGCATCTACCTGCCGCTGTCGGAGCTGCAGCGCTTCGACGTCAAGGCCCATGAGCTGCTGCGGCGCGGGCCGCCCTGGGGCTACAGCGAGCGCTTCGACGCGCTGATGCGCTTCCAGGCCGAGCGTGCGCGCGCCACCTTCGAGGCCGCCCTGGCGCTGCTGCCCGAGGCCGACCGGGCCGCGCAGAAGCCCGGCCTGATGATGGCCAACATCTATCGCACGCTGCTGCAGGAGATCGAAGGCCAGGGCTTCCGGGTGCTGCACCAGCGCACTTCGCTGACGCCGCTGCGCAAGCTGTGGATCGCCACCCGCACCCATCTGCGCGGGCGCTGAGGCGCGCCGGCGTGCGGCAGGCATGAGACACCCCGTGTCAGCCGCCTGCCGTTGGGATCGGCGATCGTGCGCGCCGGGCCGCTCCCAGGGGCACATCCCGCAACGGGCGGCGCGGAAGGTCTTCCGGTGAGGCTCGCGGTGGTGGGCGGCGGGTGGGCCGGCCTGGCCGCGGCGGTGCGCGCCGCGCAGGCCGGCGCCCTTGTCACGCTGTTCGAGATGGCGCCGGCGCTCGGCGGCCGCGCTCGCGGCGTCGAGATCGAGGGGCTGGCGCTGGACAACGGCCAGCACATCCTGATCGGCGCCTATGCGCGGACGCTGGCGCTGATGCGCACGGTCGGGGCCGACCCCGAGCGGCTGCTGGCGCGCAGCCCGCTGATGCTGCGCTACCCCGACGGCCGCGGGCTGGCCTTGCCCGCCGGGCCGGCCGCACTGGCCTTCGTGCGCGGCGTGGCCGCCGCCCGCGGATGGACGCTGCGCGACAAGGCCTCGCTGCTGCGTGCGGCCGCCGGCTGGGTCGCGGCCGGCTTCCACTGCCCGCCGGGCTGGACGGTGCAGCGCCTGTGCCAGGGCCTGGCGCCATCGGTGCGCACCTTGCTGATCGACCCGCTGTGCGTGGCCGCGCTCAACACGCCGGCGCAGGAAGCCAGCGCGCAGGTGCTGCTGCGGGTGCTGCGCGACGCGCTCTTCGGCGGCCGCGGCGCGGCCGACCTGCTGCTGCCGCGCGGCTCGCTGGCGCTGCTGCTGCCGCAGCCGGCGCAGCATTGGCTGCAGGCGGCAGGGGCCGAGCTGCGCCTGTCGAGCCGGGTGCGCGCAATCGAGCCCGGGGGCGCCGGCCCGGGCCGCTGGCAGGTCGACGGCGCGCCCTTCGACGCAGTCGTGCTCGCCTGTCCCGCCAGCGAGGCGGCCCGCCTGGCCGAGCCGCTCGCGCCGGCCTGGGCGGCGCGCGCCCGGGGCCTGCCCTACGAGCCCATCGTCACGGTCTACCTGCGCTGCCCCGGCGCCCGCCTGCCGGTGCCGATGACGGCGCTGGCGGACGGCCCGCAGGCCCCGGCGCAGTTCGCCTTCGACCATGGGCGACTGGGCGCCACGCCCGGCGTCTTCGCCTTCGTGGTCAGCGGCGCCCGGCGCTGGGTCGATGCCGGGCTCGACGCCACCGCGCAGGCCGTGCTGCAGCAGGCGCAGGCTGCGTTTCCCGCCGGCACCTGGCCCGCCGCGCCCACGCTGCTGCGCACCCTGGCCGAGCGGCGCGCCACCTTCCGCTGCGTGCCTGGGCTGGACCGGCCCCCCGCGGAGATCGCGCCCGGGCTGGCCGCTGCCGGCGACTATGTGACCGGCCCCTACCCCTCCACGCTGGAAGGCGCGGTGCGCGCGGGGGAAAGGGCGGCCGAGCTTTCGGCATGCAGCGGAAGCTTCCGCGATGCAAAATGGCGGTGATTCCTCCAGCCTCCGAGCCCATGACGACGCCCGCGCCCCGAGCGCCCACGATCCAGGTCCTCGAGCGCACGTTCGCGCTGCTGGAGCTGCTCGCGGCACAGCCCGAGCCGGTGTCGCTGAAGGAGATCAGCGAGCGCACGGGCCTGCACCCGTCCACCGCCCACCGCATCCTCAACGACCTGGCCATCGGCCGCTTCGTCGACCGCCCGCAGGCCGGCAGCTACCGGCTGGGCATGCGGCTGCTGGAACTGGGCAACCTGGTCAAGGCACGGCTCGACGTGCGCGATGCCGCGCTGGCGCCGATGCGCGAGCTGCACAAGCTGACGCACCAGCCGGTGAGCCTGTCGATGCGGCAGGGCGACGAGATCGTCTACATCGAGCGCGCCTACA
>JAGWMW010000211.1 GCA_028871575.1 Burkholderiales bacterium | reverse complement strand
CGGCGACGGCGGTCGGCGCGGCGGCCTGCCCGCCCAGCGCCAGCATCAGGCGCGAGAGCATCTCGGCCTCGAGCTGCGGGTCGTTCGGGCGCGGCCGCCAGGCGGTCTCGTCGTGCTGGTCGTTGACGTAGACCTCCTGCAGCCCGCGCTGGCTGATGTAGATCTCGCTGCCCTTGGCCGTGCGCTCGATGCGCGTGCGGTAGGCGTCGCGCAGCCCGGTGTCGACGACGTTGTCGAGCACGCCGCCCAGCAGCTTGCGCACCGTGCCCAGCGGCGCGTCGGACTTGTTCTCGTGCCACTCGGTGTCCATGAGCCCGATCTTCGGGTCGTCCACGCTGAGCTTGTAGCCGCGGCGCTCCCAGAAGGCCTTGACCTTGGGCCACAGCACCTCGGGCGGCTGCGGCACCACGAGCCAGCGCGTCTGGCCGTCGCGCTCGATGTGCATGCCGCCTTCGCTGTTGATCGCCACCGTGGGCGTGCCGGGGGCGGCCGCGGCAGCCGGGGCCGGCCCTGCGGCCTCGGAGGCGCTGACCACGCCGCCCTGCACCGCATAGCGGCTGTCGCGCGCGAGCTGGGTCAGGTCGGGCGGCACGATCAGCGAGGCCGGCCGCGCCGGCGCCGTCTCGGGGCTCTTGTCTTCGGAGGCGAACCAGCCCTTGACGGTGGAGCAGCCGGCCAGGGCGGCCAGCAGCGCCAGCGTGGCCAGGCGCAGGGAAGTGGGGGCAGGACGGGGATTCACGTGGAGGTCTCCGCGACGGCCGCGATGGCGTCCGCGCATGGGGGATCGGGAATGCAGGAGGGGACGGGGAAAGCGCGCCGCCGCGGGCATCAAGCGAGCAGGCCCGACTCGCGCAGCGCCTGGCCGACCAGGGCCTGGCCGGCCGCCGTCAGCGGCACGATCGGCAGCCGCAGCCGCGGCCCGCACAGGCCCAGCTGCGACATCGCCCACTTGGCCGGCGCCGGGCTGGGCTCGCAGAACAGCTGGCGGTGCAGCGGCAGCAGCCGCAGGTGCAGGGCCGCGGCGCGCCGCGCGTCGCCCTCGATCGCGGCCATGCACAGCTCGTGCATCAGACGCGGCGCGACGTTGGCCGTGACGCTGACGTTGCCGCGGCCACCCAGCAGCATCAGGGCCACGGCGGTGGCGTCGTCGCCGGAGTAGACCGAGAAGCCCACCGGCGCCTGGCGGATCAGCGAGGCCGCGCGCTCGATGTTGCCGGTGGCCTCCTTGATGCCCACCACGCCGGGCACCTGCGCCAGGCGCAGCGTGGTCTCGGGCAGCATGTCGGCCACGGTGCGGCCGGGCACGTTGTAGAGCACCAGCGGCAGGTCCACCGCCTCGGCGATGGCGCGGAAGTGGCGGTAGATGCCTTCCTGCGAGGGCCGGTTGTAGTAGGGCACCACCGAGAGGTGGCAGTCGGCACCGACCTCGCGCGCGTACTGCGCCAGCTCGATCGCCTCGGCGGTGGCGTTGGCGCCGGTGCCGGCCATGATCGGCACGCGGCCGGCGGCATGCTGCACCGCCACGCGGATGATCTCGCAGTTCTCCTGCATCGAGACCGTGGGCGACTCGCCCGTGGTGCCCACGACGCCGATGCAGTCGGTGCCCTCGGCCACGTGCCAGTCGATGAGGCGGCGCAGGCCGTCGTAATCGACGCTGCCGTCCTCGTGCATCGGCGTGACGAGCGCCACGATGCTGCCTGCGATCGGGTTCATGCGGTTCGGGTCCGGGGCATCGCGGGATTTTAGCGGGCCCCCGCCGCCGGGCCGCCGGCCAGCGGCCAGCGCATCGGATCGCCCGCACCGGGCGGCTCGTCCACCGCGGCGATGCGTTGCACCACGCGCGGCGGCGCGGGCTCGAAGCCGTCCTCGTAGGCCAGAACCCGCAGCCCGTCGCACAGCCGCAGCAGCTCGCCCCGCTGCAGCAGGAACTCCGGCCGCGAGGGCCGGCCGATGCGCTCGTGCCCGGCGGCAAAGGTCTCGCAGATCAGCATCCCGCCGTCGGCCAGGGCCGCGCGCAGGGCCGGCCACAGCGGCCGCCACAGGTAGTTGGTGACGACGATGCCGTCGAACCGCCGCCCCGGCAGCGGCCAGGGTTCGCCTTCCAGATCGGCGACCAAGGTCTCGGCCAGCGTGGCCAGCGGCGCCAGCGCGGTGGCGTCGCGGTCGACGCCGGTGACGGCGTAACCCTGCCCGGCCAGCCAGCGCAGGTGCCGGCCGCTGCCGCAGGCGACATCGAGCACGCGGGCGCCCGGCGGCAGCTGCGCGGCGAATCGCTGCACCCAGGGCGAGGGCAAGGGCGAGGGCGCGGCAGCGGCAGGCGGGTCTGCGGGCGTTGCCTGCGCGGCCCGCATCTTCGTCGGCGCCGGCTCGCCATTTGTCTGATTCATGCGGTCATTGTCGAAGAATTCGCTGCGGTCCGGCACCGTGCCGGCCGCTAGAGTGAGCCTCCATCCAAGCAGTCGAGACGGGCAGGGTGGGTGCGATGAAGGTGCTGGTGCTGGGCGGCGGCGTGATCGGCGTGTCCTGCGCCTACTACCTGGCCCGTGCGGGGCACGAGGTCGAGCTGGTCGAGCGCCAGAGCGGCCCGGCGCTGGAGACCAGCTTCGCCAACGCCGGCGAGGTCTCGCCCGGCTACAGCGCGCCCTGGGCCGGCCCCGGCGTGCCGGTGAAGGCGATCAAGTGGATGCTGATGCGGCATTCGCCGCTCGTCATCCGGCCGCTGCTCGACCCCGCGATGTGGCGCTGGGGCCTGCAGCTGCTGGCCAACTGCACCGCCCGCGCCTATGCGCTGAACAAGAGCCGCATGGTGCCGATCGCGGAATACAGCCGCGACTGCCTGAAGGCCCTGCGCGCCGAGACCGGCATCGCCTACGACGAGCGCGCGCGCGGCACGCTGCAGCTGTTCCGCACCCGCAAGCAGCTCGACGGCATCGCCGGCGACGTCGCCGTGCTGCGCCAGTACGGCGTGCCCTTCGAGGTCCTCGACCGCGCCGGCTTCGTTGCCGCCGAGCCCGCGCTGGCGCGCACGCAGGACAAGTTCGTCGGTGCGCTGCGCCTGCCCGGCGACGAGACCGGCGACTGCTTCCAGTTCAGCAACCGCCTGGCGGCGCTGGCGGCGCTGCTGGGCGCGCGCCTGCGCTGGGGCACCACGGTGGAGCGTCTGGAGCCGTCCGCGCGCGGCGGGGCCGGCATCGCCGCCGTGCACACCTCGGCCGGGCGGCTCGTGGCCGACCGCTACGTGCTGGCGCTGGGCCCGCACTCGCCGCTGCTGCTGCGGCCGCTGGGCCTGCGCATCCCGGTCTACCCGGTCAAGGGCTACTCGATCACGGTGCCGATCACCGACCCGGCCGGCGCCCCCGAGAGCACGGTGATGGACGAGACCCACAAGGTGGCCGTGACGCGGCTGGGCGATCGCATCCGCGTCGGCGGCACGGCCGAGCTGGCGGGCTACAGCCTGGCGCTGCGACCGGCCCGGCGCGCCACGCTGGCGCATGTGGTGAGCGACCTGTTCCCCGGCGGCGGCGACCTCTCGCGCGCCAGCTTCTGGTGCGGCCTGCGGCCGATGACGCCCGACGGCACGCCGCTGGTCGGCGCCACGCCGATGGCCAACCTGCTGCTGGCCACCGGCCACGGCACGCTCGGCTGGACCATGGCCGCCGGCACCGGCCGCGTGATCGCCGACCTCGTCTCGGGCCGCGCGCCCGAGATCGACGTGGCGGCGCTGTCGATGGCGCGCTACGCCGCCGCCTGAGCGCGCTGCCGCCGCGCCCGGGCGCGGATCCTTCAGCGCGCAGCGCGACCGGGCCGCGCCAGGCGCGCGTTGCGGCCGGCCGTGAGGCCCCTTCCTACAATCGCCGGCCATGCCCACCCAGACCCACGCCTACGCCGAAGCCTCGATCCGCGTCCTCAAGGGCCTGGAGCCCGTCAAGCAGCGGCCGGGCATGTACACCCGCACCGACAACCCGCTGCACGTGGTGCAGGAGGTGATCGACAACGCCGCCGACGAGGCCCTGGCCGGCCACGGGCGGCGGATCGCGGTGACCCTGCACGCCGACGGCTCGGTCACGGTCGAGGACGACGGCCGCGGCATCCCCTTCGGCCTGCACCCGCAGGAGCAGGTGCCGGTGATCGAGATCGTCTACACCCGGCTGCATGCCGGCGGCAAGTTCGACAAGGGGGCCGGCGGCGCCTACAGCTTCAGCGGCGGGCTGCATGGGGTCGGCGTCAGCGTCACCAACGCCCTGTCCCGGCGGCTGGCGGTGACGGTGTGGCGCGAGGGCCAGGTCGCGACCACGGCCTTTGCCGGCGGCGAGGTGGCCGAGCCGCTGGCGCTGCGCAAGGCCGGCCCCGGCGACCGCCGCCACGGCACCACGGTGCGCGTGTGGCCCGACCCGAAATACTTCGACAGCGCCGAGCTGCCGCGCGCCGAGCTCACCCACCTGCTGCGCAGCAAGGCGGTGCTGATGCCGGGGGTGACGGTGTCGCTGGCGGTGGAGAAGCCGGGCTCGAAGGCGCCCGAGGTCCAGCAATGGCTGTACGCCGGCGGCCTGCGCGAGTACCTGCTGCAGGGCCTGCCCGCCGAGCCGCTGATCCCGCTGTTCGAGGGCGGGCAGTTCGCCGGCGCCGGCGAGACGGAGAACTTCGCCGAGGGCGAGGGCGCGAGCTGGTGCGTGGCCTACACCGACGAGGGCCCCACGATGCGCGAGAGCTACGTCAACCTGATCCCCACGGTGGCCGGCGGCACCCACGAGTCGGGCCTGAAGGACGGCCTGTTCGCGGCCGTCAAGGGCTTCATCGAGCTGCACGCGCTGCAGCCCAAGGGCGTGAAGCTGATGCCCGAGGACGTGTTTTCGCGCGCCAGCTTCGTGCTCTCGGCCAAGGTGCTGGACCCGCAGTTCCAGGGCCAGATCAAGGAGCGGCTGAACTCGCGCGATGCGCTGCGCCTGGTCTCGGCCTATGTGCGGCCGGCGCTCGAGCTGTGGCTGAACCAGCACGTGGAGCATGGCCGCAAGCTGGCCGAGCTCGTGATCCGCCAGGCCCAGACCCGCCAGCGCGCCAGCCTGAAGGTGGAAAAGCGCAAGGGCAGCGGCGTGGCCGTGCTGCCGGGCAAGCTGACCGACTGCGAGAGCCGCGACCTGAACCTCAACGAGGTCTTCCTGGTCGAGGGCGACAGCGCCGGCGGCAGCGCCAAGATGGGCCGCGACAAGGAGACCCAGGCCGTGCTGCCGCTGCGTGGCAAGGTGCTCAACACCTGGGAAGTCGAGCGCGACCGCCTCTATGCCAACACCGAGATCCACGACATCGCGGTGGCCATCGGCATCGACCCGCACGGGCCGGCCGATGCGGTCGACTTCAGCGGCCTGCGCTACGGCAAGGTCTGCATCCTGTCGGACGCCGACGTCGACGGCTCGCACATCCAGGTGCTGCTGCTGACGCTGTTCTTCCGCCACTTCCCGCAGCTGGTGGCGCGCGGGCACGTGCACATCGCGCGGCCGCCGCTGTTCCGCATCGACGCGCCGGCGCGCGGCAAGCGGCCGGCGGCCAAGCTCTACGCGCTCGACGAGGGCGAGCTCGAGGCGGCGCTGGACAAGCTGCGCAAGGAAGGCGCGCGCGAAGGCTCGTGGACGCTCAGCCGCTTCAAGGGCCTGGGCGAGATGAACGC
>JAGWMW010000012.1 GCA_028871575.1 Burkholderiales bacterium | reverse complement strand
GATCCTGGGCCGCGCCATCACCGGCATCGCGGCCTTCTCCTGAGCGCGCCGCCCGCCGTGCCGGACCGCGAGCTGACCCTGGCCGAGGTGGGCCCGGGCGTGCGCGTGCTCACGCTGGCGCAGCCGCAGCGCCAGACCGTCGACCTGAGCGTGTTCGTGCGCACCGGCAGCCAGCACGAGCGCGCGCGCGAGAACGGCATCAGCCACGTCGTCGAGCACATGGCCTTCAAGGGCACGGCCACGCGCAGCTGCCAGCAGATCAACCTCGACGCCGAGCTGCTGGGGGCCGAGGTCAACGCCCATACCGACAAGGACCACACGGCCTTCCACATCAGCGGCCTGGCGCGCGACGCCCCCCGCTTCGTGCAGATGCTGGCCGAGATCGTGCAGCACGGCAGCTTCCCCGAGGCCGAGCTCGAGCGCGAGCGCCAGGTGATCCTGCACGAGCTGACCGAGGACGACGAAGACCCGGTCACCACCGCCTTCAAGCTGTTCGACCGGGCCTGCTGGGGGCTGCACCCCTACGCGCAGCCGGTGATCGGCCACCGCGCCGGCATCGCGCGCGTCACCCGCGCCGACCTGCAGGCCTACGTGCAGCGCCAGTACACGGCCTGCAACGTGATCGTGGCCGTGGCCGGCGGCGTGCAGGCCGAGGCCATCGAGGCCGAAGCCGCGGCCGCCTACGCCGGCCTGCCGCGCGGCCAGCCCAACGCGGTGCCGGCGCCGGCCTTCGTGGGCGGGCTGAAGCAGCGGCGCCTGTCGGGCAGCACGCAGACGCACAGCGTGATCGGCTTTGCCCTGCCCTCGCTGGCCGGCGAGCCCGAGTGCGGCATCGTGGCCGCGGCGCTGTTCGGCGAGGGCATGAGCTCGCCGCTGCTGGACGAGATCCGCGAGCGCCGCGGCCTGGCCTACCACCTGGCCTGCTCGGCCGACATCACCGAGCTGGCGGGCCAGTTCGTGATCGAGGCCTCGACCGCGCCCGAGCAGGCCGGGGCCTACCTGGCCGAGGTGCGCCGGCTGCTGCTGGCGCAGGCCGACCGGATCGACCCGGTGGCGCTGGCGCGGGCCCGCAACCAGCTCGCGGTGCGCAGCCTGCGCCAGGGCGAGCGCGCCGGGCGCCGGCTGGAAGCGGCGGCGCTGGACCTGTACGCGCGCGGCGAGTTGCGCTCGCCGGCCCAGACGCTCGAGCGGCTGCTGGCCGTCAGCGCCGAAGACCTGCGCTCGCTGTTCGCCGCGATGGCGGCCGCCCGGCCGGCGATCGCGCTGGCCGGCAAGCTGCCCGCCGGCCTGGCCGACCGCGCCGGCGCGCTGTTCGCCCCTGCGGTGCTATAAGCCGGCCTCGACTCAAGCCCGGAGCCCCGCGATGAAAGCCCTCGACGTCCTCGCCACCATCGGCCGCACGCCGCACATCCGCGTCAACCGGCTGTTCGGCACCACCCACGAGGTCTGGATCAAGTCCGAGCGTGCCAACCCCGGCGGCTCCATCAAGGACCGCATCGCGCTGGCCATGGTCGAGGCCGCCGAGCGCAGCGGCGCGCTCGCCGCCGGCGGCACCATCGTCGAGCCGACCTCGGGCAACACCGGCATCGGCCTGGCGATGGTGGCCGCGGTCAAGGGCTACACGCTGGTGCTCGTGATGCCCGACAGCATGAGCCTCGAGCGCCGGCGCCTGATGCTGGCCTACGGTGCGCGCTTCGAGCTCACGCCGCGCGAGCAGGGCATGAAGGGCTCGATCGCGCGCGCCCGCGAGATCGTCGCCGCCACGCCCGGCGCCTGGATGCCGCAGCAGTTCGAGAACCCCGCCAACATCGAGGTGCACATGCGCACCACGGCCGAGGAGATCGCGGCCGACTTTCCCGAGGGCCTGGACGCCATCGTCACCGGCGTGGGCACCGGCGGCCACCTCACCGGCGTGGCGCGCGTGCTCAAGCCGCGCTGGCCGGGGCTGAAGGTGTACGCGGTGGAGCCGGCCGCCAGCCCCGTGATCAGCGGCGGCGCGCCGGCGCCGCACCCGATCCAGGGCATCGGCGCGGGCTTCGTGCCGGCCAACCTGCAGGTGGACCTGCTGGACGGCGTGATCCAGGTCGAGGCCGAGGCCGCGCGCGAGATGGCGCGCCGCAGCGCGCGCGAGGAAGGGCTGCTGGTGGGCATCTCCAGCGGCGCCACGCTGGCGGCCATCGCACAGAAGCTGCCCGCGCTGCCGGCCGGCAGCCGGGTGCTCGGCTTCAACTACGACACCGGCGAGCGCTACCTCTCGATCGAGGGCTTCCTGCCGGCCTGAGCGGCCGAGACCGCGGCAGGGCGCTCAGCCCACCACGCTGCGGCCGCGGCCCTCGGCCTTGGCACGGTAGAGCGCGCGGTCGGCCCGCTCCACCGCCTGGTGCGTGGGCTCGCCCGGCAGGCAGGCCGTGACGCCGGCCGAGAACGACAGCCGCAGCCCCGGCGCGATGTCGTCGCAGGTCACCGCGGCCACCGCCTGCCGCAGCCGCTCGGCCAGCTCGACGCCGGCCTGCACCGGCGTGGCCGGCAGCGCGAGCAGGAACTCCTCGCCGCCCCAGCGCCCGACCAGGTCGCCCGCGCGCAGCAGCGGCCGGATCGCAGCCGCGAAGCGCTGCAGCACGGTGTCGCCGACCGCATGCCCGTGGGCGTCGTTGACGGCCTTGAAGTGGTCGAGGTCGACCATGATCATCGTCAGCTCCTGGCCGCTGCGCGCCTGCCGCTGCCGCTCGATCGCCAGCAGCTCGCCGAGGTGGCGCCGGTTGTGCAGCTGCGTCAGCTCGTCGCTGCGGGCCAGGGTCTGGATCTGCTCGAGCGCGGCCTGCAGCGCCGCGGTGCGCGTGGTGAGCTTGCTGCGCAGGCGGCCCATGCTGATCGACAGCGCCGACATCGCCGACAGCAGGATCGCGCAGAAGACGAAGTGGAAGGCCTCGATCACCGGCGGGTAGTCGGCGGCATCGGTGCGGCTCTTCCAGACCATGGTGGCGGCCAGCAGCCCCAGGGCCAGCAGGCACAGGGTCAGCGCCTGGCGCGCCGACAGCACGAACATGCCCCAGACCAGGTTCAACAGCATGATGGCGATGATGGCGCCGCGCAGTGGCGCATCGATGGCGTAGCCCCAGGTCGTCATCAGGACGCCGAACACCGATTGCGCCATCGTCATCGAGCGGTCGGGGCCCAGGCGCAGGCTCAGGCCGCTGCGCACGAGGCCGTAGAACAGCACGATCCCGCTCAGGCTGACGAGGCAGTACTCGGCCGCCGGCCCTGCGGCCATCAGGCCCAGCCGCACCTGCGCGGCCACGATGACCGCGAACAGGCCGTACACGGCCACGGCCATCAGCGTCAGGCGGGTCGCACCGCGTGCGCGCGCCGCCGGGCTGCGCGGGCCGCGGCGGTCGGCCGGCCAGGCGGCCGCCGCGCCGAGCGGCATCGGGCCCGAAGGCGCCGGCGCACTGGCGGGCGCAGGGCCGGCCGGCAGGGAACCGGCGGGAGGGGAGGACATTCGGCGCATCGTGCAGGGCCGCGCCATCAGGGCGCAGCCCCGACTGTCCCACACCGCGCACCGGGCCCGCGACGCCGGCGCGACAGCCGCGGCCTGAAGGCCGCCCCTGACGCCCCTGACGCCCCTGACGCCCCTGACGCCCCTGACGCCCTTGACGCCCCGGTTCTCCGGGAGATAGTATTCTGTATACAGAGTTCCACGCCGAAGGCCGCCCATGAACACCCGAGACCGCAGCGCCCCGCCGTCCGAGCTGCCCGCCGGGCACGCGCTCATGCCCTACGGCGGCTACTTCAGCAGCCGGGTGCCCGGCCACGACCCCGAGCTCACCGAGACCGGTCCCGGCACGCCGATGGGCGAGTACATGCGCCGCTTCTGGCATCCGGTGTGCATGACGCTGGAGCTGACCGACACGCCCCGGTACCTGAAGATCCTGGGCGAGGAGCTGGTCGCCTTCCGCGACGGCAGCGGCCGCATCGGGCTGCTGCACGCGCATTGCGTGCACCGCGGCGCCTCGCTCGAGTACGGCAAGATCGAGCAGCACGGCATCTCGTGCTGCTACCACGGCATGCAGTTCGACGTCGACGGCACCTGCCTGCGCGTGCCCTTCCCCGCCGGCGAAGAAGCCGAGGGCGAGCGCTACCGCTGCTCGATCCGCCAGGGCGCCTACAAGGCCTTCGAGCGCCATGGCCTGGTGTTCGCGTACCTGGGCCCGCCGCAGGAAGAGCCGCCCTTCCCCGAATGGGAAGGCGACTTCACGGTGGCCGAGGGCGACGAGCTGGTGCCGTACAGCAACTTCCAGCACTGCAACTGGCTGCAGGTGCAGGACAACGCGGCCGACAACTTCCACACCATGGCGCTGCATGCCAAGCGCCAGGTCACGGGCGAGCATTACCAGGGCACCACCTTCGACGAGGTCGGCGCGGCCTCGATGGAGGTGCCGCCCGACATGCACTTCGCTCCGGTGCAGGGCGGGCGCAGCCTGGCCTGCGCCGGCGCGCGGCGCGCCGACGACGGCCACATGTTCATCCGCGTGCAGCACCAGGTGCTGCCGAACCTGAGCCTGCACGCCTACACGTCCGAAGACGGCAAGCGCAAGAAGCTGTTCAGCCGCTTCCACATGATCCGCTGGACGGTACCGGTGGACGACCGCAACAGCAAGATGCTGGGCTGGCGCGTGATGGGCCCGGGCATCGACACGCGCGGCGTCGGCGACAAGGGCCTGGTGGGCTACGAGACGATCGACTTCCTCGAAGGCCAGGTGGCGATGCGCCGGCCCGAGCGCTTCGGCCAGTACAAGCTGGAAGACCTGCCGCCCATTCCCCCCGTGCCGCGTGAACGCGAGAACTACAAGGAATGCCAGTACGCCCCGGGCGACTACGAAGCCATCACCAGCCAGCGGCCCATCGCCGTCCACGCGCTCGAGCACCCGACCAAGTTCGACGCCGGCGTCTACATGTTCCGCAAGCTGCTGCGTGATGCCGTGCGCGGCAGCAACCCGCGTGCCGCGCCGGCCGAATTTGCACAATGGCTGCGCGATCAGGCCGGCGCGCCCACCAGCTACTGCTCGGGCAATGTGTTCGAGCTACCGCTGGGCCGCACGACCGAGGAAGAGGTGAGCCTGCGCCGGCACCTGGCGCGCCAGGTGGTGGCCATCCTCAACGACGCCGAGGCCCTGAAGGGCGGCGAACGCCGGGCCTTCGTGAGCCAGCGCATGGAGGCGCTGCAGCAGGACGTGCTGGCGCGGAGGCACGCTTGAACGCCGACGCCGGCGGGGCTGCCGAGGCCGGGCTGCGCCTGCAGGTGCGCGCGATCCGCCTGCTGGCCGAGCGCACCCATGCCTTCGAGCTGGCCGACCCCGACGGCGCACTGCTGCCGCCCTTCGAGGCCGGCGCGCATGTGGACCTCCACCTGCCCGGCGGCCTGGTGCGCTCCTACTCGCTGGCCGGCGACCCGAGCCAGCGCAGCCACTGGCTGCTGGGCGTGCTGCGCGAGGCCGAGGGCCGCGGCGGCTCGCGCGCGCTGCACGACCGGGTGCGCGTGGGCGACGTGCTGGCCGCGAGCGCGCCGCGCAACGCCTTCGCCCTTGTGCCCGGCGCCGCCCACACCGTGCTGCTGGCCGGCGGCATCGGCATCACGCCTTTGAAGGCGATGGCGCACGCCCTGGCGGCCCGGGGCGCGTCGTTCGAGCTGCATCATTGCGTGCGCAGCCCGCGCCATGCGGCTTTCGCCGCCGAGCTCGCAGCGACGGTGCCGGCCGGCCGCCTGCATCGGCACTTCGACGGCGGCCACCCGGCGCAGAGCCTGGACATCGCCGCGCTGCTGGCGCGCCCGGCGCCCGGCACCCACCTGTACTGCTGCGGCCCGGCCGGCTTCATGCAGGCCTGCGCCGAGGCCAGCCGCCACTGGGACACGGGCCGGGTGCACTTCGAGCACTTCAAGCCGCCGGCCGAGGCCGCGCCCGCCGTCGCCGCCGGCGCCTTCGAGGTGCTGCTGGCGCGGCGCGGCATCCGCGTGCCGGTCGGACCCGACCAGACCATCGTGCGCGCCATCGAGCTGGCCGGCCTGCGCGTGCCCACCTCCTGCCTGTCGGGCCTGTGCGGCACCTGCAAGACCGACTACCTCGAAGGCGAGGTGGAGCACCTCGACTACATCCTCAGCGACGAAGAGCAGGCCCGCTGCCTGACGCCCTGCGTCTCGCGCGCGCGCAGCCCGCTGCTCGTCCTCGACCTCTGAACCGCGCCCCGAAAGCCGCCATGCTCGACACCGTCAAGACCCGCTCGATCTACCAGCCCACCCAGCCCGGGCTGATCTACCCCGAGGAGCCCCGGTTCGACACCCCCGCCGCCGAGCGGCTGCACCGCCAGCAGCGGCTGGTGGCGGCCTGCCGCGCCTTCGCGCAGCAGGGCTTCGACTACGGCTTCGCCGGCCACCTGACGACCCGCGACCCCGAGCACCCCGAGCTGTACTGGACCAACCCGATGTGCGTGCACTTCGCGCAGGTGAAGCTGTCCAACCTCATCCTGGCCGACCACCGGGGCCGCGTGGTGCAGGGCCGGCACGCGCTGAACCGCGCCGGCTTCGTGCTGCATGCCGCGGTGCACGAGGCGCACCCCGACATCGTGTCGATGTGCCACGCCCACACCGTCTACGGCACCGCCTTCGCCGCACTGGGCCGGCCGCTGGCGCCGATCTCGCAGGACGCGGCCGCCTTCTTCGAGGACCACGTGGTGATCCAGGACGAGGCCGGCCAGGTGGCGGTCGAAGAGCGCGCCGGCATGGCCGTGTGCGACTGGTTCAAGGGCGTGAAGGCCGCGATCCACCAGAACCACGGCCTGCTGACCGCCAGCCGCCACAGCATCGAGGCGGCGGCCTTCTGGTTCATCGCGCTGGAGCGCTGCTGCCGCCAGCAGCTGCTGGTCGAGGCCAGCGGCCACGCGCCGGCGCTGGTCTCGCCCGAGCGCTCGCGCTACAGCCGCGAGCACGTGGGCTCGGAGTACATCGGCTGGCTGCACTTCCAGCCGATCTACGAGCACCTGGCCGCGACCCAGCCCGACATGTTCGACTGACCGCCCGCAGGAGTACGCGCCTTGAGCCTGGCCCGAGTCCCCGCCCGCACCGACTACGTCGACGCCGTCTACCGCAGCCTGCTCGACGCCATCAGCGACGGCACCCTGGCCCCCGGCGCCCGCGTGACGCAGGAAGACCTGGCCGCGCAGCTCCACGTCTCGCGCTCGCCGGTGCTGCAGGCCCTGCGCCTGCTGAAGAAGGACGGCCTGCTGGAAGACGCACCCGGCCGCGGCCTGCTGGTCACACCGCTGCAGCCGCAGCGCATCGGCCAGCTCTACGAGGTGCGAGGCGCGCTCGACGCGCTGGCCGCGCGGCTGGCGGCGCAGCGGCGGGCGCCGATTGCCGCCTCGCTGATCGCCGCCGGCCGGCGCGCCGCGGCCGGCAGCGACGTGCGGGCCATGATCGAGGCCGACACCGCCTTCCACCGTGCCATCTACGAGGCCTCGGGCAACCCGTACATCGTCGACAGCGCGCAGCTGCACTGGATCCACCTGCGCCGCGTGATGGGCGCCGTGCTGCTGCACAGCGGCAGCCGCGAGGGCATCTGGGACGAGCACGAGGCGATCCGCGCCGCCATCCGCGCCGGCGACGCCGCGGCCGCGGGCGAGCTTTCCGAGCGCCACGCCCAGGCGGCCCGCACGGCCCTGCTGGGCCGGCTCGCGCAGGCGCTGCCCTCGCCGCCCCGCGCGGCCTGAGGGCGCGTCCCCCGCGACGAGGGGGTGGCGCATTCAGCAGCCCGGTCAGCCGGGTTGGACAATGCCGGCTTTCAGAGCCGGAGCCGAAGGCATGCCCAAGACCTACGTGGCCGTCGATCCGCAAGGCGCGCGCGTCGAGTACCGCGACCGCAAGCGCTGGGGCTGGGCGCTGTCGGTGGTCTACCCGCTGATGCCCTTCGTCGGCATCGCCGCGCACGCGGCCACGGGCTGGCAGCTCGCGCTCGCACTGCCGCTGCTGGTCAGCTACGGCCTGATGCCGCTGCTGGACGCGCTGATCGGCGAGGACGAGAACAACCCGCCCGAGGCCGTCGTGCCGCAGCTCGACGACGACCGCTACTACCGCTGGCTGACCTGGGCCACCGTGCCGCTGCACTTCGTCGCGCTGATCGGCTGTGCCTGGTGGGTGGGCACGCAGGCGCTGTCGTGGTGGGCGGTGGGGCTGCTGGCCTACGTGGCCGGCACCGACTCGGGCCTGGGCCTGAACACCGGCCACGAGCTCGGCCACCGGCGCACGGCCATCGAGCAGTGGCTGGCGCGCCTGGTGCTGGCGGTGCCGGCCTACGGCCACTTCACCGTCGAGCACGGCCGGGGCCACCACCGCGCGGTGGCCACGCCCGAGGACCATGCCAGCGCCCGCATGGGCGAGAGCATCTACCGCTTCGCGCTGCGCGAGCTGCCGGGGGGCATCCGCCGGGCCTGGTCGCTCGAGCGCGAACGCCTCGCCGCGCAAGGCCGGCGCGCCTGGAGCCCGCGCAACACCGTGCTGCAGAGCTGGGCCGTGACCGCCGTGCTGCAGCTGGGTCTGGTGGCGGCCTTCGGTGCGGTGATGCTGCCCTTCCTGGCCATCCACAACCTCGTGGCCTGGTGGCAGCTGACCTCGGCCAATTACGTCGAGCACTACGGGCTGCTGCGCGCGCGCGAGCCCTCGGGCCGCTACGAGCCGCCGCAGCCCCACCATTCGTGGAACGCGAACCACCTCGTCACCAACCTGGCGCTGTTCCACCTGCAGCGCCATTCCGACCACCATGCCTGGCCCTCGCGGCGCTACCAGTCGCTGCGCCACTTCGAGCAGCTGCCCCAGCTGCCCAGCGGCTACTTCGGCATGTTCCCGCTGGCCTACGTGCCCTGGTTGTGGTTCCGCGTGATGGACCCCCGGCTGCTGGCGCTGCCGCATGTGCGCGGCGACCTCGCTCGCGTCAACCTCGACCCGCGCCGCGCGCAGCGGCTGCGCGCGCAATACGCCGGCGCGCCGGCCGGCCCGCTGCAGGGCCCGCCCGCGATCCACCGCTGACCGGACCCGGGCCGGCCGCGACGCGGGTTTCCCCCGTGGCCGGCCGGCTTGCCAGCACCTGGCTGCGAATCTATCATCTACCGAACGGTCGGTTGAGTATGAGAAGCGTTCAGCGGGCAGTCGCAGCTGCCTTCTCACCCCTCGCCCCCCTGCGGAGCAACGCGCATGTACACCCAAGCCATGGACACGGCGGCCCGCGAGGGCCATGAAGCCCCGGCCCCACGCCCTGGCGAAGACCCCGCGCTGCAGCAGCGCTTCGATGCCCGCATCGACGCCGGCGAGTTCATCGAGGCCAAGGACTGGATGCCCGAGGCCTACCGCCGAACGCTCCTGCGCCAGATCAGCCAGCACGCGCACTCCGAGATCGTGGGCATGCTGCCCGAGGGCGCCTGGATCACGCGCGCGCCCACGCTCAAGCGCAAGACCATCCTGCTGGCCAAGGTGCAGGACGAGGCCGGCCACGGCCTGTACCTCTACGCCGCCGCCGAGACCCTGGGCAGCTCGCGCGACCAGATGCTGCAGGCGCTGCACGGCGGGCGGGCCAAGTACAGCTCGATCTTCAACTACCCCACGCTGAGCTGGGCCGATGTCGGCACCATCGGCTGGCTGGTCGACGGCGCGGCCATCATGAACCAGGTGCCGATCTGCCGCTGCTCGTACGCGCCCTACGCGCGGGCCATGGTGCGCATCTGCCGCGAGGAGAGCTTTCACCAGCGCCAGGGCTTCGAGAGCCTGCTGACCCTGATGCAGCGCGGCACCCCGGCGCAGCAGGCCATGGTGCAGGACGCGGTGAACCGCTGGTGGTGGCCCGCGGTCATGATGTTCGGCCCGCCCGACGAAGCCTCGCCGCACTCGGCCCAGAGCATGCGCTGGGGCATCAAGCGCGTCTCCAACGACGAGCTGCGGCAGAAGTTCATCGACGCCGCGGTCGAGCAGGCGCGCGTGCTGGGCGTGACCCTGCCCGACCCCGCGCTGCGCTGGAACGAGGCGCGCCAGCACTGGGACTTCGGCGCCATCGACTGGGACGAGTTCTGGCGCGTCGTCGGCGGCGACGGGCCGTGCAATGCCGAGCGGCTGGCCGCGCGCGTGCAGGCCTGGGAAGACGGCGCCTGGGTGCGCGAAGCGGCCCTGGCCCACGCCGCCCGCCGGCAGCGCGAGCCGCTGGCGGCCTGAGAGACCGAGGCCCGCAACCGCCATGGCCAGCCCGGCACCCACCCCCGCCCCCGTCCCCGCCCCCACCGAATGGCCCCTGTGGGAGGTCTTCGTGCGCAGCAAGGCGGGCCTGGACCACAAGCACTGCGGCAGCCTGCACGCGGCCGACCCGCGCATGGCCATCCAGCTCGCGCGCGACGTCTACACCCGGCGCCAGGAAGGCAGCAGCGTCTGGGTGGTGCGCTCCGACCAGATCGTGGCCAGCGACCCCGGGGACAAGGCCATGTACTTCGACCCGATGGAAGACAAGGTCTACCGCCACCCCACCTTCTACGAGCTGCCCGGCGCCGTGGACCACCTGTGAACCCGAGCCCTGCCCAGCCCCCGGCGGACCGGGCCGAGGCCGCACCCGCGCTGGAGTACCTGCTGCGCATCGGCGACACCTGCCTCGTCCACGGCCAGCGCCTGGCCGAATGGTGCGGCCACGCGCCGGTGCTCGAGGAAGACATCGCGCTCGCGAACATGGCGCTCGACCTGATCGGACAGGCCCGCGCGATGCTGACGCATGCCGGGGCGGTGGAAGGCGCGGGCCGCGACGAGGACCGGCTCGCCTTCCTGCGCGAGGAGCGCGAATTCCGCAACGTCACCCTGGTCGAGCTGCCGCGCGGCGACTTCGCCTTCACGATGCTGCGCCAGGCGGTCATGGCCACCTTCTTCAGCGGGCTGTGGGAGGCGCTGGCCGGCTCTGCCGATGCCGAGCTGGCGGGCATCGCCGGCAAGGCGGTGAAGGAGGCGCGGTACCACCAGCGTCACGCCGCCGACTGGGTGGTGCGGCTGGGCGACGGCACCGAGGAGTCGCACCGCCGCACGGCCGCCGCGCTGGCGCAGATCTGGCCCTACACGGCCGAGCTCTTCGACACCGACGCGGTGGACGAAGCCGCCGCCACGGCCGGCCTGGGCCCGCGCTGGAGCGCGCTGCAGCCGGCCTGGCAGCAGTCGATGGAGGCGTTGCTGGGCGAGGCCCGCCTGCCGCTGCCCGCCCCCCGGGCCTTCCGCAGCCACGGCCGCCGCGGCGTGCACAGCGAACACCTGGGCCTGATGCTGGCCGAGATGCAGCACCTGCAGCGCGCCTATCCTGGGGGCGTGTGGTGAGCCGCGGGGCGCCCGTCGGGGCCGGTGTCACCGCCAGGGCCGGCGCAGCCGATGCGGCCGATGCTGCCGATGCTGCCGATGGGGCAAAAGCTGTCGCCAGGGCACCGGCGGCCGGCCGCATCGACCGGGCCTGGGCGGTGCTGGCCGACGTGCTCGACCCCGAGGTGCCGGCCCTGTCGGTGTGCGACCTGGGCCTGGTGCGCGACATCGTCGACCACGGCGACGCGCTGGAGGTCGTGCTGACGCCCACCTACTCGGGCTGCCCGGCCACCGAGGTCATCGAGCAGGACGTGTGCAGCGCGCTGCTGCGGGCGGGCCTGGGACCGGTGCGCGTGAGCCTGCGCCGCGCGCCCGCCTGGACCAGCGACTGGATCTCGGCGGCCGGCTGCCGCAAGCTCGCGGCCTGGGGCATCGCGCCGCCCGGCCCGGTGCGCGCGGGCGGCGTCGCGCCGGTGCGGCTGCACCGCAGGCCCGGCGATGCCGTGGCCTGCCCGCGCTGCGCCAGCCTGCGCACCGAGCGGCTGTCGGCCTTCGGCGCCACGGCCTGCAAGGCCCTGTACCGCTGCCTGGACTGCCGCGAGCCGTTCGAGCACTTCAAGCCGATCTGAACCGCCCCGCCCCGCCCAGCCCATGAGCGTCCTCTTCCATCCGCTGAAGGTGCGCTCGGTGCAGCCCGACACCGCCGAGGCCGTGGTGGTCTCGTTCGAGGTGCCGGCGGCGCTGCAGGCCACCTTCGGCTTCACGCAGGGCCAGTACCTGACGCTGCGCAGGCAGATCGACGGGCGCGAACTGCGCCGCTCGTACTCGATCTGCGCCGGCGTCGACGACGGCGAGCTGCGCGTGGGCGTGCGCAAGGTCCGCGGCGGCATTTTCTCGAGCTGGATCCACGAGCAGCTGCATGCCGGCGACACGGTCGAGGTCATGGCGCCGCAGGGCCGCTTCTACGTGCCGATCGAGCCGCTCTCGCGCCGGCACCACGTGGGCATCGCCGGCGGCAGCGGCATCACGCCGATCCTGTCGATCATGAAGACGGTGCTGGCGCGCGAGCCGCACAGCCGCTTCACGCTGATCTACGGCAACCGGCGGCTGCCCTCCACGATGTTCAAGGAAGAGCTCGAGGACCTGAAGAACCGCCACCTCGCGCGCCTGGCGCTGCACCACGTGTTCTCCGACGAGGAGGGCGCGGACCCGCTGCACCGCGGCCTGCTCGACCGGCACAAGGTGGCCGAGTTCCTGCAGGCGCTGCTGCCGGCGTCGGCCATCGACCAGGCCTATGTCTGCGGGCCGTTCCAGATGAACGACGAGGCCGAGGCCGCGCTGCTTGCCGCGGGCCTGCCCGAGGCGCGCATCCACGTCGAGCGCTTCGGCCTGGCGCCGTCCGCGCCGGGCCGGCCGGGCGATGGCGGCGCCGCGGGCCCGGTGGGCGCCGTCGTCCACCAGGCGCGGCCGGGCGATGCCGACGCCGCGCGCGTGGTCATCGTGCGCGACGGACTGCGGCGCGAGATCGAGTTCCGCCGCGACCAGCCCAGCATCCTGGACTGCGCCTCGGCCGCCGGGCTCGAGGTGCCCTACTCCTGCACCTCGGGCGTCTGCGGCACCTGCCGCGCACGGCTGCTGGAAGGCCGGGTGCGGATGGAGCGCAACTTCGCGCTCGACCGGGCCGAGGTCGAGGCCGGCTTCGTGCTGACCTGCCAGGCGCACCCGCTGACCGAGCGCGTGGTGCTGTCCTTCGACGAGCGCTGAGGCGGAACGCGCTGCCATGGGCCGAGGCCGCTCCGCGGGCTACGACGACCAGCGCGAGGCGATCCTGGCCCGCGCGGCCGAGCTGTTCGCGCAGCGCGGCTACGCCGCCACCACGATGAACCGGGTGGCCGAGGCCTGCGGCCTGTCCAAGGCCACGCTCTACCACTACTACCAGGACAAGGACGCGCTGCTGGTGGGCATCGCGCAGACGCACGTGGACCGGCTCGAGGCCATCGTGGCCGAGGTGCTGGCCGAGCCGGCCGCCCCCGAGCAGCAGCTGCGCCGCCTGATCCGCAGCCTGGTGCACGAGTACGCCGGGGCGCAGCATGCCCACCGCGTGCTCACCGAGGACGTCAAGTTCCTGGGCGATGAAGACCGCCAGCGCGTGCTCGACAAGGAACGCGCCGTGGTCGCCGGCTTCGCCTCGGTGGTCGCCGCGCTGCGGCCCGACCTGAAGGCGGCCGCGGTCAGCAAGCCGCTGACGATGCTGCTGTTCGGGATGATCAACTGGCTGTTCACCTGGATGCGCCCCGAGGGCGAGCTGGGCTACGAGGCCATGGCGCCGATCATCGAGGACCTCTTCATCGGCGGCCTGGCCGGGGTGCAGGCCCCGGCGCGGCCCGCCCAGGAAGGCTGAATCGGCACGTCGAGCCGGCCACGCGGTCTGGCCTGGCGGTGCGCGGCGGCCCCCCGCGCAGCGAGCGCCGAAATCGGGGGGCCGAGCGGCACAGGGCAGGCCGCTGCAAACGAAAAAAGCCTCGCGAGTCATCGACTGGCGAGGCTGGCATCGTTGGTGGGCGGTGCAGGGTTCGAACCTGCGACCCCTGCCGTGTGAAGGCAGTGCTCTACCGCTGAGCTAACCGCCCGGTGGAGGGCGACGCCATGCTCGCCCTGCCGGAAGCCCAAAATTATGCCATGGCTTCAGGGCGCAGCCAGGCGGCGCCAGACGGTCGCACCGCGGCTGGCCCGGTCGATCTCGGCCAGCACGGCCTCGTGCGCCGCGGCCTCTTCGGGGCTGGCCGGCAGCACCGGCAGCACGAATCCGCGCAGGTCGGCCGGCCCCCCTTGCAGCGGGTCGCGCCGGCTGTCGGCGGCGTCGATCACCAGCGCGCCCTGGCCGCGGGTCAGGCGCAGGTAGACCTCGGCCAGCAGGCCGGCGTCGAGCAGCGCGCCGTGCAGCTCGCGGCCGCGGTTGTCGACCTCGAGCCGCTTGCACAGCGCGTCCAGCGTGTTGCTCTTGCCCGGGTAGGCCTCGCGCGCCAGCAGCAGGCTGTCGGTCACGCGGGCCACGCAGCGGGCCAGCGGCGGGCGGCCCAGCCGGGCCAGCTCGGCGTCGAGGAAGCCGAGGTCGAAGGGCGCGTTGTGGATCACGAGCTCGGCGCCGTCGACGAAGGCCAGCAGCTCGTCGGCGATGGCGGCGAACAGCGGCTTGTCGGCCAGGAAGGCCTCGGTGATGCCGTGCACGCGCAGCGCCTCGGGGTGGCTGGCGCGCTGCGGGTTGACGTAGTGGTGCAGCCGGCGGCCGCTGTAGCGCCGGTCGACGAGCTCGATGCAGCCCACCTCGACGATACGGTCGCCGCCCTCGGGGTTGAGCCCGGTGGTCTCGGTGTCGAGGAAGACCTGCCTCATGCGTGCGCCCCGCCGGCCCGGCCCGCCGGATGGCGGCCGCACCACAGCCACAGCGCCGCGCCGGCGGCGATCATCGGCAGGCTCAGCCACTGGCCCATGCTCAGGCCCAGGCCGAGCAGGCCCAGGAAGCTGTCGGGCTCGCGGAAATACTCGGCGATGAAGCGCATCACGCCGTAGCCCACCAGGAAGGCCGCCGCCACCTGGCCGCGGGCGCGCTCCTTCTGGCCGTACCACCACAGCAGCACGAACAGCAGCACGCCCTCGAGCAGGAACTCGTAGATCTCCGACGGATGCCGCGGCACCAGGCTGCCGCTTTCGGGAAAGACCATGGCCCAGGGCAGCGAGGGGTCGGCCGGACGGCCCCAGAGCTCGCCGTTGATGAAGTTGCCGATGCGGCCCGCGCCCAGGCCGGTGGGCACGCAGGGCGCCACCACGTCCATCACCTGCAGGAACGGCCGCCCGCGCGAGTGCGCGAACCAGGCCATCGCCGCCATCACCCCGAGCAGGCCGCCGTGGAACGACATGCCGCCCTGCCAGACCATGAAGATCTCGGCCGGGTGGGCGAAATACTCGGCCGGCTTATAGAACAGCACGTAGCCCAGGCGGCCGCCCAGCACCACGCCCAGCACGCCCAGGAAGAGGATGTCCTCGACGTCGCGCCGGGTCCAGCCCGCGGCCGCGAAGTGCGGCAGCCGGACCCGGCGGCCGCCCAGGTACAGGAAGAGCAGGAAGCCGGCCAGGTAGGTCAGGCCGTACCAGTGGATCTGCAGGGGGCCGATGGACAGCGCCACCGGATTGAACTGGGGATGCACGAGCATCGGGCAGGCTCCTGGGATGAGGCCGCGATTGTCCACGCCCGGCCGGCCGATAAACTCGCGCGACCGATCACGAAGGACCGCCGCATGAGCTTCAACCGCCGCAGCAAGCACATCACCGAGGGCGTGGCCCGCGCCCCCAACCGCAGCATGTTCTACGGCATGGGCTACACCGAGGCCGATTTCGCCAAGCCCATGGTCGGCGTGGCCAACGGCCACAGCACGATCACGCCCTGCAACTCGGGTCTGCAGCGCCTGGCCGATGCCGCGGTGGCGGCGCTGAAGGAGGCGGGCGCGAACCCGCAGATCTTCGGCACGCCCACCATCAGCGACGGCATGGCGATGGGCACCGAGGGCATGAAGTACAGCCTGGTCTCGCGCGAGGTCATCGCCGACTGCGTCGAGACCTGCGTCGGCGGCCAGTGGATGGACGGTGTGCTGGTGCTGGGCGGCTGCGACAAGAACATGCCCGGCGGCATGATGGGCCTCCTGCGCGCCGACGTGCCCGCCATCTACGTCTACGGCGGCACCATCCTGCCCGGCCACTACAAGGGCCAGGACCTGAACATCGTCAGCGTCTTCGAGGCCGTGGGCCAGTTCAGCGCCGGCAGGATGAGCGAGGAAGACTTCTGCCAGATCGAGCGCCGCGCCATCCCCGGCAGCGGATCGTGCGGCGGCATGTACACCGCCAACACCATGAGCTCGGCCTTCGAGGCGCTGGGCATGAGCCTGCCCTACGCCAGCACGATGGCCAACGTCGAGGACCCGATCGTCGAGCACACGCGCGCGGCGGCGCGGGCCCTGGTCGAGGCCGTCAAGGCCGACCTGCGCCCACGCGCCATCGTCACCCGGCGCAGCCTCGAGAACGCGGTGGCCGTGGTGATGGCCACCGGCGGCAGCACGAACGCGGTGCTGCACTTCCTGGCCATCGCGCACGCGGCCGGCGTCGAGTGGTCGATCGACGACTTCGAGCGCATCCGTCGCCGCGTGCCGGTGCTGTGCGACCTCAAGCCCAGCGGCAAGTACCTGGCGATCGACCTGCACCGCGCCGGCGGCATCCCCGCGGTCATGAAGGCGCTGCTCGACGCCGGGCTGCTGCACGGCGACTGCCTCACCATCACCGGCAAGACGGTGGCCGAGAACCTGAAGGACGTGCCGCCGCTGCGCGCCGACCAGGACGTGATCCGCCCCGTGGCCGCCCCGGTCTACGCCGAGGGCCACCTCGCCATCCTGCGCGGCAACCTCGCCACCGAGGGCTGCGTGGCCAAGATCTCGGGCCTGAAGAGCCCGGTCATGACCGGCCCGGCGCGCGTGTTCGACGACGAGCAGAGCGCGATGGCCGCCATCATGGCCGGCGCCATCCGCCCGGGCGACGTGATGGTGCTGCGCTACCTCGGGCCGCAGGGCGGGCCCGGCATGCCCGAGATGCTGGCCCCCACCAGCGCGCTCATCGGCCAGGGCCTGGGCGAGAGCGTGGGCCTCGTCACCGACGGCCGCTTCTCGGGCGGCACCTGGGGCATGGTGGTGGGGCACGTGGCGCCCGAGGCGCAGGCCGGCGGGCTGATCGCCCTGGTGCACGAAGGCGACCGCATCACCATCGACGCCCACCGCCTGCTGCTGCAGCTCGAGGTGGACGAGGCCGAGATCGCGCGCCGCCGCGCCGCCTGGCGGCCGCCGGCGCCTCGCTACACCCGCGGCGTGCTGGCCAAGTTCGGGCGCCACGCCTCCAGCGCCAGCACCGGCGCCGTGCTCGACCTCGTCTGACCGGCGCGACTGCTGCCGCGGCCGCTACAGGCGCGGATCGCGCCGGGTCTCGGCCGCCGGGGCGGGCGCGCTGGCGCCTGCGTTGACCTTGGGCTCGTCGCCCGAGGTACGGCGGGCTGCATCGCGGCGCGATCGCGTGGCCAGCCGCTCGCGCCGGTGGTCCAGGCCCAGCGCGTCCATGGCGGCATCGCGGCGCTGGCGCTTGCGGTCTTCCATCTTGTTCATGACGCGGCGCTGGGTCCAGCCGCTGGAATCGGCGAACTCCCACCACAGCACGGCCAGGCCGAAGGGCGCCAGCACCCACCACCAGGCGAGATTCGCGAACGGGCCGAGCTCAGCCAGCTTGGCCACCAGCAGCAGCGTACCCAGGATGACCAGGGGCATGGCGTCGCCCTCCTCGTCGGGCACTGTAGCCCAGCGCCTGCCCTCGCGGGCGTGACCCAGTTGGCCCGGAGGCGCCGAATCGGCCCGGCGCGCGGGGCGCGGGGCGCGGCGCCGCTGCTGCGCGCCGCGGCCGTCAGTTCGGCTGGCTGAGCTGCTCGAGGATGGCCGGGTTCTCCAGCGTGCTGGTGTCCTGGGTGATGGCCTCGCCGCGGGCGATGCTGCGCAGCAGCCGGCGCATGATCTTGCCGCTGCGCGTCTTGGGCAGGTTGTCGCCGAAGCGGATGTCCTTGGGCTTGGCGATCGGGCCGATCTCCTTGCCCACCCAGTCGCGCAGCCGCTTGGCGATGGCGCGCGCCTCGTCGCCGGCGGGCCGGGGGCCCTTGAGCACGACGAAGGCGCAGATCGCCTCGCCCGTGGTGTCGTCCGGCCGGCCCACCACCGCCGCCTCGGCCACGAGCTCGGTGCAGCTGACCAGCGCGCTCTCGATCTCCATCGTGCCCATGCGGTGGCCGCTGACGTTGAGCACGTCGTCGATGCGGCCGGTGATGGTGAAGTAGCCGGTGGCCGGGTCGCGCACCGCGCCGTCGCCGGCCAGGTAGTAGCCCTTGAGCTCGGGCGGGTAGTAGCTCTTCCTGAAGCGCTCGGGGTCGCCCCAGATGGTGCGGATCATGCTCGGCCAGGGCTTCTTGATGACGAGGATGCCGCCGCTGCCGTCGGGCACGTCGGCGCCGGTCTCGTCGACCACGGCCGCGGCGATGCCCGGGAACGGCAGCGTGCACGAGCCCGGCACCATTGGCGTGGCGCCCGGCAGCGGCGTGATCACGTGGCCGCCGGTCTCGGTCTGCCAGAAGGTGTCGACGATCGGGCAGCGGCCGCCGCCCACATGCTCGTAGTACCACTCCCAGGCGGCCGGGTTGATCGGCTCGCCCACGCTGCCCAGGATGCGCAGGCTCGAGAGGTCGCTGTGGCGCGGGTGGACGGCCGGGTTGGCCTCGGCCAGCTTGATCAGCGAGCGGATGGCCGTGGGCGCGGTGTAGAAGACCGAGACGCGGTGCTTCTCGATCGTCTTCCAGAACCGCGCCGCGTCGGGGTAGGTGGGCACGCCCTCGAACACCACCTCGGTGCCGCCCAGGGCCAGCGGGCCGTAGGCGATGTAGCTGTGGCCGGTGACCCAGCCGATGTCGGCGGTGCACCAGAAGACGTCGTCGTCCTTCAGGTCGAAGGTCCAGGCGGTGGTGAGCGCGGCATGCAGCAGGTAGCCGCCGGTGCTGTGCTGCACGCCCTTGGGCTTCCCGGTGCTGCCGCTGGTGTAGAGCAGGAACAGCGGATGCTCGGCGCCCACCCATTCGGGCTCGCAGACGGCGGGCTGCGCGGCCAGCTCTTCGTGCAGCCAGCGGTCGCGCGGCGGGTGCCAGGCGATGGCGCCGCCGGTGCGCCGGTATACCAGGACATGGGCCACCGACTCGCAGCCGCCCAGGCCCAGCGCCTCGTCGACGATGGCCTTCAGCGGCAGGCTCTTGCCGCCGCGCAGCTGCTCGTCGGCGGTGATCACCATCACCGCGCCGGCGTCGTGGATGCGGTCGCGCAGGCTCTGCGCGGAAAAACCGCCGAACACCACCGAATGCGTGGCGCCGATGCGGGCGCAGGCCTGCATCGCGGCCACGCCCTCGACGCTCATGCTCATGTAGATCACGACGCGGTCGCCCTTCTTGACGCCGCGGGCCTTCAGCGCGTTGGCGAAGCGGCTCACCAGGGCCAGCAGCTCGGCATAGCTCACGCGCGTGACGGCACCGTCGTCGGCCTCGAACACGATGGCCGTCTTCGTGCCCAGCCCGCGCTCGACCTGGCGGTCCAGGCAGTTGTACGAGACATTGAGCGTGCCGTCGGCGAACCACCGGTAGAACGGCGCCTGGCTCGCGTCCAGCACCTGGCCGAAGGGCTGCTTCCAGCTCACGAACTCGCGCGCCAGCCGGGCCCAGTAGCCCTCGTGGTCGCGTTCGGATTCCTGCACCAGGGCGCGGTAGGCGGCCATGCCCGAGACGCGGGCGGCGGCCACCAGCGAGGCCGGCGGCTGGTGGGTCTTCAACTCGGTGGCGTGTTCGGCGCTCATGCGTGTCTCCAAGAGGGGCTCGGTAGGGCCCGTCACTGCGGCCCCGACGTTGCGGGCCCGCACTGACGGGCCCCTGACGCAGGCGTCAGTTTGGCACGGCCGGCCCCTACAATCCGCCGCCGCCGGGTTGCCTTCGGTGACCCCTGATGCGCCGAGGTCCTGCCGCCGATGTCCACCTCTTCCCCGCCGCCCGGCCTGCCTGCGCGGCCCCCGCTGCAGCCCCTGCCCCGCCTGATCTTCGCCAGCCGCTGGCTGCAGCTGCCGCTGTACCTGGGCCTGATCGTGGCGCAGGCGCTGTACGTGGTGCAGTTCTGGGTCGAGCTCGTGCACCTGGTCGAGGCCGCGTTCGGCAACGCCGACGCCCTGGCCCAGTTGGTCACGAGTTCGGGCTACCGCAGCAACACCCCGCTGACGGGCCTGAACGAGACCATCGTGATGCTGGTGGTGCTGGCGCTGATCGACGTGGTGATGATCAGCAACCTGCTCATCATGGTGATCGTCGGCGGCTACGAGACCTTCGTCTCGCGCATGGGCCTGGAATCGCACCCCGACCAGCCCGAGTGGCTGAGCCACGTCAACGCCTCGGTGCTGAAGGTCAAGCTGGGCACGGCCATCATCGGCATCAGCTCGATCCACCTGCTCAAGACCTTCATCAATGCCGAGAACTACACCGAGAAGGTGCTGCTCTGGCAGACCCTGATCCACATCGCCTTCCTGCTGTCGGCACTGGCGATCGCGCTCACCGACCGGCTGATGGTGGCGGCCCAGCGCAGCACCGACCACTGACGCGGGCGGCCGCCCCGCGGGCCCGCGCGCGCCGCGGTGGCCGCTGGCTACACTGGGCGGCTGTGCACCGAACGGGCCGCCCCATGACCACCGCCATCCGCCACGCCGACCTCGTCGAGTCGGTCGCCGCCGCGCTGCAGTACATCAGCTACTACCACCCGGCCGACTACATCGCGCACCTGGCACGCGCCTACGAGCGCGAGCAGGGCCCGGCGGCCAAGGACGCGATCGCGCAGATCCTCACCAACAGCCGCCTGTGCGCCGAGGGCCGGCGCCCGATCTGCCAGGACACCGGCATCGTCAACGTCTTCCTGCGCATCGGCATGGACGTGCGGCTCGAGGGCTTTCCGGGCTCGGTGGAGGACGCCGTCAACGAGGGCGTGCGCCGCGGCTACCTCGACCCCGACAACAAGCTGCGCGCCTCCATCGTGGCCGACCCGCAGTTCGCGCGCAGGAACACCGGCGACAACACGCCGGCCGTGGTCCACATGACCCTGGTGCCCGGCCACACCATCGACGTGCAGGTGGCGGCCAAGGGCGGCGGCAGCGAGAACAAGAGCAAGCTGGTCATGCTCAACCCCAGCGACTCGATCGTCGACTGGGTGCTGAAGACGGTGCCCACCATGGGCGCGGGCTGGTGCCCGCCCGGCATGCTGGGCATCGGCATCGGCGGCACGGCCGAGAAGGCGGTGCTGCTGGCCAAGCAGAGCCTGATGGAGCCGATCGACATGCACGAGCTGCTCGAGCGCGGCCCCCGGGACAAGTTCGAGGAGCTGCGCATCGAGCTGTACGAGAAGGTCAACGCCCTGGGCATCGGGGCGCAGGGCCTGGGCGGGCTGACGACGGTGCTGGACGTGAAGATCGCGACCCACCCCACCCATGCCGCGGGCAAGCCGGTGGCGATGATCCCAAACTGCGCCGCCACGCGCCACGCCCACTTCGTGCTCGACGGCTCGGGCCCGGCCTACCTCGAGCCGCCGAGCCTGGACCTCTGGCCCGACGTGCACTGGGCGCCCGACTACGACAAGAGCCGCAAGGTCGACCTGAACACGCTCACGCCCGCCGAGGTGGCCAGCTGGAAGCCGGGCGAGACGCTGCTGCTGTCGGGCAAGATGCTCACCGGCCGCGATGCCGCGCACCAGCGCATCCAGCAGATGCTGGCCCGGGGCGAGAAGCTGCCGGTGGACTTCAAGAACCGCGTCATCTACTACGTCGGCCCGGTGGACCCGGTGCGCGACGAGGTGGTCGGCCCGGCCGGCCCGACCACCGCGACGCGCATGGACAAGTTCACCGAGATGATGCTGGCGCAGACCGGCCTCATCAGCATGATCGGCAAGGCCGAGCGCGGGCCGGTGGCGATCGAGGCCATCCGCAGGCACAAGAGCGCCTACCTGATGGCCGTGGGCGGCGCCGCCTACCTGGTCGCCAAGGCGATCAAGGGCGCCCGGGTGCTGGCCTTCGCCGACCTGGGCATGGAGGCGATCTACGAGTTCGACGTGCGCGACATGCCGGTGACGGTGGCGGTGGATTCGCTGGGCAGCAGCGTGCACACCACCGGCCCGCGCGAGTGGCAGGCCCGGATCGGCAAGATCCCGGTGGCGGTGGCCTGAAGGCAACGTGACCCAGCGTCTCGAAGTCCACCCGCAGAACCCGCAGCCCCGGCTCCTCAAGCGCGCGGCGGAGATCCTGCAGGAAGGCGGCATCGCCGCCGTGCCCACCGATTCGAGCTACGCGCTGGTGTGCCGGCTCGACGACAAGGCCGCGGCCGAGCAGCTGCGCCGCATCCGCGAGGTGGACGACCGCCACCACCTCACGCTGCTGTGCCGCGACCTGAGCGAGCTGGCCAGCTACGCCCGCGTCGACAACCGCCAGTACCGGCTGCTCAAGCTCGCCACGCCCGGGCCCTACACCTTCATCCTCGAGGCCACGAAGGAGGTGCCGCGGCGCCTGTCGCACCCTTCGCGGCGCACGATCGGCCTGCGCGTGCCCGACCACCGGGCCACGCAGGCGCTGCTGGCGCTGTTCGGCGCGCCGCTGCTGGCAACCACGCTGATCGCCCCGGGCGAGACCGAGCCGCTGAACGACGCCGGCGAGATCTGCGAGCGCTTCCAGAAGGTGCTGCAGGTGGTGGTTGACGCCGGCGCCTGCCCGCGCGCGCCGACCACGGTTCTCGACTTGAGTGCCGGCGAGCCCGTGCTGGTGCGCCAGGGCCGCGGCGACCTGGCCCGGCTGGGGCTGTAGCCGGCGGGCTCGCAGCCTCTCAGGCCGGGGCCGCCTCGCCGACCAGGCGGCCGGCTTCGATGCGCAGCTGCCGGTCGCAGCGGGCGGCGATGGCGGGGTCGTGCGTGACCAGCACCAGCGTCGTGCCGACCTCGCGGTTGAGCTCGAACATCAGCGCCATCACCGTCTCGCCGGTGGCGAAGTCCAGGCTGCCGGTGGGCTCGTCGGCCAGCAGCAGGGCCGGGCGCACCACGAAGGCCCGCGCCAGCGCCACCCGCTGCTGCTCGCCGCCCGAGAGCACCTTGGGATAGTGGCCCAGCCGCTCGCCCAGGCCGACCCGGCGCAGCATCTCGGTGGCCGCCGCGCGGGCGTCGCGCCGGCCCATCAGCTCCAGCGGCAGCATCACGTTCTCGAGCGCGTTCAGGTTGCCCAGCAGCTGGAAGCTCTGGAACACGAAACCCATGTGCTGCCCGCGCAGCGCCGCGCGCGCGTCCTCGTCGAGGCCGAAGATGTCGGTGCCCGCGTAGCGCACCTGGCCCGCGCTCGGCCGGTCGAGCCCGGCGAGGATGGACAGCAGCGTGCTCTTGCCCGAGCCCGAGGCGCCGACGATGGCCGCCGTTTCATGTTCGCCGAGACTGAAGCTGATGTCATCGAGTATGGTGAGCGTTCCGGTCGAATCGACGACCTGCTTGCTCACGCGCTGCACTGCTATGAGAGGTTCCGACATCGAGACTCGCGAGACGCCGCGGCGCGGCTGGATCGCGCACTGTAGCCTGCTGCTGGCCCTGGCCTGGGCGGCGCCGGCGCTGGCCCTGGCGGCACCGCGGCACACGGCGCCGGCCCCGGCCCGGCTCGTGCTGGTGCTGGGCGACAGCCTCTCGGCCGAATACGGGCTGGCGCGCGGCAGCGGCTGGGTCGCGCTGATGCAGGCGCGGCTGGCGCAGCGGCGCCCGCCGGTGACGGTGGTCAACGCCAGCATCAGCGGCGAGACGACGGCCGGCGGGCGCTCGCGGCTGCCGGCGCTGCTGGCGCGGCACCGGCCCGAGGTCGTCGTGCTCGAACTCGGCGCCAACGACGCGCTGCGCGGCCTGCCGCTGGCGGCGACGAAGGCCAATCTCGACGCCATGACCGCCGCCGCCCAGGCCGCCGGCGCGCGCGTCGTGCTGGTCGGAATGATGCTGCCACCGAACTACGGCCGCCGCTACGGCGACGATTTCAAGTCGCTCTTCGCCGAGGTGGCGCGGGCGCGCCGGGCTGCGCTGGTGCCGTTCCTGCTCGCCGGCGTCGCCGACGCGCCCGACGCCGACGCCCTGTTCCAGGACGACCGCCTGCACCCGCTGGCGCGCGCGCATCCGCGCCTGCTCGCCAACGTCTGGCCCGTGCTGGCGCCGCTGATCCGTTGAATGATCCGTAGACCCTAGACGACCGAGCCGACCCCGGCCGCCCGACCGATGCCGAACCGCAAACCCCGCGCCGCCGCGCCGCCACCCGCCGCCCCTCCGACCACGATGGAGGACCTGGCCGCACTGGCCGGCGTGAGCAAGATCACGATCTCGCGCGCGCTGCGCGACAGCGAGCTCGTCACGCCCGAGACGCGCGCGCGCATCAAGGCGCTGGCCGAACAGGTCGGCTACCGGCTCAACCACCATGCGCGCAACCTGCGCCTGCAGCGCAGCCACACGGTGGCCGTCGTGCTCGAGATGCAGCCCGACCCCGACCGGCCGATGTCCGAGCCCTACCCGCTGCAGCTGCTGGGCGGCATCACGCAGGAGCTGACCTCGCGTCGCTACAACGTGCTGCTGACGGCGATGCAGAGCGCCAGCGACGGCTTCGGCATGCCGGCCGACGGCATCATCCTGCTCGGCCAGGGCGCGCACGATGCCGCCGTGCACGCGGTGGCGCGCTGCGGCCTGCCCTTCGTGGTCTGGGGCGAGGAGCATCGGGGCAGCGACCATGCCGTCGTCGTCGTCGGCAGCGACAACCACCATGGCGGCGCCTGCGTCGCCGAGCGCTTCCTCGAACTCGGCCGCAGCGAGCTGCTGTTCCTGGGCGATGTCAGCCACGCCGAGGTCCACGAGCGGCGCGCCGGTTTCGTCAAGCGGCTGCAGAAGGCCGGCGTCAAGGTGCAGACGCTGCTGCCCGGCGCCTTCACCTTCGGCGCCGGCTTCGCCGCCGTGCAGGCCCATCTGCGGCGCTGCCGCAACCCGCCCGACGGCCTGTTCGCGGCCAGCGACCTGCTCGCGATGGGCGCCGTGCGCGCCTTCAGCGACGCCGGCCTGGCGGTGCCGGATGCGGTGACCGTCGTCGGCTACGACGATTCGCCGTCGGCGCAGACCTTCGCCCCGCCGCTGTCCAGCGTGCACCAGGACTGGCGCCAGGGCGGCGTGCTGCTGGCGCGCAAGGTGGTCGACCTGATCGAGGGACGGGCCGCGCACAGCGAGACCATGCCCACGGCGCTGGTGGTGCGCGCGACCTAGCCTGGCCGCGCGCGTCCCGGCGCCGATCTCAAGGAAACGCCCGGCCGCGCCCAAGTTTCCTTGGCCCCCTCGGGGGGCCTGACGCGTAGCGGCAGCTCCGGGGGCGCTCAGAACAGGTGCGCCAGCAGGAAGGTCACGCCGAAGAAGTAGGACCAGCGCCCGGTAGCGGTCGTCAGGCCCTTGCTCACGCCCAGGTCGAAGGTCTGCGCCGGCGCCGGTGCATAGCTCGCCGCGATCAGCGCCTGGGTCGTCGACGCGCTGCCCCGCTGCCGCGTGCCCGACAGCTCGGCGACGAGCCCGTAGCGATCGCTCAAGCTGCGCGAGAGCGCGGCCGCCCAGCCCCTCTGCCAAGCGGCGGCCCCGGGGTCGGCGCCGCCGAGACGTGTCGCCCAGGCGTTGAGGTCGACATGCCAGTTCGCGGCGAAATCGCTGCTGTAGATGCCGTTGAGCGTCTGGTCGGCGTGGCCGCTGCCGATGCCGGCGCGCGCTGTCGGCGCCTGGATGCCCAATTCGAGCCCGAACGACGATGCCGCGTCCACTTCGAAGTGCCGCTTCAGGACGACGCTGGTGTCGCCCGTACCGCCGCGCGTGGACCCGTCGATGCCGCGCAGGCGCACGGCGGCGTCACCGCCCACACGGATGCCCCAGTCCGGCGTGAAGGCGAGCTTGAAGGTGTAGGGCAGGCTCGCGCGCGTCGCCGGGTCGATGGCGCGACTGTTCAGGAATCCCGCCTCGACCTCGACCCAGCCGGGTGCCGACAGCGCCGCCGGCGTCGACACGCTCGGGCGATACGGCGTCACGGCAGGCGCGATGTCGCCTTGCGCCGCAGCGCCATCGACCAGGCCGGCGCTGGCGAGGACCGCGAGCGCATGGCGCCGGAAGATCACGGCAGGATGATGCATGGCGACCGATCATGGCATGCCGCTCGACGTGGCGGCCGCGCCGCCGAAGCGCGGCAAGGTCTCCGGCCTCGGCCTCGCTCCGGCGTGGGCCGCCCTGCGCGAGCGCCGGATCGTCGCGCAGCGCCGGGAAGGCGCGGGCACGACGATGCGCGTGCTGCTGCGGTGCCGCAACAACCCGCCGCACCGGGTGGCGCCCGCACCGGCGGCCAGGCGGTGGAACGCTGCCGCACGCCGCGCGATCTGGGCGCCAGCGGCCCGATGGTCATCGCCAGCGGCTGGTTCAACGGCGCCAGCGGCGGCGCACGGGACGAGATGCGCAGCCTGCACGGCTGCCTGGCCCCGCGGGGGCCCTATTCGATGGACAGGCTGAAGGCGGCGCTGCGCAAGCCGGCCGCGGGTGCGGCGGTTCCGTCGGCCGGCGCGTCGCGCCGCGCGGGCATGCAGGGCCGGTGCGCCGCTCAGAGGCGGCGTCAGCGCTGCGGCATGTCCCGCACCGAATAGCCCAGGCTGACGGTGGCGTCCTCGGGGATGGGCGGCATCATCGCGTTCCAGGCTTCCCATTGCGCGCGCAGCGCCGCCAGGCGTTCGGGCTCGAGCGGGGCCCGGTTCGCGCGCTCGCGCTCGTCGGCCTCGACGTCGAAGAGGTAGTCGTGGCCGTCCACGCGCAGGTATTTCCAGCGCCCGTCGCGCAGCGCGCGCTGGCCGCGATGCTTCATGCG
Source organism: Burkholderiales bacterium (assembly GCA_028871575.1). GTDB lineage: Bacteria > Pseudomonadota > Gammaproteobacteria > Burkholderiales > Burkholderiaceae_C > Rubrivivax. The sequence goes on along the minus strand of JAGWMW010000012.1, from coordinate 3,807 downwards.
CCAGGCCATCGCGCGCTCGAACGTCGCACCGCCCTCGAGCACCGGCAGCAACGAGACGCCGTCCAGGGGATAGTCGGGATGCGGCGCGACGCCGGCCGCGGCCAGCATCGTCGCCGACCAGTCCATCGTCAGGCAATGCTGCTCGCTCACCGACCCGGGGGCGATGCGCGCGGGCCATTGCGCGACCCAGGGCACGCGGATGCCGCCCTCGGTGAGGTCCATCTTGCCGCCCACCAGCGGCCAGTTGTCGGAGTAGCGCTCGCCGCCGTTGTCGCTCGTGAAGACGACCAGCGTGTCGTCGGCGGCGCCGGCGCGTTCGAGCGCCGCGAGCACGCGCCCGATGCCCTCGTCCATGTGGTGGATCATGCGCTGGTAGACATGGATGCTGCCGCCATGCAGGTGGAACAGGTTGCGCCGCACCTCCTCGACCAGCGCGGCGTCGTCGCGTGTCTCCCAGGGCCAGTGCGGCGCCGTGTAATGCAGGCTCAGGAAGAAGGGCGCGCCGGCCGCGGCGACGCGGCCGAGCCAGTCCTCGGCGCGTTCGGTGATGAGGTCGGTGAGGTAGCCCTGGCGTTCGACCTCGGCCTCGCCCTCCCAGAGGTCGTGCACGCCGGCGCTGCTGTGATGGCTGAAGTAGTCGACGCCGCCCGACATCGGGCCGAAGAATTCCTCGTAGCCCGAGCGCAGCGGGCCGAAATGCGGCGGATAGCCCAGATGCCATTTGCCGGCCAGCGCCGTGCGGTAGCCGGCGCCGCGCAGCAGCGATGGCAGCGTCGGATGCGCCGGCGGCAGGCCGAGCACGTCGCTGCCGCGGCTGCGGCTGTTGATGGGCTCGTCGGCGGCGCCGCGCAGCCGGTATTGCCAGCGCGCGGTCATGAGCGCGAAACGCGTCGGCGAGCACACCGGCGAATTCGCGTAGCCGCGCGTGAAGCGCATGCCGCGCGCGGCCATGGCGTCGATCACCGGCGCGACGGCGCCGAAGCGCGCCGGCCGCCCGCCGTAGCAGCCGAGGTCGGCATAGCCGAGGTCATCGGCGACGATGTAGACGAAATTCGGGCGCCGCGGGGCGGTCATGCGAACCCTTGCTCAGTCGTTGGGCTTGAATCCGGAGGCGGCGACGATGGGCTTCCACATCGCCGCCTCGCGGTTGCGCAGCACCACCATCTCGGCGCTCGTCATCGGACCCGGCTCCAGGCCCAGCAGCGCCAGGCGCGACTTCAGCGCCGGTGTCGCCTGCGCCTGGGCCAGGCCGCGGTTGATCTTCTCGACCAGGGCCGGCGGCATCCCTGCCGGGCCCCAGAGTCCGTACCACAGCGGCACGTCGACGTCGTAGCCGAGCTCCTTCAGCGTCGGCACGTCATCGACGAAGGGCGTGCGCCGGATGCTGGCGGTGGCGAGGATGCGCACGCGGCCGGCCTTGTGCAACGCCATCGCCTCGGTCACCGGCGAGACCACCGCGGCCAGGGTGCCGGCCGCGAGGTCGTTCATCGACAGCATCGAGCCGCGGTAGGGCACCTGGGTCAGGTGGATTCCGAGCGCGCTGGCCACGCGCAGGCCGACGAAATGGGGCAAGGTGCCGGCGCCGGGCGAGCCGAAATTGGCCTGCACCGGGTGGGCCAGCACCCAGGCCCGGAACTCGGCCACCGACTTGGCGCCGGTGAGCGGTCCGGTGCTGAGCGCGAAGTCGCCCACCGCCATGCGCGCCAGCGGCGTGAAGTCCCGCGCCGGGTCGAAACGCAGGTGCTTGAAGACGTAGGGGAACAAGGTCATCGGTCCCTGCGGCGCGACGACCAGGGTCGCGCCGTCGGGCGCGGCGGCCTTGACGCGCTCGATCGCGATGCGTCCGCTGGCGCCCGAGACGTTCTCGACGATGGCGCGGCCGCCGAGCAGCGGCCCGACCACGTCGGCCGCCATGCGCGCCAGGCCGTCGACGCTGCCGCCAGGCGCGAAGCCGCAGAGCACGTGGATCTCGGGGCCCTGCGCGCGCGCGTCGAACAGCGTCCCCGCCAGGGCGAGTGCAGCCGCCTGCTGCAGCCTGAACCGTCGGTCTGGGCTCTCGATCATGATTCCGGTCTCCGGGAAGCGGGGGGCAAGGCGGCCGACTGTAGCGGCGGCGTGCGGCCGGGACAAATAGCAGAATCGACGCTCGGATGACGAAACGGCATCGCCGATGACGCTGCAGCAGTTGCACGACCTGCTCGCGCTGGCCCGCCATGGCAGCCTGCACGCCGCCGCGCGCGCCAGCGGCCAAACGCAGCCGGCGCTGACGCGATCCCTGGGCCGTCTCGAGGCCGATCTCGGCGCAGCCCTGTTCGACCGCCATGCCCGCGGCGTGCGGCCGACCGAAGCCGGCCGCAGGCTCATCGAGCATGCCCAGCGCATCGTCGCCGAGGCGGACCGGGCCCGCGATGCGGTCGCCCAGCTGAGCGGCGACCGCCGCGGCCGCGTGGCCTACGGCATCTCGGTGGCCGCGTCCATCCTGCTCGCGCCGATGGCGGTGCAGCAGTTCCGCCATCGCTATCCGCAGGTATCGCTGCACAGCCGCAGCGGCCTGTATCACACGCTCGCCGGCCCGCTGCGCGAGGGGCAGTTCGATTTCGTGATCTGCCCCGTCCCCCCGGGCGCCGCAGACCAGCAGCTGCTGCCGCAGGCGCTGCTGCGCAGCGAGATGGTCATCGTCGCGCGCCGCGGCCATCCGCTGGCGGGCGCGCTGGCGCTGGAGGCGCTGGGCGATGCGAGCTTCGTCAGCGGCGGGCCCCGGGGCCTGCCCGGCGGCGGCATCCACGACGCGTTCGAACTGGCCGGCCTCGGCGCACCGCGCATCGCCCTGCATACCGACGGCCTGTTCGACACCGTGGCGCTGGTGGCCGGCACCGACTGCCTGGCCATGGTGCCGGCCGTGCTCGCGCGCAGCGGTCTGATGCGCGAGAGCCTGGTCGCGCTCGCCTTGCGCGATGCCATGCCGGTCTACGAAGTGGCGCTGTTCCAGCAGCGCGGCGTGCCGCCGACGCCGGCGGCCGACGAACTGATGCGCGAGTTCGCGCGCGCGGCGGCGCGGATCCCCGGGCAGGCGAGCGCGACGGCGCCGATCGAGGGCCCCGCGAAGCCGCGCGGGGCGGGCCAGGCCCGCTAGCGGCCGGCAGCGGGCAGCGGAGTCGCGCCGCCGCCGCCCGTCACTTCGGCGCCGCGGCGTCGCCGTAGCTGCCGATGCGCCGCATGAAATCGCTGCCGGTGTAGATCGACAGCTTGATCTTCAGGAACGTCAGCGATTCCAGCGCATTGCCCAGATCCCCGGCCTGCTCGCCCGCGGGTTCGCCCGTGCCGTCCTGCGCGAAGCAGACCTCGGCGGGGATGGGATCGTGCGCGACCAGCGCCGGGCCGATGTCCTTGGGCTGGACCTTCCTGCCGTCGAGCGTGATGGCCCCGGTCTGCCACAGCACGATGCGCGGCACCCCGGTCGGACAGGGCCGGTCGACGGGCTGGGCCGCGGCCGGGCCGGCCCAGGCCGGCCCGGCGAGCACGGCCAGCATCCCGAGCGCGCCGAGGCGGGCCGCGGCGCCCAGGGCCGCAGCCCTGCCGGCCCGGGCCGGCGCGCAGGGGTTCGGCCGCCGGGGAGATTGCTGTCGTGCTGCCATGGCGCGGGGCTTCCTTCGGTGCTCGGGTGCGCGGTGTGGCTGCCGATGCTAACGCCAGATCCGTCCCGGTCACAGGCGCCGGGGCGGCGACGCCGGCGGCGCGCGGCATCGCTGCGCCGCAGCGATGCGCCGCAATGATGCGCCGCCGTCCGGCACGGCGCGGGTTTGCACG
>JAGWMW010000210.1 GCA_028871575.1 Burkholderiales bacterium | reverse complement strand
CCCACCTGGTACGCCGCCCGGGCCCCGCCGCCGCTGAGAACCAGCGCGGTGAGCGGCGTCTCGTACATGCCCCGACTCTAGCGCCGGGGCCGGCGGTGGCTCAGTCGCCGTGGTCCCCGTGGTCGCCGTGGTCGCCGTGACCCCGGCCGTCGCCGCGCCCGTGGTCGCGACGGTCACCGCCGTCGCGCCACTCGTCGCGGTGGTCGCGACGCCAGTCGCCGCGGCGCTCGTCGCGGTCATGCTCGTGCGGCCGCACGCGCTGCTCGTACCACTGGTCGCGCACGAAGTACACCGGCACGCCGCAGGCCCGGTACTGGCCGCAGTAGCGGGCCCAGTGCGCGCGCTGGCCCGGCGGCACCCACATGTACACCGGCTGCACCGGCACCGGCGCGGCCTGGATCAGCACCGGCTGCGGCAGCACCAGCTCGGGCTGCGGGAAGCGGCCGATGTCGATGCGGCCATAGACGCCGGGCTGGCTGATCGACACTGAAACGCCGACGTCGGCGGCGCGGGCCGGCAGGGCCGCGAGCAGCGGGGTGGCCAGCGCGGCGGCAACGAGCATTCGCTTCATGGGAGACCTCTAGGCAGTGGAAGGCGCCCTTGTAACGCCGCTGGGCCGCCGGCGGATGGCAGGGCGGCCCGGCGTTTTCATTCGTACACAATCTTTGCCGCGCCGGCACGGGCGATGCTGCGCCAGCGCCCCAGGGCTTCCTCGCAGGGCCAGAACCGGGCTCCGTCGCCGAGCTCGATCTCGGCGCTGGCGTTGCTGCGCTGCAGCCGCAGCCGGATCGGCAGGCCCTGCCGCAGCTCGCCCTCGTCGGTCTGCAGCACGCGCGCGGGCCACAGCCGCAGCACGTCGCCCACCGGCGGCAGGTCGGCGTCGATCTCCACTGCCAGCCAGCGGCCGAAGCGCGCACGGGCCGCCGCCAGGTCCCACAGCTGCGTCACGTTCAGGCGCAGGCCGCCCGAGAAGCGATCGGGCTGCAGCCGGCCCTGCACGACGATCAGCTGGTCCTCCTGCACCCACTCGCGCCGGCCCTCGAGCAGTTCGTCGGGCACCACCGCCTCGATCGTCTCGCTGCCGTCGTCGAGCTTGAAGATGCAGACCCGGCCGCGCGCGCCGTTGACGCTGCGCGGGTCGGTGACGAGGCCGGCCAGCAGCTGCGGCTCGCGGCTGTCGACCAGGTCGGCGATGGCGCGGCTGGCGAAGCGGCGCACCTCGTCGCGCCAGGCGTCGAAGAGGTGGCCCGAGAGGTAGTAGCCCAGCGCCGCCTTCTCCTGCAGCAGCCGCTCGCGCAGGTCCCAGGCCGCGGTGTGCACCAGGGCCGGCTCCTGGGCGCTGCTGCCATGGCCCTCGCCCGGCCCGCCATCGTCGAACAGCCCGGCCTGCAGCGCATTGGCCTCCTGCGTCTCGGCCCAGTCGAAGGCCAGGCCCACGCTGGCCAGCAGCGCCGCGCGGTCGGGATGCAGCGCATCGAAGGCACCGGCCTTCACCAGGGCCTCGACGGCGCGCTTGTTCACCGCCCTGCGGTCGACGCGGGCGCAGAAGTCGAACAGGCTGCGGAAGGGCCCGCCGCCGGCGCCCTCGCGAGGGCCGCGGCCCTCGCGCGCGGCGACGAGGGCCTCGATCGCACCGGCCCCGGTGCCCTTCACCGCCGCCAGGCCGTAGCGCACGGTGCGGTCGTCGATGGGCTCGAAGCGCGCCGTGCCCCGGTTGATGTCGGGCGGCTCGAAGCGCAGGCCGGACTGCCTGGCATCGGCCAGCAGCACCTTGAGCTTGTCGGTGTTGTCGGCCTCCACCGTCATGTTGGCGGCATAGAACTCGGCCGTGCAATGCACCTTCAGCCAGGCCGTGTGGTAGGCCAGCAGCGAGTACGCAGCGGCGTGGCTCTTGTTGAAGCCGTAGCCGGCGAACTTCTCCATCAGGTCGAAGACCTCGTCGGCCTTCTGCGCCGCGATGCCCTGGCGCGCCGCGCCGTCGCGGAAGATCGCCCGGTGGCGGGCCATCTCCTCGGCCTTCTTCTTGCCCATCGCGCGGCGCAGCAGGTCGGCGCCGCCCAGGCTGTAGCCGCCCAGCACCTGCGCGGCCTGCATCACCTGCTCCTGGTAGACGAAGATGCCATAGGTCTCCTCCAGCACCGGGGCCAGCAGCGGGTGCGGGTATTCGATGGCCTCCCGGCCGTTCTTGCGTGCGCAGAAGGACGGGATGTGCTCCATCGGCCCGGGGCGGAACATCGCGTTGAGCGCGATCAGGTCTTCCAGCCGCGAGGGCCGCGCGTCGCGCAGCATGCCCTGCATGCCGCGGCTTTCGAACTGGAACACGGCCTCGGTGCGGCCCTCGGCGAAGAGCTGGTAGACCCTGGGGTCGTCCAGCGGCAGGCCCCCGTAGTCGAAGTCGGCGCGGCCGGGGCGGCGGCCGCGGATGTAGCCCTTGGCCAGCTCCAGGATGGTCAGCGTGGCCAGGCCCAGGAAGTCGAACTTGACCAGGCCGATGGCCTCCACGTCGTCCTTGTCGAACTGGCTCACCGCGCTGTCGCTGCCGGGCTGCTGGTACAGCGGGCAGAAGTCGGTGATCCGGCCCGGCGCGATGAGCACGCCGCCGGCATGCATGCCGACGTTGCGCACCAGGCCCTCGACCCGCGTGGCCAGGCTCAGCAGCTCGGCCACCTCTTCCTCGGCCGCCTCGCGCTGCTCGAGCTCGGGCACCTCCTTGCGCACGTAGACCAGGCCGGGGTCGGGCAGCTGCGGCGGCTCGGGCAGCCGCGCCAGCGTGTAGGTCTTGCCCGGCAGCCCGGGCACGAGCTTGGCCACGCCGTCGACCTGGCCGTAGCCCATGCCCAGCACCCGGCCCACGTCGCGCAGCGCAGCCTTGCTGGCCAGGGTGCCGAAGGTGGCGATCTGGCTCACCGCCTCGCGCCCGTACTTGGCCTTGACGTACTCGATCACGCGGTCGCGGTTGGCCTGGCAGAAGTCGATGTCGAAGTCGGGCATCGACACCCGCTCGGGGTTGAGGAAGCGCTCGAACAGCAGCTGGTACTGCAGCGGGTCGAGGTCGGTGATGAACAGCGCATAGGCCACCAGCGAACCCGCGCCCGAGCCGCGCCCCGGGCCCACCGGGCAGCCATGCTCCTTGGCCCAGACGATGAAGTCGGAGACGATCAGGAAGTAGCCCGGGAAGCCCATCTTCACGATGGTGTCGAGCTCGAAGGCCAGGCGGGCCTCGTAGCGCGGGCGCTGGCTCTGGCGCGCGGCCGGCTCGGGGTACAGCGCGGCCAGCCGCCGCTCCAGCCCGGCCTGCGAGGCCTGGCGGAAGTAGGCCTCGATCGGCACGCGCACGCCGCCCTCCTCGGGCGTGGGGAAGTCGGGCAGCTGCGGCTGGTCCAGCACCAGGCTGAGGTTGCAGCGGCGCGCGATCTCCACCGCGTTGGCCAGCGCCGAGGGCAGGTCGGCGAACAGCGCCGCCATCTCGGCCGCGGTCTTGAAGTACTGCTCGCGCGTGAAGCGCTTGACGCGCCGGGGGTTGGCCAGCAGCTCGCCCTCGGCGATGCACACCCGCGCCTCGTGGGCATCGAAGTCCTCGGCCTGCAGGAACTGCACCGGGTGCGTGGCCACCACCGGCAGGCCCAGCCGCGCGGCCAGCGCCACGGCGCCGCGCACCTGGGCTTCGTTGCCGGGCTGGCCGGCGCGCTGCAGCTCGAGGTAGCAGCGGCCCGGGAACAGCGCCGCGAGCTGCCGGGCCGCGGCCTCGGCGCGGTCGGTGTCTCCGGCCAGCAGGGCCTGCCCGACGTGGCCGCCGTCGGCGCCCGACAGCGCGATCAGGCCGGCGCCGAGCTCGTGCAGCCAGCTCCACTTCAGCCAGGCCTGCGAGCGCTGGGCGTTGCTCACCCAGGCGCGCGACAGCAGCTCGCACAGGTGGAGGTAGCCCTCGCGGTTCTGGGCCAGCAGCAGCAGCCGGCTGGGCTGGCGATCGGACCCGCCCGCGCCCGGCACGGGCTCCATCAGCGCATCCACGCCCAGCAGCGGCTTGACGCCCGCGCCGCGGCAGGCGCGGTAGAACTTGACGGCGCCGAAGAGGTTGTTGAGGTCGGTGATGGCCAGCGCCGGCTGGCCGTCGGCCTGCGCCGCCGCGGCCGCCGCATCCAGGCGCAGCATGCCGTCGACGACGGAGTATTCGGTGTGGACGCGCAGATGGACGAAGCTCATGCGGGATTCTAGGCAGCGCCCCCCCGGCGGACCCCGGGGCCGGCGTCAGCCGGTCGCCACGAACACGCCGAACCACTCGCGCGGGTCGCACCAGCGGCGCACCTCGGGCCAGCCGGCCTCGCGCAGCAGGGCCTCGAAGGCCGGGGGCGTCCACTTGTACGAGCTCTCGGTGTGGATGCGCTCGCCGGCCTTAAAGCGGCGCTCGCCCGCGGGCCAGCGCACGGTCAGCGCGCGGCGGGCCTGCAGGTGCATCTCGATGCGCGACTCGGCGGCGTTGAACAGCGCCACGTGCGACCAGTCGGCGAGCGCGAAATCGCTGCCCAGCCGCCGGTTGACGTGGCTGAGCAGGTTGCGGTTGAAGGCCGCGGTGACGCCCAGCGCGTCGTCGTAGGCCGCCTCCAGCACGGCCACGGGCTTGACCAGGTCGGCCCCGATCAGCAGCGCGCCGCCGCCGGCCAGCGCGCGCGCCTGGCGCAGCAGCCGCAGCGCCTCGGGCGGCGCGAAGTTGCCGATGCTCGAGCCGGGGTAGAACACCAGCGCCGGGCCCGCGGGCAGGCCTTCGGGCAGGGCCAGCCGGGCCGCGAAGTCCAGCCCCACGCCGACCATCGGCAGGGCCGGGAACCGCCGCTGCAGCGCCTGCAGGGCCTGGCGCAGGTAGCCCTCGGAGATGTCGACCGCGATGTAGCGGCCCGGGGCCAGCCGCTCGAACAGCGCGGCCGCCTTGGCGCCGTCGCCGGCGCCGAGGTCGACGAAGTCGAAGCCGACCGGCAGGGCGGCCTGCAGCGCCGCGGCGATCTCGCCGCCGTGCGCCTGCAGGATCGCGGCCTCGGTGCGCGTGGGGTAGTACTCGGGCAGCTCCGTGATCGCCGTGAACAGCGCCGAGCCCAGCGCGTCGTAGAAGTACTTCGGCGCCACCTGCGCCGGCTGCGCCTGCAGCCCCGCTGCCAGCTCGGCCGCGCAGTCGGCAGGGGTCTCGGGGCCGGCCGCGGCCAGGCTGAGGAAACGCGGGGACAGGGAAGTCATGGGGGCGTCACCTGGGGTGGGCAGGGGCGGCCGGGAAGGCCGGAACGGCCGGGGCGGCCGGCGTGCGCGGCGCGGCGCGGGCCGGTCGGCCCGCCGGCGGGCGCGGCCCATGCTAGCGCCTGAACCGTCACGCCCCTGACCCGGCGTGCGGCCACAATCCGCCGCGCGACGCAGCGCCCCGACCCTCCGCCCCCCGACCCATGTTCAACAAGCCCTTCTTTCCGCGCCAGGTGGTCGAGGCCGGCGGCAACCGCTGGGACTGGGCGCTGCTGCCGCTGGTGCTGGCGCTGCTGGCGCTGGCCGCCTGGGGCGGCTCGCAGATGGCGCGGCCCTACCAGGTGGGCGACGCGCTGCCGCTGACGCTGGACCCGGTGGTGCTGCCCTACTACCTGATGCGCACGACGCTGCGCATGTTCCTGGCCCTGGGCTGCTCGCTCGTGTTCGCCTGCGTCTTCGCGGTGCTGGCGGCCAAGTACCGCGCGGCCGAGAAGGTGCTGGTGCCGCTG
>JAGWMW010000209.1 GCA_028871575.1 Burkholderiales bacterium | reverse complement strand
GGCAGATGAGCCACTACGCGGCGATGACGGTGCAGATCCTGTTCGCGACCCGGGTGCTGGGCCTGTCGGAGCAGGCGGTGGGCCTGTGCTACATGGGCGTGGGCCTGGGCACCATCGGCGGCAGCGTGTTCGGCCGCCGCATCAGCCAGGCCCTGGGGCCGGGCCCCTGCCTGGTGCTGGGCTACGCGATCTGCGCCAGCGGCTGGCTGCTGCTGGCGCTGGCACCGCTGGGGGCCTGGGGCGTGGCCGCCTTCGCCTGGATGCTGATGAGCTTCTCTGCCGGGGCGGTGTTCATCTTCATCAACTTCCTGGCCTTGCGCCAGTCGGTCACGCCCGAGCCGCTGCTCGGCCGCATGACCAGCACCATGCGCTGGCTCACGCTGCTGCCCGCCGCCCCGGGTGCGCTGCTCGGCGGCTGGCTGGGCCAGCACGCCGGGCTGCGCTCGGCCCTGCTGTTCGCCGGCGCGGTGTCGCTGCTGCTGGCGCTGGTCGCCTGGCGGCTGCCGCTGGTGCGACGGCTGCGCATGCTGCCGCAACTCGAGCACGACTCCCAGTGGCTGGGCGTCGAGGCCGAGGTGCGGCCGACGACGGTCTAGTTAGTCGTCGTTGCGGCGGCCGGGCAGCGCACGCACCAGCGCGGCGGCGTTGATGGTGCCCAGGCCGGCCCCCGGCTCGTAGCCCGGGATGCCGGTGTAGAACCAGTTGTCGCCGCCGACCACGTCCACCACGCCCGGGCTGGCGTTGCCGGTGTTGCGGCCACCGTCGTCGCCGCGCTGGCCACGGCCCAGGCCGTAGAGCTGCGGCTGCAGCAGGCCCAGTCGCGAGCCCTTGGCCTGCGCCACCAGGGCGAAGATGCCGTTGAGCTGCGGGGCCGCGAAACTGGTGCCGCCGTAGCCGGTGAGCCAGCCCCCATCGGTGCTGGAGTAGACCAGGTAGCCGGTGAAGGGGTCCGAGTTCAGCGACACGTCGGGCAGGTTGCGGCCCTTCACGTTCGCCGGCACCGTGTACAGGTACTGCTGCACGCTGGTGTCCGGGTACTTCGGGTAGTAGGTCCAGATCTGGTTCGGCTCGCTGCGGCGAATGCCGGGCACGTCGCGCTGGTAGGCCGGCCGCGGCCAGAACACGCTCACGCCGCCGCCGCCGCCCACCGAGTAGATGCCGCAGGCGTTGTTGTCCAGGCCCAGGCTGCTGCAGAACGGGGCCAGGTAGTCCCAGCCCCAGACCTGCTCGGTCGGGATCGGTGCCGAGAAGCGGCCCAGCGTGATCGTGCCCGGCACCGTGGTGCCGCCGGCGGCCACGATGTACGGGTCGGAGGCCGGCGAGTCGGCGGTGAGGATGCTCGAGTACTGCGGTGCCGGCAGGCTGCGGTTGGTGTCGTAGGCGCCCGAATCGCCGGCGGCGGCGAAGGCCGAGATGCCCTGCGCCGCGGCCTCGGCGAAGGCCTGGTGGTAGGCCACCAGCACCGGCCGGGTGTCGGTGGAGACGCCGGGGATGTTGAAGTTGTAGATCTCGGGCGAGCCCCAGCTCACCGAGAGCGTGTCGACCTTGTTGTCGGCCACGGCCTTGTAGAAGACGTCGATGAAGCCGGCCTCGGTGTTCGGCGCGTCGTAGACCACGATGTCGGCATCGGGGGCCAGGCCGCCCGACTGCTCGACGTCGAGGCTGGTCTCGCCCGAGCCGGCGGCGCCCGACAGCATGCCCCCGCCGTCGACCCGCACCTGCGTGATGCGGTTGGGCTTGACGGCCTGGCCGATCGAGCTCCAGTAGGTGTACGCATCGGCGGGCACGAAGTCGGCCAGCGTCGCGATGCCCACCGTCATGCCCTTGCCGGTGTAGCCCTTGGCGTAGAGCGGGTTGACGCCGTAGAAGCCGGCCACGTCGCCGGTGGTGAAGCTGCCGGGCACGCCGGTGGCGGTGCCGTTGCCCGAGGGCAGCACGACCGCGGGCAGCGCCTGGCCCAGGCGCGCGCGCAGGGCCTGGGCGTTGGTCGAGCGCGGGTGGAACTGCGACGACTGGGTGTTCAGGCCGGCCACGTACAGCACCAGGTCCTGCAGCAGGTCGGGCACGCGCGGCTCGCTGTCGGGCCGGTGGAAGCGCTTGCCGTGGTCGTCGTCGTAGTCGCGCAGGCTGGTCGAGAAGGCCTGGCTGAACTGCGCCGCGGTGCCGGTGGCCTTGATGATCAGGTGGTTGGCGTAGACCTCGTCCACGCTGATGCCCAGGCCCTGGAGGTAGCGGGTCACGCGCCGGATCTGCCCGTCGCTGGGGGCGAAGCGGTCGCGGAACTGCTCCACGCTGAGGAAGCGGTGGTAGCGCCCGCTGTCGGGGTTGACGGTGTCGGCGATGAATTCGTCCAGCGCCTCGGGGTCGCGCACCTTCAGCACGATCGACACCGTCATCGTGGTGGCGGCTGGCGTGGCGCCCATGTCCTGCGGGGCCGGGGCGGGGCGCTCGGCGCGGGCGGCGGGTGCCAGCGCGAGCGTGGCGGCCAGGGCCACCGCGGTCATCAGGGAACGGGGAAGATCTCGACTGCGCATGAACGAACTCCTGTGGGGGAAGGTTGTGCCTTGGGGCCGACGCGCCCAGGACCACCGCGGCAGATCGGCCCGGCTGTCAGTTTCGCGTCAGCCTCACAATGATGAGGCGTCGGCGGCCTGGCGCAGGCCAAAAGGCCTGCCGCGCAAAGGGTGTGGAGAACCCTCCCCCGTGACTGGGGGGGAGTGCCGGCTTCAGTCGAAGACCTGCGGGCCGGCCTGCGGCGAGAAGCGGTCCACCGCGTCGGTGATCAGGCCGTCGATGCCCAGGCCCAGCAGGCGCCGCGCCTCGGCCGGGTCGTTGACGGTGTAACACAGCGCGCGCAGGCCCTGGGCGTGCAGCTGCGCCCGCAGCGCCGCGTCCATCAGGGCGTAGTCGGTGACCACCGCCACGCAGGCCAGCGCGCGGGCCACGCCGGGCCAGCCCGGCCAGAGCCGGTCGAGCAGCAGCGCGCGCGGGATCTCGGGCGCGGCGGCTTGCGCGGCCTGCAGCGCCTCGGGCCGGAACGAGCTCAACAGCAGCGGCGCCGCGCAGCCCCGGTACAGGCGGCGGCACGCCTCGGCCACCGCCGTGCCGGTGGCCTGCTCGAGGCCGGGGGTGGGCTTGATCTCGAGGTTCAGCGCGTAGCCGTTGCGCTGCACGAAGCGCACGATCGCATCGAGATGCGGCAGCGGCTCGCCGGCGTAGGCGCGGCCGTGCCAGCCGCCGGCGTCCAGCCGCGACAGCTCGGCCCAGGGCCGGTCGCCGGCCGGGCCGCGCTCGGGGGTGGTGCGGTCGAGCCGGGTGTCGTGGAGCAGGAAGGGCTGGCCGTCGGCGCTGAGCTTGACGTCGCACTCGAAGGCGCGGTAGCCATGGGCCGCCCCCAGGCGGAACGCAGCCAGGGTGTTCTCGGGCGCCAGCCGTCCGGCGCCGCGGTGGGCGATCCACAGCGGCAACGGCCAGGCCGCGGGCAGGGGCTCGGCCGGGGGCCGGGGCAGGGCCTCGGGCGTCATGCGCGCTGCCCCGTGCCGGCGTCGAACCAGTGCAGATGCTCGGCCGGCACCCGCACCGGCACCTGCTCGCCCACGCGCGGCGCGGCCAGCGTGGCGTCCACGCGCAGCGTGAAGGGCGCGCTGCCCAGGCGGCCGTGCAGCAGCCGCTCGGCGCCCAGCATCTCGATCATCTCGACCCGCAGCGGCCAGGGGCCGGCCGGGTCGAGCTGGGCATGCTCGGGCCGCACGCCCAGGGTCAGCGCCGCGGCCGGCGGCGCCGGCGCGGGCAGGGCCAGCGCCGTGCCGCCGGCGTCGAACTGCAGCCCCTGCGCCCGGCCCGGCAGGAGGTTCATCGGCGGCGAGCCGATGAAGCCGGCGACGAAGGTGCTGGCCGGCCGCAGGTAGATCTGCTCGGGCGTGCCGATCTGCTCGATGCGGCCGGCGTTCATCACGATCAGGCGCTGGCCCAGCGTCATCGCCTCGACCTGGTCGTGGGTGACGAAGAGCGAGGTCACGCCGAGCTCGGCGTGCAGCTTCTGGATCTCCAGCCGCGTGCCGGCGCGCAGCTTGGCATCGAGGTTGGACAGGGGCTCGTCGAACAGGAACACCTGCGGCTGGCGCACGATGGCGCGGCCCATGGCCACGCGCTGGCGCTGCCCGCCGGAGAGCTGGCGCGGCTTGCGCTCGAGCAGCGCGCCGAGCTCGAGGATGCCGGCCGCCTTCTGCACCCGGGCCTCGATCTCGGCCCGCGGCAGCCTGGCGATCTTCAGGCCGTAGGCCATGTTGTCGTACACGCTCATGTGCGGGTACAGGGCGTAGTTCTGGAACACCATCGCGATGTCGCGCTCGGCCGGCTCGATGTCGTTGACGACGCGCCCGCCGATGGCGATCTCGCCGCCGCTGATCTCCTCCAGCCCGGCCACCATGCGCAGCAGCGTGCTCTTGCCGCAGCCGCTGGGCCCGACGATGACGATGAACTCGCCGTCGGCGATCTCGGCGCTGACGCCGTGGATGACGGCCACGGCCCGGGCGCCGTGGCCGTAGGTCTTGGCGACGTTTCTCAGTGTGATGGCGCCCATGGGCTCGCAAGGTTCCGGTTCGGGGGTGGGCCGCGGCGCGGCCTCATTTCTCGGTGTCCACCAGGCCGCGCACGAACCACTTCTGCATCAGCAGCACCACCAGCGCCGGCGGCAGCATGGCCAGCATCGCGGTGGCCATGATCACGCTCCACTCGTTTTGCGCGTCGCCGCCGGTGAACATCTGGTTGATGCCCATCACGATCGGGTACATCGACGAGTCGGTGCTCACGAGCAGCGGCCACAGGTACTGGTTCCAGCCGTAGATGAACTGGATCACGAACAGCGCCGCGGTGCTGGTGGCCGACAGCGGCAGCAGGATGTCGATGAAGAAGCGCAGCGGGCCCGCGCCGTCGATGCGCGCGGCCTCGGTCAGCTCGTCCGGCACGGTGAGGAAGAACTGGCGGTACAGGAAGGTGGCGGTGGCCGAGGCGATCAGCGGCAAGGCCAGGCCGGCGTAGCTGTTGAGCAGGTGGAGATCGGCCGCCACCTGGTAGGTGGGGCCGATGCGCACCTCCACCGGCAGCATCAGGGTCACGAACACCATCCAGAAGCACAGCCCGCGGCCGGGGAAGCGGAAGTAGACGAAGGCGAAGGCCGAGAGCAGCGAGATCGCGATCTTGCCCACCGTGATCAGCAGCGCACTGATCAGGCTGACGCGCAGCATCGGCAGGGCCGGGGCGACCTTGTTGCCGTAGCTGCCCTCGCCGCCGAACAGGGCCAGTCGGTAGGTCTGCAGGAAGTGCCCGCCCGGCAGCAGCGACATCGGCGTGGAGGTCACGATGTCCTGCGTGGTCTGGGTCGAGGCGATGAAGGTCACGTAGACCGGGAAGGCGACCACCAGCACCCCCAGCAGGAGCACCAGGTGGGCCAGCAGCGTCAGGGCAGGGCGGCGTTCGACCATGGCGGGCAGCCGGGGCTTCAGTACTGGACCTTCTTCTCGACCCAGCGGAACTGCAGCACCGTCAGCCCCACCACCACGGCCATCAGCACCACCGACTGCGCCGCCGAGCCGCCCAGGTCGAGCGCCTTGAAGCCGTCGTAGTAGACCTTGTAGACCAGGATCGCGGTCTCCCGGCCCGGGCCGCCGCGGGTGGTGGCGTCGACGATGGCGAAGGTGTCGAAGAAGGCGTAGATGACGTTGATCACGAGCAGGAAGAA
>JAGWMW010000011.1 GCA_028871575.1 Burkholderiales bacterium | reverse complement strand
GACCGTCATCACGTTCATGGCCTCACTCCATGTTGCTCGAGCCACTTCCTCACGGACACCACTGCACCCTTGTCGGTTTTCGCCGACGGAAGGGGCCTGTGAAAGACGCGCACCTCGTTGAAGAGCACCACAGCGACGCGACTGCCTTCGCGCTCGCTGACCTTTGCGCCAAGCCCTGTCAGCAGGGCTTCGATGTCCTTCCAGGCGATGTTCGCGCTGGTCGGGTGAGCGAAGACCCGTTCAAGGGTCTTCTGGTGGGCGCGTTTCATCGGCGCATGGTACCGGATGTCAGTACCGGAAGTCCGTACCGGACGCATCGTCGCCGGATGCCGAGACCTAACGTAGGAAGTACGAGGACATCGATGGCAGGTGCCAGGCCCGGGCCGCTGAAATTGCACTCCATACCCCAGGGCCGGGCCCTGGCGGCTTGACGTTGGGCCTCGGCTTGCCGGCGTCAGGCGCGCTCAGATGCCCGCATACCACTGGTAGCCCTGGTCTTCCCAGTAGCCGCCGTGGCCGCCGCCGATGGCGGCGAAATCGGCCACCAGCTCGATCCGCATCAGGTACTTGGCCTGCTTGTAGCCCAGTTGCCGCTCCACCCGCAGGCGCAGCGGCGCGCCGTTGGTCACCGGCAGGTCCTGGCCGTTGAGGCCCCAGGCCAGCAGGGTCTGCGGGTGGTAGGCGTCGTGCAGGTCGATGCTCTCGTAGTAGGGCACGGCGGCGCCGCCGTCGCTGAAGGTGTCGGCGCAGTGGAACACCAGGAAGCGCGCCGCGGCCGTGGGCCGCACCCGCGCCATCACCTGCGCCAGTGGCACGCCCGTCCACTGGCCGATGGCGCTCCAGCCCTCGACGCAGTCGTGGCGCGTGATCTGGGTGCGGCTGGGCATGGCCTTCAGGTCGGCCAGCGACAGCAGCGCCGGCGCCTGCACCAGGCCGTCGACGTGCAGCCGCCAGTCGGCGAAGCCGCCGGCGCGCAGCGCCTGGTAGCCGGCGCCGTCGGGGTCGGTGTTGCCGTTGCCGCGGAAGCTGGGCGAGAGATCGGCCGCGGTGAACTCCTGCGCCATCGTCACCCGCGCGCCGCCCACCGCGTCGCGCAGGCCCAGGTTCAGCGCCTCGGCACTGGACAGCAGCCGGGTGAACGCGGGGCTGTCGTTGAGGCGGTCGCAGCCGCCCAGCAGCAGCCCGCTGCCCAGGCCGAGCGCGCCACGCAGGAAGCGGCGCTTGCGCAGCGCCTCGGGCGAGGCCGCCAGCCGGCGCTGCGGGGCCTTCGGCGCTTTAGGAAGTCTCGGCAGTTTCGGCAGTTTCGGCACTTTGGGCGGCCTCATGCCCGGGCCCGCTTCTCGGCCGCTGCCCGGGGCGCGGCCTGCGGCGCCACGGGCGTGATGCGGTAGCGGCCGGTGACCATCGAGCGCAGGTGGTTCCACAGCCCGCTGACGATGACCTCGAAGACGTGGATGCCGACGAAGGCCACCAGCAGCCAGGCGATGACGAAGTGCTCGCTGCGCGCCGACTGCCGGCCGCCCAGCACCGCCACCCAGCCCGGCCACAGCGAGTCGATCCAGGGCGACATGGCCCAGCCGGCCAGCACCATCAGCGGCAGCAGTCCGAAGACCACGCCCAGGTAGGCCAGCTTCTGCAGCACGTTGTAGTGGCGCGCCGCCTCGCCCTGCGGGTGGCGCAGGCGCAGGTGGTCGAGCACCGAGCGGCCGATGCCGCCCCAGTCGGCGCGCGTGGGCAGCAGGTCGCGCCGCAGGTGGCCGCTGGCGATCGACCAGGCCACGAAGGCCAGGCCGTTGAGCACGAAGACCCAGGCGAAGAAGAAGTGCCAGCGGCGCGCGTCGGCCAGCGAGTAGTCGCTCGGGACCGTCATCCACCACGGGAACGCCACCTCCTCGGGCATGCCGCTGCGGTCGCGCGACAGGCCGAGCACGCCGGTGGTGTCGATCGTGTGCCCCAGCACGCGGGTCAGGCCGCGGTCGCGCCCGTCGGCGCCCTGCCCGGCCGTGATCTCGAGCCAGGCCGGCCGGCCGGTGTAGGACGACGCGCCCCAGGCCAGCGACGGGTGGGCGTTGAAGATCATCAGCCCGCTCATCAGCAGCACCGTGAGCGCGACCACGTTGATCCAGTGCATCAGCCGCACCGGCCAGCGGTGGCGCAGGTACAGGTAGCTGCCGCCGGCGCGGGTGCCATCCATCGTGGCGCGATATTGCCGCAGGGCGCGCCGCGCGCGGAAGCCCCGCTGCGGGCCGGGCGATGACGCCGTCTTACGTGCCGGCCCGCGCCAGCAGCATGGCATCGCCGTAGCTGAAGAAGCGGTAGCGCGCCTCCACCGCGTGGCGGTAGAGCGATCGCACCTGCGCGTGGCCGGCGAAGGCGCTGACCAGCATCAGCAGCGTGCTGCGCGGCAGGTGGAAGTTGGTCACGAGTCGGTCGACGACGCGGAAGCGGAAGCCCGGCGTGATGAAGAGATCGGTCTCGCCGCTGCAGGGCTGCAGGGCGCCGTCGCCCGCGCGCTGCGCCGCCGATTCGAGCGCGCGCAGCGTGGTGGTGCCGGCCGCGACGATGCGGCCCCCCGCGGCCTGCGCGGCGGCGATGGCGGCCACCGCCTCGGCGCCGACCTCGAACCATTCGCTGTGCATGCGGTGCTGGGCGATGCGCTCCACGCGCACCGGCTGGAAGGTGCCGGCGCCCACGTGCAGCGTGACGGCCACGCGCCGCACGCCGCGCGCCTGCAGCGCCGCCAGCACCGCGTCGTCGAAGTGCAGCGAGGCCGTGGGCGCCGCCACCGCGCCGGGCCGGCGCGCGAAGACGGTCTGGTAGCGCTGCACGTCGTCGGCCGTGTCGGCGTGGGTGATGTAGGGCGGCAGCGGCACATGGCCGTGGCGGTCCAGCAGCACCAGCGGGTCGTCGGGCAGGCGCAGGTGGAACAGCGCCTCCTCGGGGCCGGCGCGGCCCAGCACCTCGGCGTCGAAGGCGCCGGCGAAGCGCAGCCGGGTGCCCGGCCGCGGCGACTTGCTCGCGCGCAGGTGCGCCAGCACCTCGTGCCCGGGCAGGATGCGCTCGACCAGGGCTTCGACGCTGCCGCCGGTGGGCTTCTCGCCCAGCAGGCGCGCCTTGATCACGCGGGTGTCGTTGAACACCAGCAGGTCGCCCGGCTGCAGCAGGGCCGGCAGCTCGGTGAAGCGGCGGTCCAGCGGCAGCGGGCCGCGGCCGTCGAGCAGCCGCGAGCCGCTGCGCTCGGGCGCGGGGTGCTGGGCGATGAGCTCGGGCGGCAGCTCGAAATCGAAGTCGGCGGGCGTGTACTCGGGCGAGGCGCCGGGTTCGGGGCGGGGCGGGTGCGAGGTGTTCATGGATCAGGCCTTGGGGCCTGGACCGCTGCGAGGCCAAAATTGTTCCATGCCCCACGCCCTGGCGCCCGCCGCGCCGACCCAGCCCCCGCCGCCCGGTGCGCGGCGCGGGGCCGACAAGCTGCCGGCCCCCGTGCGGGCGATGCACAGGCTCGGCCTGGTGCGCGACATCGACCTCGCGCTGCACCTGCCGCTGCGCTACGTGGACGAGACCTGCCTGGTGCCGATCGGCCGGCTGCGCGAAGGCGAGCCGGCGCAGGTGCAGGGCGTGGTCCGGGATTGCCGGGTCGAGACGCGCGGCCGGCGCCAGCTGGTGGTGCATCTGGCCGACGCCAGCGGCGAGCTGGTGCTGCGGCTGCTGCATTTCTACCCGTCGCAGCAGAAGGCCCTGGCGGCGGGGCAGTGCGTGCGCGCGCGCGGCGAGGTGCGCGGCGGCTTCTTCGGCCGCGAGATGGTCCACCCCGAGTTCCGGGTCGTCGCGCCCGATGCGCCGCTGCCGCCGTCGCTGACGCCGGTCTACCCGGGCAGCGCCCAGCTGCCGCAGGCCTACCTGCGCAAGGCGGTGGCCTCGGCCCTGGCGCGCGCCCCGCTCGACGAGCTGCTGCCCGCCGGCCTGGCCCCCGCGGGGCTGCCGCCGCTGCGCCAGGCCCTGCAGGCCCTGCACCACCCGGCCCCGGGCACGCCGGTGGCCATGCTGGAAGACCGCAGCCACCCGGCCTGGCAGCGCCTGAAGTGGGAGGAACTGCTGGCGCAGCAGCTCTCTCAGCGCCTGGCCCAGGCGGCCCGGGCCCGCCGGGCCGCCCCGGCGATGGCGCGCCGCCCGGCCGACCTGGCCAGCCGGCTGCTGGAGGTGCTGCCGTTCGCGCTCACCGCCGCCCAGCAGCGCGTGGTGGCCGAGATCGAGGCCGACCTGCGGCGCCCGCAACCGATGCACCGGCTGCTGCAGGGCGATGTCGGCTCGGGCAAGACGGTGGTGGCCGCGCTGGCCGCCACCGTGGCCATCGGCGCGGGCTGGCAATGCGCGCTGATGGCGCCTACCGAGATCCTGGCCGAGCAGCACTTCCGCAAGCTCGTGGGCTGGCTCGAGCCGCTGGGCCTGACGGTGGCCTGGCTCACGGGCAGCCGCCGCGGCAAGGCGCGCCAGGCCATGGTCGAGCAGGTGGCCTCCGGCGCGGCGATGCTGGTGGTGGGCACCCAGGCCGTGATCCAGCAGGACGTGAGCTTCGCCCGCCTGGGCCTGGCCATCGTCGACGAGCAGCACCGCTTCGGCGTGGCGCAGCGGCTGGCGCTGCGGCAGAGGCTGCCGGGGCCGGCGCCCGGCCGCCCCGGCCTGCAGCCGCCGGCCCAGGGGAAGTCGCCGGCCGATCCGCCGCCGGGGGCCGGCGCCCCGCTGGCGCCGCACCTGCTGATGATGAGCGCCACGCCGATCCCGCGCACGCTGGCGATGACGTACTACGCCGACCTGGCGGTGAGCACCCTGGACGAGCTGCCGCCGGGGCGCACGCCGATTGCCACCCGCGTCTTCGCCGACGGCAAGCGGGCCCAGGTGGTGGCGCGCGTGCGCCAGGCGCTGCAGCAGGGCCGCCAGGTCTACTGGGTCTGCCCGCTGGTGCAGGACAGCGAGCACCTCGACCTGCAGAACGCCACCGCCACCCACGCCGAGCTGAGCGCCGCCCTGCCGGGCACGCCGGTGGGCCTGCTGCACGGGCGGCTGCCGGCGGCGGAGAAGGCGGCCGTGATGGCGCAGTTCACCGCCGGGGCCCTGCCGCTCCTGGTGGCCACCACCGTGATCGAGGTCGGCGTCGACGTGCCCGCCGCCAGCCTGATGGTGATCGAGCATGCCGAGCGCTTCGGCCTGGCCCAGTTGCACCAGCTGCGCGGCCGCGTGGGCCGCGGCGCGGCGGCCAGTGCCTGCGTGCTGCTGTACAGCACCCCGCTGTCGCCCGCCGCCAAGGCGCGGCTGCAGGCCATGGCCGAGACCGGCGACGGCTTCGAGATCGCGCGGCGAGACCTCGCCATCCGCGGCCCCGGCGAGTTCATGGGCGCGCGCCAGAGCGGCGACGCGCTGCTGCGCTTTGCCGACCTGGCGCAGGACGACGCGCTGCTGCAGCACGCGCGCGAGCTGGCCCCGCGCCTGCTGCGCGAGCACCCGCAGGCCGCCGCCGCCCATGTGCAGCGCTGGCTGGCGACGCGGGCCGAGTTCCTCCAAGCCTGAGCGGCCGCGCCGGCGGCGCCGCTTGGCCACAATCGCGGCATGACGCTGACCGAGCTCAAGTACATCGTGGCCGTGGCCCGCGAGCGGCACTTCGGCCGCGCCGCCGAGGCCTGCTTCGTCTCGCAGCCCACGCTCAGCGTGGCGATCAAGAAGCTCGAGGAAGAGCTGGACGTCAAGATCTTCGAGCGCGGCGCCACCGAGGTCAGCGCCACGCCGCTGGGCGAGCAGATCGTGCGCCAGGCGCAGCAGGTGATCGAGCAGGCCGCCGCCATCAAGGAGATCGCCAAGCGCGGCCAGGACCCGCTGGCCGGCCCGCTGCGCGTGGGGGTGATCTACACCATCGGCCCCTACCTGCTGCCCGACCTGGTGCGCCAGGCGATCGAGCGCGTGCCGCAGATGCCGCTGGTGCTGCAGGAGCACTTCACCGCCCGGCTGCTGGAGATGCTGCGCACCGGCGAGCTCGACTGCGCGATCCTGGCCGAGCCCTTCCCCGACACCGGCCTGGCGATGGCGCCGCTGTACGACGAGCCGTTCCAGGCCGCGGTGCCCAAGACCCACCCGCTGGCCCGGCGCAAGCAGATCAGCGCCGAGGAGCTGAAGCGGGAGACGATGCTGCTGCTGGGCACCGGGCACTGCTTCCGCGACCATGTGCTGGAGGTCTGCCCCGAATACGCGCGCTTCGCCGGCCCGGCCGGCGACTCGAGCGAGGGCATCCGCCGCAGCTTCGAGGGCAGCAGCCTGGAGACGATCAAGTACATGGTGGCCAGCGGCATGGGCGTGACGGTGGTGCCCCAGCTCAGCGTGCCGGCCGAGCCCCAGCCCCACATCCACTACCTGAAGTTCAGCGCCCCGGTGCCGACGCGGCGCGTGGTGCTGGCCTGGCGCCGCACCTTCCCGCGCTACGAGGCCATCGCGGCGCTGCGCAACTGCATCTACGCCTGCGCGCTGCCGGGCGTGAAGCGGCTGACGGCCTGACCGCCTGCGCCCCTGCCGCCCGAGCACCCCGGCCCGCGGCGGGCCCCAAGCCCACGCCCCGGCCCGGCCTTGGATAGAGTCCGGGGCCTCGTCTGTCCTTCGGAGTGAACCCATGGCCAAGAAGAAGCAGGCCGGCACCGCGCCGGCCGCGGGGCTCGGCGTCAACATCGGCATCGGCGGCAAGGACCGCGCCGCCATCGCCGGCGGCCTGTCGCGGCTGCTGGCCGACACCTACACGCTGTACCTGACCACCCACAACTTCCACTGGAACGTCACGGGGCCGATGTTCAACACCCTGCACCTGATGTTCATGGGCCAGTACACCGAGCTGTGGAACGCGGTCGACCCGATCGCCGAGCGCATCCGCTCGCTGGGCCATCCGGCGCCGGGCAGCTACGCGCAGTTCGGCGTGCTGGCCTCGATCCCCGACGCGCCCGCCACGCCGCCCAAGGCGCTGGCGATGGTGCAGATCCTGGTCGAAGGCCACGAGGCCGTCGCGCGCACCGCGCGCGGCCTCTTCCCGCTGGCCGAGCGGGCCGGCGACGAGCCCACCGCCGACCTGCTGACGCAGCGCCTGACGGTGCACGAGCAGACGGCCTGGATGCTGCGCTCGCTGCTGGAGACCTGAGGGCGGCCCGGCCGCGCGCCGGCGCAGGTAACCGCCCGTGCGCAGCCAGGCGCCGGCCCGGCGAGCGCCGCGGCCGGCGCGGTCGGCGACAATCCGCGATTGCCCTGCCGCAGGGCCTGCTCCCGTGCCGACCGCACCATGGCCACCGACACCCCCGCCCGCATCGCCGCCGAAGTGCAGCGCCGGCGCACCTTCGCCATCATCAGCCACCCCGACGCCGGCAAGACCACGCTGACCGAGAAGCTGCTGCTGTTTTCCGGCGCGATCCAGATCGCCGGCAGCGTGAAGGCGCGCAAGGCCACCCGCCACGCCACCAGCGACTGGATGGAGATCGAGAAGCAGCGCGGCATCTCGGTGGCCAGCTCGGTGATGCAGATGGAGTACCGCGGCTGCGTCATCAACCTGCTGGACACGCCGGGCCACCAGGACTTCAGCGAGGACACCTACCGCGTGCTGACGGCGGTGGACGCGGCGCTGATGGTCATCGACGCGGCCAACGGCGTGGAGCCGCAGACGCGCCGGCTGCTGCAGGTCTGCCGCGCCCGCCACACGCCGATCCTGACCTTCGTCAACAAGATGGACCGCGAGGTGAAGGACCCGCTCGCGCTGATGGAGGAGATCGAGCGCGAGCTCGGCATGGAGGTCGTGCCCTTCACCTGGCCGGTGGGCATGGGCAAGGCCTTCCACGGCGTGATGGACCTGCGCGCGCAGCAGATGCGCGTGTTCAGCCCCGGCGAGGACCGCGACCACCGCAACGACGAGATCCTGCTCGGCCTGGACAACCCCGCCTATGCGCAACGCTTCGGCATGCCCTATGCGCAGGCCGAAGGCGAGATCTCGCTGCTGGCCGAGGCCGCGCCGCCGTTCGACGAGGCCGCCTTCCGCGCCGGGCGGCAGACGCCCATGTTCTTCGGCTCGGCGGTGAACAACTTCGGCGTGCGCGAGGTGCTGGACGCGCTGGTCGACCTGGCGCCGCCGCCGGCCGAGCGCGCCGCGATCCAGCGCGTGGTGCAGCCGCAGGAGGCCCGGTTCAGCGGCGTGGTCTTCAAGATCCAGGCCAACATGGACCCGGCGCACCGCGACCGCATCGCCTTCCTGCGCGTGGCCAGCGGCCACTTCGAGCGCGGCATGCGGCTGAAGGTGGCGCGCAGCGGCAAGGAGCTGCGGCCGAACACCGTCGTCTCGTTCCTGTCGCAGCGCCGCGAGCTGCTCGACGAGGCCTTTGCCGGCGACATCATCGGCATCCCCAACCACGGCGTGCTGCAGCTGGGCGACACGCTGACCGAAGGCGAGAGCCTGCAGTTCACCGGCCTGCCGTTCTTCGCGCCCGAGATGTTCCGCAGCGTCGAGGTGGCCGATCCGCTGAAGACCAAGCAGCTCAAGGCCGGCCTGACGCAGCTCGGCGAGGAGGGCGCGATCCAGGTCTTCCGCCCCCTGGCCGGCACCGTGCTGCTGCTGGGCGCGGTGGGGCAGCTGCAGTTCGAGGTGGTGGCGCACCGGCTCGAGCACGAGTACGGCTGCAAGGCGCGCGTGCTGCCCAGCCGCTACCAGGTGGCGCGCTGGGTCACGGCCGAGACCGGCGAGGGGCCGGCGGCTGACGAGCGCGAGCTGGCGCGCTTCGTCGACGCCAACGCCCACCGCGTGGCCTACGACGCGGTCGATGCGCCCACCGTGCTGGTGGAGTACGCGCCCGAGCTGCGGGCGATCGAGGGCAACTGGCCGAAGATCCGCTTCCACGCCCTGCGCGAGCATGCGGGGCTGGTGTTCCAGAGGCGGCTCGAAGGTTGATTCAGGCCGGGGCCGGTGGCAGCTGGTTCAAAGGCGCGACCAACGCCTCTCGCAGAGGCGGCAGGTCGTCGCGAAGAATGCTCCAAATCGTCTCCGCCGCGATGCCCAGATCGCCGTGCGCCACGCGGTTTCGAGTTGCGATGATCTGCCGCCAGGGCACTTCGGGGGAAAGCGCACGCACAGCGTCAGGCACATGCGTGGCGGCCTCGCCGACGAGTTCGATGTTGCGCAGGATCGCGTCGTAGCGCATCGCGTCTGCCGTCAGCGTGGCTTCGGTCAGGCCCGCTGCGTAGCTGAGCGCCTTGCCGCAGAACTCGAGCAAGTCCTCGACATAAAGACCGAGGTCACGCTCAGACATAGATCGCGTCGCGCTCCACATAGGGTCGCAGCCGTTCGCGCAACGCGGCTTCGGTGACGAGGTCGACGGGGCGGTGCAGGAGGTCCTCCAGGTAGAACTGGCAGCCGAAATAGTGGCCGGACGTGGCGGGCCCGTCGAAGGCCACCAGCAGATCGACGTCACTGTCAGGCCGCGCCGTGCCGCGCGCCACGCTGCCGAACGAGGCCAGCCGGCGCACGCCAAATCGCGTGGAAAGCGCTGGCTTGTGCTCGGTCAGCAACGTCAGGATCTGCTCGCGGTCCATGGTTGGGCAGTGTGCCGCAACAGGCGCTGCAAGTCGAAAGACTGCTGGGCCGGGAGCGTGCGCAAGCACATGGCTTGCGGGGAAGGACGCGCCTTGGCGCCCGCAGCCAGCGGCATCGGCGCGCGTTGACGGTGGCCCGTGCCTTCGCGCCGCGACGCGCGATCGGCTCCCAGCGCAAACAGCGATCGAAGAGCGCCTGCAAGCCAGGCCCGGGGTGCCGTCGGGCCGTTGCGCCCGAATCCTGCGGCGATGGTTGCCGCGGCGGCCGGGACACCGAAGTTCGGCACCACGCCTGCGCGCATCGACGCGCTGTGGCCCGCAGGCACAGACCACGCGCGCCGATAATCCGGCGCCGTGAAACCTGCCGAGCCGGTGCCCTCGCGCCTGGCGCTGTACCTGGCCTTGATTCGCTGGCGCCGCCCCGCGGGCTGGCTGCTGCTGCTGTGGCCCACGCTCTCGGCGCTGTGGATCGCCGCCGACGGCTGGCCGGGCTGGCACCTGCTGCTCGTGTTCGTGCTGGGCACGGTCCTGATGCGCAGCGCCGGCTGCTGCGTCAACGACGTGGCCGACCGCGAGTTCGACCGCCACGTCAAGCGCACGGCCGAGCGCCCGGTCACGCGCGGCGCGGTCTCGGTGCGCGAGGCGCTGGCCCTGGGCGCGGCGCTGGCGCTGGCGGCCTTCGGCCTGGTGCTGACGACCAACCCGAGCGCCATCACGCTGTCGTTCGCGGCGCTGGCGGTGACGCTCGCCTACCCCTATGCCAAGCGGGTGCTGGCGATGCCGCAGGCGGTGCTCGGCGTGGCCTTCAGCTTCGGCATCCCGATGGCCTTCGCCGCGGTGCAGGGCGGCACGGCCTGGGGCGGGTCGGCGCTGGCCGCCGCGGTGCCGCCGCAGGCCTGGGCGCTGCTGCTGGGCAACCTGTTCTGGGTGCTGGCCTACGACACCGAGTACGCGATGGTCGACCGCGACGACGACCTGCGCATCGGCATCAAGACCTCGGCCATCACGCTCGGGCGCTTCGACGTGGCGGCGGTGATGGGCTTCTACGCGGTCTACCTCGGCAGCTGGGCCGGGCTGGGCCTGGCGCTCGGCCTGGGCCGGGTGTTCCTGCTCGGCATCGCCGCGGCCGCAGTCCAGGCGGCCTGGCACGGGCGACTGATCCGCGACCGCACGCGCGAGGGCTGCTTCAGGGCCTTCCGCCTGAACCACTGGCTCGGGGCCGCCGTGTTCGCGGGCACGGCGCTGGACCTGGCACTGCGGTAGGCGCTGCAGGAGGCGCGGCGGTGGCCGCTCCGGTAGGCGCTGCGGCAGGCGCCGCAGCCAGTGGCTGGGTCGGCTGCGGCGTCAGCCGCCGTAGGACTCGCCCAGCTCGCGCGCCCGCTGCTGCGCCGCGCGCAGGGCCTTCACGAAGGCCGCGCCCACGCCGTCGGCCTCCAGCGAGGCGAGGGCGGCCTGCGTCGTGCCGCCCCTGGACGTGACCTCGGCGCGCAGCACCTGCGGCGGCTCGGGGCGGGCGGCCGCCAGCGCGGTGGCGCCGTCGAAGGTGGCCAGCGCCAGGCGCCGCCCCTGCTCGGCGTCCAGGCCCATCTCGGCCGCGGCCTGCATCATCGCTTCGAGCACGTAGTACACGTAGGCCGGGCCCGAGCCCGACAGCGCGGTGACGGCATCGAGGTCGGCCTCGTCGGCCACCCACAGCGTGGCGCCGGTGGGCGCGAACAGGGCCTCGACCTCGGCCCGCTGCGCCGGCGTCACCGCCGCGCTGGCATGCAGCCCGGCGATGCCGCGGCCGATCAGCGCCGGCGTGTTGGGCATGCTGCGCACGATCGCCGCGCTGCCGCTGGCGCGCGCCAGGGCCGCGCTGCGCACGCCGGCCATCACGCTGAGCTGCAGCGCCCGGCCGATGTAGGGCGCGCAGGGCCCGGCCGCGGCGGCAAAGAACTGCGGCTTGACGGCCCAGACCACGGTGGCGGCCTCGGCCAGCCGGGCATCGGCCGCGGCCTGCGCCTGCACGCCGAAGGCCTGCGCCAGGCGCTCGCGCTGCGCCGCATCGGGCTCGACGACGGCGATGGCCGCCGCTGCCCGGCCGCCGCGGCGCAGGCCGCCGATCAGCGCCGAGGCCATGTGGCCGCCGCCGATGAAGGCGATCAAGTCGGATGCCATCGCGGCAGTGTAGCCAGCGCTCGCGGAACTGCAGGCCGGCCCGGCCCGATGCCGGCGCCGCGCAGCGGCCATGCAAAGCCGGCATCGGCCGGCGCGGGCCATCGGGTGCCCGCGCCCCTACAGTGCCGATCGCCGCCCGGGGACATCGGGCCGGGCCGGCCCACGAGGCCGGCCCGGCGCCGCGGGCGCAAGACCAACCAGGACCCCTGAATGAATGCCGCACTCTCACCCTCCCCGCTGTCCTTCGTGCACCCCACGCCCGACAGTCCCTGGGGCACCTACCTGATGCAGGTCGACCGCGTGCTGCCCTACCTGGGCCACCTGGCGCGCTGGGCCGAGACCCTGAAGCGGCCGAAGCGGGCGCTGATCGTGGACATCCCGATCGAGCTCGACGATGGCCGCGTGGCGCACTTCGAGGGCTACCGCGTGCAGCACAACCTCAGCCGCGGCCCGGGCAAGGGCGGGGTGCGCTACCACCCCGACGTGACGCTGGAGGAGGTGATGGCCCTGTCGGCCTGGATGAGCATCAAGAACGCGGCCGTGAACCTGCCCTACGGCGGGGCCAAGGGCGGCATCCGCGTCGACCCGCGGCTGCTGTCGACCAAGGAGCTCGAGCGGATGACGCGCCGCTACACGAGCGAGATCGGCATCATCATCGGGCCGCAGCAGGACATCCCGGCGCCAGACGTGAACACCAACCCGCAGATCATGGCGTGGATGATGGACACCTACAGCATGAACACCGGCACCACGGCCACTGGCGTCGTCACCGGCAAGCCGATCCACCTGGGCGGATCGCTGGGCCGCGTGAAGGCCACCGGCCGCGGCGTGTTCGTGACCGGGCGCGAGGCGGCGCGCCGGCTCGGCCTGGACCTGGACGGCGCGCGCGTGGCGGTGCAGGGCTTCGGCAACGTGGGCTCGGCGGCGGCCGAGCTGTTCGCCCAGGCCGGCGCGAGGATCGTCGCCGCGCAGGACCACACCGGCAGCATCGTCAACGAGCAGGGCTTCGACATGGCCGACCTGAGCGCGCATGTGCGCGAGGCCGGCGGCGTGGGCGGCTTCAAGGGCGCCGGGCCGCTGGACGCCGAGGCGTTCTGGGACACGCGCTGCGACATCCTGGTGCCGGCCGCGCTGGAAGGCCAGATCACGGCCGAGCGCGCGCGGCGGCTGAAGGCGCGGCTGGTGCTCGAGGGCGCCAACGGCCCCACGCTGCCCAGCGCCGACGACATCCTGGCCGAGCGCGGCGTGCTGGTGGTGCCCGACGTCATCTGCAACGCCGGCGGCGTGACGGTGAGCTACTTCGAGTGGGTGCAGGACTTCAGCAGCTTCTTCTGGACCGAGGACGAGATCAACGTGCGGCTGGACAAGATCATGATCGGCGCACTGAAGAAGATCTGGGACACCGCCGACCGCCACGCGATCACGCTGCGCACGGCCACCTTCGCCGTGGCCTGCGAGCGCATCCTGACGGCGCGCGAGGAGCGCGGGCTCTACCCCTGACCGGCCACCGCGGGTCAGCGGGCGGGCGGCAGCGCCAGCACGATGCCGAAGCGGCCGCGGTCGTCGCGCTCGGCGCGCAGCGCGCCGCCGAGCTGGCGCGCGATCTGGGCCACGATGGCCAGGCCCAGGCCGCAGTGGCCGAGCTCGCTGCGGCTGCGGGTCAGGCGCACGAAGGGCTGCTGGGCGCGCTCGAAGTCGTCGGCCGACATGCCGGGGCCGGGGTCGCTGACGCGCAGCTCGGCGCCCTGTGCAGTGCGGCGCAGCGTCACTTCCACCGGCGCGCCGCCGTAGGCCAGCGCGTTGTCGACCAGGTTCACCAGCAGCCGCTGCACCGCCAGGTCGGGCACCGGCAGCGGCACCGGCTCGATCTCGCCCACCACGGGCTGGCCGGCGTCGACGCAGCGCCGCAGCGTGTCGCGCACGGTCTCGGCCAGCGGCTCGGGCAGGCCCAGCGCCGGGCCGCTGTCGCCCTGCACGTAGGCCAGGAACTGGTCGACGATGCGCTCCAGCGAGAGCAGGTCGGCGGTGAGCGCGTCGGCCACCTCGGGCTCGCACTGGGTCTCCGCGCGCAGGCGCAGCCTGGCCAGCGGCGTGCGCAGGTCGTGCGAGACGCCGGCCAGCAGCTGCTGCCGTGCCTGCGCCGCCGCGCTGACCTGGCGCGTCATCTCGTTGAAGGCGCGCACCAGGGCCTGCAGCTCGACGCTGGCGTCGCTGCGCTCGGGCAGGGGCTGCAGCAGGCCGGGCTGGCGGCCGATCTGCTCGGCCAGCCGGCCGATGGGCCGGGCGATGAAGCGCACCGAGATCAGCAGCGCCCCCACGGTGGCACCGGCCAGCAGCAGCAGCCACACGCCCAGCGTGCCGGTGATGGCGCGGCCGGCGGGGCTGTACTCGCGCGTCAGCCACCACACCTGGCGGCCCACCGGCAGCCGGAACACGGCGGCGAAGCTGTTGTCGGGCCGCGGCTCGAAGCGCACCTCGATGTCGGGGCCGACCATCTCGCGCGTCTGCAGCTCGTACTCGCGCGGGGCCGGCAGCTCCGTGATCGACTCGCCGCGCGGCGGCTCGCTGGCGCTGACGCTCACGCGCCCGGCCGACATCTGCGCCGCCAGCGCCGGGCGCGAGGCCGCCGGCACCGCGGCCAGCGCGGCGCGCGCCATGTCGGCCTGCTCGGCGGCCAGGCTGGCCACGTCGTCGGCCACCGGCCGCAGCCACAGGCTGATGACCACCGCCTGGGCCGCGAACGACAGCAGCGCGATCAGCGCCACGCCGCCGGTGAGGCGGCGCACCATCGACCAGGACCGGCGCGCGGCCGGCCCCGGGCTAGGCGCTGCGGGCATGCGGCACGAACATGTAGCCGTGCCCGCGCACCGTCTGGATGTAGCGCGGCGTGCCGGCGTCGGGCTCGACGATGCGGCGCAGGCGCATCACGGCCACGTCCACGGTGCGCGTGAGCAGGGCCTCGGCCCGCGTGTGCGAGACGGCCAGCAGCCGCTCGCGCGAGATCGCCACGTTGGGGTTGGTCACCAGCTCGGTGAGCATCGCGTATTCCACCGTGCTGAGCACGCGCACCTGGCCGTCGCTGCCGTGCAGGCTGCGCGTGGCCGGCGTGAACGTGTAGGGGCCGATCGGCACCTCGCGGTCGAAGGCCACCGGCAGGCCCGGCGTGCTGCCGGCGCGGCGCAGCACCGCCCGGATGCGGGCCAGCAGCTCGCGCGCCGAGAAGGGCTTGCCCAGGTAGTCGTCGGCGCCCATCTCCAGGCCGAGCACGCGGTCGACCTCCTCGGTGCGCGCCGTCAGCAGGATGATGGGCACGCGGTCGCCTTCGGCGCGCAGGCGCTGGCAGGCCTGCAGGCCCGATTCGCCGGGCAGCGAGACGTCGAGGATCACCAGGTCGGGGCGCAGGCGGTGGATGCGGCGCATCAGGTCCTCGGCGCTGGGCATGCTGGTCACGGCCATGCCCTGCTTCTCGAGGTAGCTGCTGAGCATGTCGCGCATCGCCGGGTCGTCCTCGACGACGAAGAGGTGATACGGTTTGTTCTCCATGCGCATAGCGTAAGAGGCTGTCGCGGCAGCCCGCCCGGTTCGGCCATGTCGAAGTGCGACACGAAGTGACATGGTACGACGGCTGCGTTGCCGGCGCTCGGGCCGCGGGCAAGGTGCGCCATGCCACCGTCGCCCCGCATCACCGCACGTCATAATCTGGGGCTGGACGGACACCGTGCCTGGCGACCGGGGCGCTGCAATCGCCGTCCTGACCCGGCACCTTCCAAGGACCCCTCGATGACTTCTGCTTCTCTCCTGCGCCGGCTGGCCCTTTTCGGCGCCATCGCCACCTGTCTGACGCTGGCCGCCTGCGGCAAGGGCAGCGGCAGCGGCGGCCCCAGCTCGATCCGCGCCATCAACCTGACCGACGATCTGTCCAGCGCCGACATGTTCCTGAGCGGCACGCAGAAGCTCTTCAGCGGCCTGACCCCGGGGGCGCTGTCGTCCTACGCCTCGGTCTCGTCCAACACCTACACGCTCAACGTCAACAGCGCCGGCAACAGCGCCGCGCTGTTCACCGGCAGCTACACGCTGTCGGGCGGCGCCCACTACACGGCCGTGGTCTGGGGCCCGCAGGCCTCGCTGCACGTGACCACCCTGCCCGAGGACGACGACACCACCCAGATCGGCGCCGGCAACACGCGGGTGCGCATGTTCAATGCCACGACCACCACCGGCACGCTGGACGTCTACCTCACGGCCCCGGGCGCCGACCTCACCGTCAGCACGCCCACCCAGGGCGCGCTGACCAGCGGTTCGCTGTCGGGCTTCCGCGAGATCCCGGCCGGCACCTACGAGCTGCGCGTCACCGGCAAGGGCAATCCCGCCGACGTCCGGCTCGACATCCCCTCGGTCACCTTCAACTCGGCGCAGTACGAAACGATCGTGCTCACCGCGGGCTCGGGCGGGGCGCTGGTCAACGGCACCATGATCGTCGAGCAGGGCAGCAGCACCGCGATGGCCAACACCCAGGCCCGGGTGCGCGTCGTGGCCAGCGTCGACAACGCCGGGCTGGTCTCGGCCAACGTGGGCGGCACCCTGGTGGCCAGCGGCCTGTCCTCGCCCGCGGTCGGCGCCTACACGCTCGTCACCGCCAGCAGCACCGCCGGCGGCGACCCCACGCTGCGCCTGCTGGTCAACGGCAACCCCGCCTTCACCGGCACCGTGCCGCTGGCCGCCGGTGGCGACTACACGCTGCTGGCCTGGGGCGGCACGGCGCCGCAGCTGACCACCATCACCGACGACAACCGGCTGCCGGTGAGCCCCTCGCAGACCAAGATCCGCGTCGTCAACGGCGTGGCCGCCCTGGCCCCGGTGACGATGCTGGTCGACTACGGCGTGGTCTCGGGCTCGCAGAACATCGCCGCCGGCCAGGCCGCGCCCTACACCAACGTGGCCAGCAACGCGGCGGGCTCGGTGATCGAGGTCGACTCGGCCTCGCAGACCACCCCGGTCTACCTCACCAGCCGCACCAACGGCGACCCGCTGCTGGGCCAGGGCGTGTACACGCTGTTCGTGCTCTCGGGCAAGAGCACGCCTCTCGGCACGCTGCGCAACGAGCGGCCGCAGTAGCGCCAGGAGCGCCCATGGCCGAGCCCGCCTTCGACGGCCCGCTGAGCTTCGACGTCACCGAGGCCGACTTCGAGTCGGCGGTGCTCGAGCGCTCGCTCGAGGTGCCGGTGCTGCTGGACTGCTGGGCGCCGTGGTGCGGGCCCTGCCGTTCGCTCGGGCCGGTGCTCGAGCGGCTGGTGCAGGCCTACGGCGGGCGCTTCGTGCTCGCCAAGCTCGACACCGACCAGGCGCCCAACGTGTCGGCGGCGCTGCAGATCCGCAGCATCCCGCTGGTGATGCTGTTCATCGGCGGGCAGCCGGTGGACCAGTTCCTGGGGGCGCTGCCCGAGGGCAAGGTGCGCGAATTCCTCGACCGCCACCTGACCGAGCCGGTCTCGCCGGTGGAGAGCCTGCGTGCCGAGGCGGCCGGGCTGCCCGACGACGAGGCGTTGCCGCTGCTGCACGAGGCGCTGTCGATCGAGCCCGGCCATGTCGAGGCCACGCTCGACCTGGCCGAGCGCCTGATCGGCCAGGGGGCGCTGGACGAGGCGCGCGGCCGGCTCGAAGGCCTGCCCGGCGAGGCGATGGGCCACCGCTACGCCGCGCTGCTGGGCCGCATCGAGCTGGCGCTGCACCGCCCCGAGGGCGACCCGGCGGCGCTGGCCGCGCGCGTGGCGGCCAACCCGAAGGACTTCGAGGCCCGCTTCGCGCTGGCCGCGCTGCTGGCCCATGACGGCCGCTGGCCGGCGGCCTTCGAGCAGCTGCTCGACACCGTGCTGCGCGACAAGGCCGAGTGGCGCGAGAAGGCGCGCGTGCAGCTGGTGGCCTGGTTCGACGTCTGCCCCGACGCCGAGGCCGTGAGCCGCGGCCGCCGCTACCTGGGCATGTACCTGAACTAGCCCCCCAGCTCGCTGCGCTCGC
This sequence comes from Burkholderiales bacterium, assembly GCA_028871575.1. GTDB lineage: Bacteria > Pseudomonadota > Gammaproteobacteria > Burkholderiales > Burkholderiaceae_C > Rubrivivax. The sequence goes on along the minus strand of JAGWMW010000011.1, from coordinate 13,414 downwards.
GGCCCCCCAAGGGGGCGCGTTCCGGACCGGGAGACCCGGATCCGGAACCTTCGCCTAGCCCCCCAGCACGCTGCGCTCGCGGCAGCCGGGCTTGCAAGCCCGGCTGCGTTCGCCAGCCACTCGCGAGCGCGCAAGGCGCTCTCCCGGCGCAGGCTCACCCCCCCGAGGGGGCGCGTTCCGGGCCGGGGGACCCGGATCCGGAACCTTCACTGGGCGCCCGAGGCGGCAGTCCGAACGCGGCCAGCAGCTCGGCGTTGCCGCCGGCCGCCGCGGTGTTGACGGTCAGGGTCTGCTCGCTGCAGAACCGAGGCAGGTAGTGCGGGCCGCCGGCCTTGGGGCCGGTGCCGCTCAGGCCTTCGCCGCCGAAGGGCTGCACGCCGACCACGGCGCCGATCATGTTGCGGTTGACGTAGACGTTGCCCACCCGCGCCGCGTCGGCGATGCGCCGCGCGCGGCTGTCGATGCGGCTGTGCACGCCCAGCGTCAGGCCGTAGCCGAGCGCGTTGATCTGCTGCACCAGCGCCGCCACGTCCTGCGCGGCGCCCGCGCCGCGCTGCCCCGGCCCCCAGCGCACCACGTGCAGCACCGGGCCGAAGATCTCCTCGCGCAGGTCGGCGATGCGATCGATCTCGAACGCGATCGGGGCGACGAGCCGCGGCACGGCGGCGCCGGCCGGCAGCGCCGTCTCGGCCAGCAGCCGCGCCTGCCGGCGCAGGCGCTGCACCTGGTGCGCCAGGCCGGCGCAGGCCGCGTCGTCGATCACGGGGCCGACGTCGGTGGCCAGCTGCGCCGGGTCTCCCAGGCGCAGCTCGGCCATCGCGCCCCGCAGCATCTCGATCACGCCGTCGGCCACCGCCTCGTGCAGGCACAGCAGGCGCAGCGCCGAGCAGCGCTGGCCGGCACTGCGGAAGGCGCTCTGCACCACGGCGTCCACCACTTGCTCGGGCAGCGCGCTGCTGTCGACCACCATCGCGTTCAGGCCGCCGGTCTCGGCGATCAGCGGCACGATCGGGCCGTCCTGGGCGGCGAGCGCGCGGTGGATGAGCCGAGCCACCTGGGTGCTGCCGGTGAAGCACACGCCGGCGGTGCGCGCATCGGCCACCAGTGCCGCGCCCACGATCTCGCCCGCGCCGTGCAGGGCCTGCAGCGCGTCCGCCGGCACGCCGGCCTCGTGCAGCAGCGCGACGAAGCGCAGCGCCACGGCCGGGGTCTGCTCGGCCGGCTTGGCCGCCACCGCGTTGCCGGCCACCAGCGCGGCCACCACCTGGCCGGCGAAGATGGCCAGCGGGAAGTTCCACGGGCTGATGCAGACGAAGACGCCGCGGCCGTGCAGGCGCAGCACGTTGCTCTCGCCGGTGGGTCCGGGCAGCGCCTGATCGGCCAGCTGCGACTCGGCCTGGGCCGCGTAGTAGCGGCAGAAGTCGACCGCCTCGCGTACCTCGGACACGGCGTCGCCCAGGGTCTTGTGCGCCTCCTGCACGAGCAGCGCGCAGAACTCGGGCATCCGGTCCTGCAGTGCATCGGCGGCGCGGCGCAGCACGCCGGCGCGCTCGGCCAGCGGCCGCGCGGCCCAGGCCGGGAAGCCGGCGTGCAGCCGCGCCATCGCCGCGTCGGCGTCGACCGCGCCGGCCTCGGGCACGCGCTCCACGCTCGTGGCGGCCAGCGCCGCCTGCAGCGGCGAGCGCATCGCCGCGCAGGCCAGGTCGACCCCCGCCGAGTTGACGCGCGCATCGCCGTACAGCGCCGCCGGCAGCGGCAGCGCGGGCGCCGGCGCCACCGCCAGCGGCGAGGCGAGCAGGGCCCCGGCGTCCACCGAGGCGTCGGCCAGCTGGTGCACGAAGGACGAGTTGGCGCCGTTTTCCAGCAGGCGGCGCACCAGGTAGGCCAGCAGGTCGCGGTGCTCGCCCACGGGGGCGTAGACGCGACAGGCCAGGCCCGCGTTGGCCGGGTCGGCCAGCAGTTCGCGGTACACGCCTTCGCCCATGCCGTGCAGGCGCTGCAGCTCGAAGTGGCCCTCGGCCCCCGTGCGCCGCGCCAGCGCCAGGATCGCCGCGAGGGTGCCGGCGTTGTGGGTCGCGAACTGGGCGTACAGGTGCTCGCGGTGCTGCATCAGGCGCGCCGCGCAGGCCAGGTAGGACAGGTCGGTGTGCGCCTTGTGCGTGTACACCGGGTAGCCGGGCAGGCCGAGCTCCTGCGCGCGCTTGATCTCGCCGTCCCAGTACGCGCCCTTGACCAGACGCACCATGAAGCGCAGGCCGCAGGCAGCAGCCACCCGCGCCACCTCGTCCACCACCGCCAGCGCCCGCGTCTGGTAGGCCTGCACCGCCAGGCCGAAGCCCTGCCACTGCGGGTGGGCCGCGGCGATGTGCCGCGCGAGAGCCTCGAAGAGCTCCAGCGAGAGCTCGAGCCGGTCGCTCTCCTCGGCGTCGATGGTCAGGTTCAGGTTCGCCCGAGCGGCCTGGTCGACCAGGGCCTGCACCCGCGGCAGCAGCTCGGCGAAGACGCGGTCGCGCTGCGCGTCCTCGTAGCGCGCGAACAGCGCGCTGAGCTTGATCGAGATGCCGTCGCAGCGGCGCGGGCCGTCGGCCGCGCCGCGCAGGCCGGCCGGTGCCGCGGCGGCGATGGCGGCGATCGCGTCAGCGTAACTGGCAAGGTAGCGCCGCGCGTCGCGATCGGTGCGCGCGCCCTCGCCCAGCATGTCGTAGCTGTAGCGCAGCGTGGCGCGGCCGCGGCGGGCGGCCGCCGCTTCGGCCTGGGCCTCGGCCACCCAGCGGCCGCGCACCACCTGCCGCCCCAGCAGCTGGAGGGCGCGCACCGTGGCCGCCACCACGGTGCGTGCGCCCAGGCGCTGCAGCAGGCCGCCCGCCGACTCTTGCGGGCCCGCCGCCTCGGGCAGGAAGCGCTTGGACAGCGCGATGGCGCTGGCCGAGAGCTGTGCCAGCAGGCGGTGCGGGCCGGCGGCCGCGCCGTCGTCGGCCTCGAAGTCGGCGCGGCCGAGCTGGTCGGCGGTCAGCGCGACGGCCGTCTCGGTGTCGGGCACGCGCAGCAGCGCCTCGGCCAGGCGCATCAGCGCCAGGCCCTCGCTGCTGGAGATGGGGTACTCGCGCAGCAGCGACTCCATGGCCCAGAAGGGCGCTGGGTGCGCGCGCACGGCCTCGATCCAGGGCCGGGCCCGGGCCATCACTTCGGCCCAGTCGGGGCCGCCTTGCAGGGCAGCCAAGGCCTGCGCGGCGGCCTCGGCCTCGGCGCGGTACGGAAAGGGCAGGCGGGCATCGGGCATGGCGGCTTCCGGTCGTGGGCGGCCCAGGGGCCGCGGCAGGCAGGCAGCTTAGGCGCGGCGCGGCCGCATCGGATGCGGAAATCGGCCCTCGCGGCCGCAGCTTGCTCGGTGGCACCGCCGGCCGCCATGGCCCAGAATCCGCGGCCATGGACCCGAGCGCCGAGGGCCCGCGCGCCGAGCGCGAACCCGACAAGATCGACCGCCGCATCCTGCGCGTGCTGCAGGCCGACGGGCGCATCAGCAACCTGAAGCTGGCCGAGACCGTGCACCTGTCGCCGACCGCGGTGCTCGAGCGCGTCAAGCGCCTCACGCGCGAGGGTTACATCCTGGGCTACGAGGCGCGGCTGAACCCGGCCAAGCTCGGCGCCGGGCTGCTGGTCTTCGTCGAGGTGCTGCTCGACCGCACCGTGCACGACGTGATGGACAGCTTCAAGGCCGCGGTGCAGGTGCGCCCCGAGATCCTGGAGGCGCATCTCGTGGCCGGCGGCTTCGACTACCTGCTCAAGACCCGGGTGGCCGACATGGCCGCCTACCGCGAATTCATCGGCAGCGTGATCTGGAGCCTGCCCGGCGTGCGCGAGACCCGCACCTACGCGGTGATGGAAGAGGTGAAGAACAGCGCGCTGCTGCCGCTGTAGCGGCGCCAGGTCAGCGCGCGCCGAAGATCGCCGTGCCCACGCGCACGATCGTGGCGCCTTCGGCGATCGCGGCCTCGAGGTCGGCGCTCATGCCCATCGACAGCGTGTCCAGCGCCAGGCCCTGCGCGTTCAGCGCCGCCTTCAGCGCGGCCAGCGCGCGGTGCGGCGCGCGCTGTGCGGCTTCGCCGTCGGCCGGCTCGGGGATCGCCATCAGCCCGCGCAGGCGCAGCCGGGGCAGGGCGGCCACGGCGCGGGCCGCCGGTTCCAGCTCGGCCGGCGCGAAGCCGCTCTTGCTGGCCTGCCCGCTGATGTTGACTTGCAAGCAGATGTTCAGCGGCGGCAGCGCCGGCGGGCGCTGCTCGGACAGCCGCTCGGCGATCTTCAGCCGGTCGACCGAGTGCACCCAGTCGCAGGCCTCGGCCACCGCGCGCGTCTTGTTGGACTGCAGCGGGCCGATCAGGTGCCAGGCCGGCGCCGGACTCAGGTCGCGCAGGGCCTCGATCTTGGCCAGCGCCTCCTGCACGTAGTTCTCGCCGAATTCGCGCTGGCCGGCGGCATGCGCGGCGCGCACGGCGGCGGCGTCGAAGGTCTTGCTCACCGCCAGCAGCGTGACGCTTTCGGCACTTCGGCCGGCTGCGGCGCAGGCCGCGCCGATGCGCCGCTTCACTTCTTGCAGGTTGCTTCCGATGCTGCCCATAATCGATTCGAACTGACCGGCCCGTGCGCGCGAGCATACGGGTCCCTTGCCGCGCCCCATGGACATCACCCAGCTGCTGGCCTTCTCGGTCAAGAACAAGGCCTCGGACCTGCACCTGTCGGCCGGCCTGCCGCCGATGATCCGGGTGCATGGCGACGTGCGGCGCATCAATGTCGAGCCGCTGGACCACAAGATGGTCCACGCGATGGTCTACGACATCATGAACGACGCCCAGCGCAAGCACTACGAAGACACGCTGGAGTGCGACTTCTCGTTCGAGATCCAGGGCCTGGCGCGCTTTCGCGTCAACGCCTTCAACCAGAACCGCGGCGCCGGCGCCGTGTTCCGCACCATCCCGAGCAAGATCCTCACGCTCGAGCAGCTGGGCACGCCCAAGGTCTTCGCCGAGCTGGCGCTGCGCCCGCGCGGCCTGGTGCTGTGCACCGGCCCCACCGGCTCGGGCAAGAGCACCACGCTGGCGGCGATGGTCAACCACCTCAACGAGAACGAGTTCGGCCACGTGCTGACGGTGGAAGACCCGATCGAGTTCGTGCACGAGAGCAAGAAGTGCCTCGTCAACCAGCGCGAGGTCGGGCCGCACACGCTGAGCTTCGCCAACGCGCTGCGCAGCGCGCTGCGCGAGGACCCCGACGCCATCCTGGTGGGCGAGATGCGCGACCTCGAGACCATCCGCCTCGCCCTGACCGCGGCCGAGACCGGCCACCTGGTCTTCGGCACGCTGCACACCAGCAGCGCGGCCAAGACGATCGACCGCGTGGTCGACGTCTTCCCGGCCGCCGAGAAGGACATGGTGCGCGCGATGCTCTCGGAGTCGCTGGTGGCCGTGATCTCGCAGACCCTGTGCAAGCTCAAGGACGGCAGCGGCCGGGTCGCGGCGCACGAGATCATGATCGCCACCAGCGCGATCAAGAACCTGATCCGCGAGAACAAGATCGCGCAGATGTACAGCTCGATCCAGACCGGGCAGAGCCTGGGCATGCAGACGCTGGACCAGAACCTGTCCGACCTCGTGCGGCGCAACCTGGTCTCGGCCGCCGAGGCGCGGTCCAAAGCCAAGATCCCCGAAAACTTCCCCGGATGAAGTTGAGCCCCCAAGCTCGCTGGCGCTCGCTACCCCCCTGGGGGGCCGTCCGCCAGCGGCCCGGCAGAGCCGGTTCCGCGGCGGGAAGCTTGAAGGCGCGTCGGTGCGCGGACCGGATCGCGTTGATCGACTGAACAAGGAACACGATGGAACGCGACCAGGCTTCGAAGTTCGTCAACGACCTGCTGCGGCTGATGGTCAGCCGCAACGGCAGCGACCTGTTCCTGACCGCCGACTTTCCGCCCGCGATCAAGGTCGACGGCCGGGTCACCAAGGTCAGCCCGCAGCCGCTGACCGGCCAGCACACGCTGGCGCTGGCGCGGGCCGTGATGAACGACAAGCAGGCGGCCGAGTTCGAGCGCACCAAGGAGTGCAACTTCGCGATCTCGCCGCAGGGCGTGGGGCGCTTCCGCGTCAACGCCTTCGTGCAGCAGGGCCAGGTGGGGCTGGTCTGCCGCACGATCCCGGCCACGCTGCCCACCATCGACGGCCTGGGCCTGCCGCCGGTGCTCAAGGACGTGGCGCTGGCCAAGCGCGGCCTGGTCATCTTCGTGGGCGCCACGGGCTCGGGCAAGAGCACCTCGCTGGCGGCCATCGTCGACCACCGCAACGAGCACAGCCACGGCCACATCATCACGGTGGAAGACCCGGTGGAGTTCGTGCACGCGCACAAGAACTGCATCGTCACCCAGCGCGAGCTGGGCATCGACACCGACAGCTGGGAGGCGGCGCTGAAGAACACGCTGCGCCAGGCGCCCGACGTGATCCTGATGGGCGAGATCCGCGACCGCGAGACGATGGAGCACGCGGTGGCCTTCGCCGAGACCGGCCACCTCTGCCTGGCCACGCTGCACGCCAACAGCGCCAACCAGGCACTGGACCGCATCATCAACTTCTTCCCCGAAGAGCGGCGCCAGCAGCTGCTGATGGACCTGTCGCTCAACCTGAAGGCGCTCGTCAGCCAGCGCCTGGTGCCGCGCGAGCAGGGCCGCGGGCGCGTGGCGGCGGTGGAGATCCTGCTCAACACGCCGCTCATCGGCGACCTGGTCTTCAAGGGCGAGATCGCCGAGATCAAGGAGCTGATGAAGCGCAGCCGCGAGCTGGGCATGCAGACCTTCGACCAGAGCCTGTTCGACCTCTACGAGGGCCGCCACATCACCTACGAGGACGCGCTGCGCAATGCCGACTCGGTGAACGACCTGCGGCTGCAGATCAAGCTGCAGAGCCAGCGCGCGCGCAACGTCGACCTGGCCGCCGGCACCGAGCACATGAAGATGGTCTGAGCCCGGGCCGCGCGGTGCCCTGCGGGGTCGCGCTGGCCGGCCGGGCGCCGCGGCTGGTGTTCGGCCGAACGCCCGGTCGTTCATGGCAGCATCGCGCCATGAGCACCCGCACCTACGACCGCACCGCAGCCGCCCGCATCGCCTTCCTCGGCCTGGGCGTGATGGGCCACCCGATGGCCGGCCACCTGGCACGCGCCGGGCACCACGTCACCGTCTACAACCGCAGCCCCGCCAAGGCGCAGGACTGGGTGGCGCAGTACGGGGGCGCCAGCGCCGCCACGCCGCTCGAGGCCGCCCGCGCCGGCGGCGGCGCCGATTTCGTCTTCGCCTGCGTCGGCAACGACGACGACCTGCGCGCCGTCACGCTGGGCGAGGCCGGCGCCTTGGCCGGCATGAAGCCGGGCGCGGTGTTCGTCGACCACACCACGGCTTCGGCCGAGGTCGCGCGCGCGCTGCACGGCCAGGCCGGCGGCCGTGGGCTGCACTTCGTCGACGCCCCGGTCTCGGGCGGGCAGGCCGGGGCCGTCAACGGCGCGCTCACCGTGATGTGCGGCGGCGACGCGGCGCCCTTCGAGGCCATGAGGCCCGTGGCGCTTTGCTACGCCAAGGCGGTGACGCGGATCGGGCCCAGCGGCGCCGGGCAGCTGGCCAAGATGGTCAACCAGGTGGCGATCGCGGGCCTGGTGCAGGGGCTGGCCGAGGCGGTCGCCTTCGGCCAGCGGGCCGGGCTGGACATGCCGCTGGTGCTGGACGTGATCGGCAAGGGCGCGGCGCAGAGCTGGCAGCTCGACAACCGCGGCAAGACCATGGTCGAGGACAGTTTCGACTTCGGCTTCGCGGTCGACTGGATGCGCAAGGACCTGGGCCTGGTGCTGGACGAGGCCAGGCGCAACGGGGCGCAGCTGCCGGTGACGGCGCTGGTGGACCAGTTCTACGCCGAGGTGCAGGCGCTGGGCGGCCGGCGCTGGGACACCTCGAGCCTGATCCGGCGCCTCAAGCGCCAGGCGTAGATTCCAGATCCGCGCCTCCCGAACCGGCGTGCGCGCCCGCTCGGGGGGATGAGCCTGCGCCGCGCGGCGCCTCGCCCCTGCCTCAGGCGCGCAGCAGCTTCTCCTCGGCCAGGGCCAGCGGCTCGGGCAGGCCCGACAGCACCAGCGTGTCGCCGGCGGCCAGCACATGGGCCGGGGCCGGCGCGACCACGCTGCCGGCGGCCTTGCGCACCGAGACCACGCTCACGCCCACCGCATGCAGGGCCTGCGCGTCCAGGGTCTGGCCCAGGCAGCGCACGGCCTCGGGCAGGGTCACGCTATGCAGCCGGGCCTGCGCGCGTTCTTCGACGGTGTCGTCGTCGGCACCGTGGAAGTAGCCGCGCAGCAGCCCGTAGCGGGCGTCGCGGGCGTCGCGGATGACGCGGATCACGCGCTTCATCGGCACCCCCACCAGGGCCAGCGCATGGCCGGCCAGCATCAGCGAGCCCTCGATCGCCTCGGGCACCACCTCGGTCGCGCCGGCAGCCTTCAGGCGGTCGATGTCGGCATCGTCCACCGTGCGCACGATCACCGGCACCTTGGGTGCATGGGCCTGCACCAGGCGCAGGATGCGCAGCGCCGAGGCGGTGTCGTGGTAGCTGACCACCACCGCGGCGGCGCGCACCAGGCCGGCGGCCATCAGGCTGGGCAGCCGCGCTGCGTCGCCGAAGACCACGCTCTGGCCGGCCGCGGCGGCCTGGCGCACGCGGTCGGGGTCGAGGTCCAGCGCCATGTACGGGATGCCCTCGGGCGCGAGCAGCCGGGCCAGGTTCTGCCCGCTGCGGCCATAGCCGCAGATGATGACGTGGCCTTCGGTGGCGATGGTGCGGCGCGCGATCGTGGTCAGCGCCACCGACTGCATCAGCCAGTCGCTGGCGCTCAGGCGGTTGACGATGCGGTTGCTGTAGAGGATCAGGAAGGGGCTGCCCAGCATCGACAGCACCATGCTGGCCAGCACCGTGCTTTCCCAGCGCGGCGCGATCAGGCCGCGATCGGCGCCCAGCGTCAGCAGCACGAAGCCGAACTCGCCGGCCTGCGCCAGGTACAGGCCGGTGCGCAGCGCCACGCCCGGGGTGGCGTGGAAGGCGCGCGCCAGGGCGGCCACCAAAGCGAACTTCACCAGCACCGGCAGCGTGGTCAGCAGCAGCACCACCGGCCAGTGCGCGAGCACCGGCCGCCAGTCCAGCTTCATGCCGATGGTGATGAAGAACAGGCCCAGCAGCACGTCGTGGAAGGGCCGGATGTCGGTCTCGACCTGGTGCTTGTATTCGGTCTCGGCGATCAGCATGCCGGCCAGGAAGGCGCCCAGCGCCAGCGACAGCCCGGCCAGGTCGGTGAGCCAGGCCAGGCCGAGCGTGATCAGCAGCAGGTTCAGGACGAACAGCTCCTCGCTCTTGCGCCGCGCCACCAGCGTGAGCCAGGGCCGCATCAGCCGCGGCCCGCCCACCAGCAGCACGCCCAGCAGCAGCGCGGCCTTCAGGCCGGCCCAGCCCATCGCCTGCAGCAGCTCGCGCGCCGGCGAGCCCAGGGCCGGGATCAGCACCAGCAGCGGCACCACCGCCAGGTCCTGGAACAGCAGCACGCCCAGCACGCGCCGGCCATGCTCGCTGGCGAGCTCGAGCCGCTCGGCCATGAGCTTGACGACGATGGCGGTGGAGGACATGGCGAAGGCCCCGCCCAGCACCACCGCGCCCTGCCACGACATCTGCCAGGGCCGGCCGGCGAACTGCGTGTAGGCCCAGGCCACGAGCGCGTGCCCGGCCAGCGCGCCGGCCAGCGTCAGCAGCACCTGCGTCAGGCCCAGCCCGAACACCAGCGTGCGCATGCTGCGCAGCTTGGGCAGGTTGAACTCGAGCCCGATGACGAACATCAGGAACACGACGCCGAACTCGGCCAGGTACTTGACGCCGCCGCTGTCGGCGGCCAGGGCCAGCGCGTTCGGCCCGATCAGCACGCCCACGGCCAGGTAGCCCAGCATCGGCGGCAGCTTCAGCGAGCGGCACGCCACCACGCCGAGCACCGCGGCGATCAGGTACAGCAGCACGAGTTCGAGGGTCGATGCCACGGCCGAAGGGCGTGCCTAGAATCGACCGATGCTAGTGCACCGACCCGGCCGATGACGCGGCTGCCCTTCGATGCGGCGCGTGCGCTTCGGCTGGCCGCGCGCACGTTCGAGATCGAGGCGCGCGGCCTGCAGGCGGTGGCCGCCGCGCAGGGCGCGGCCTTCGCGCAGGCCGTGCAGGCCATCCTGCAGTGCGGCGGCCGGGTGGTGGTGATGGGCATGGGCAAGAGCGGCCATGTCGGGCGCAAGGTGGCGGCCACGCTGGCCTCCACTGGCACGCCGGCGCTGTTCGTGCACCCGGCCGAGGCCAGCCACGGCGACCTGGGCATGGTGGTCGCGGGCGACCTGGTGCTGGCCATCAGCAACAGCGGCGAGAGCGACGAGCTGGCGGCGATCCTGCCCGCTCTGCGCCGCCTGGGCGTGCGCCTGATCGCGATCACGGGCGGGGCCGACTCGACGCTGGGCCGCCACGCCGACACCGTGCTGCCCTGCGCGGTGCCCGAGGAGGCCTGCCCGCTGAACCTGGCGCCCACCGCCAGCACGACGGCGCAGATGGCGCTGGGTGACGCGCTGGCGGTGGCGCTGCTGGATGCGCGCGGCTTCAAGCCCGAGGACTTCGCGCGCTCGCACCCGGGCGGCAGCCTGGGCCGCAAGCTGCTGATCCATGTGCGCGACCTGATGCGCAGCGGCGAGGCCGTGCCCCGCGTGGCGCCCACCGCCAGCGTCCACGCGCTGCTGCGCGAGATGACGGGCAAGGGCCTGGGCTTCACCGCGGTGGAGGACGCCGCGGGGCGGCCGATCGGCATCTTCACCGACGGCGACCTGCGCCGCCTGATCGAGCGCGACGCCGACCTGCGGGCGCTGACGGCCGAGCAGGCAATGCACCGCGGCCCGCGCCTGGTGCGCGCCGACGCGCTGGCGGTGGATGCCGCCGACCTGATGGAAGAGCACCGCATCACCAGCGTGCTGGTGGTCGACGACGCGGGCCGGCTGGTGGGGGCGCTCAACTCCAACGACCTGATGCGTGCCAAGGTGATCTGATGGCGGCGCCCGGCCCCGCGCTGCGCTTCGCGCCCGCGCTGCTGCTGCGCGCGCAGGGCGCGGGCCTGGGCATGAAGGCGGCATTCTTCGACGTCGACGGCGTGCTCACCGACGGCCGGCTGTACATCGGCGGGCAGGGCGAGACGGTCAAGGCCTTCTCGAGCCTGGACGGCCACGGCCTGAAGCTGCTGCGCCGCGCCGGCATCGAGCCGCTGGTCGTGACGGGGCGCGATTCGCCGGCGGTTCGCCGCCGCGTGGCCGACCTGGGCCTGGTGCATGCGGCCTACGGCGTGGTCGACAAGCGGGCCGTGGCCGAGGCCCTGCTGGGCGCGCTCGGCCTGGCCTGGGCCGAGGTGGCGGCCATCGGCGACGACTGGCCCGACCTGCCGCTGCTGACCCGCGCCGGCCTGGCCTGCGCGCCGCCCGGCGCCCATGCCGAGGTGCGTGCGGTGGCGCACCACGTCACGGCGGCACGTGCCGGGCACGGCGCGGCACGCGAGTTCTGCGACCTGCTGCTGATGGCCGCCGGCCGCTACGCCGCGCTGCTGCAGGACGAGCTGCGCACGCTCGACGGCGCCTAGGCGAGCTGCGGCCGGGCCGTCTGCGATGAGCGTCGAGCTGCACCTGCCCGACCTGCCCGAGGTGCCGATCTCGCTCGGCCCCCCGCGCAGCGCGCCCGGGCGGCCGCGGCCGGCCTGGCATCAGCGCCTGCGCGAGGCGCTGCCGTCCTACCTGCCGCTGCTGCTGATGGCCCTGCTGGCCCTGGCCAGCTGGTGGCTGCTGAAGAACGCCCCGCGGCCGGCCGTGCAGGCCGGCCCGCCCGTGGTCTCGAGCGCGCCCGACTACACGATGGAGCAGTTCGTGATGGAGCGCTTCGATCGCGCGGGGCGGCTGAAGCTGCGCATCGAAGGCCAGCGCCTGCAGCACGACCCGGCCACCGACCGCATCGAGGTCGAGCAGGCCCGCATCCGCGCCATCGGCCCCGACGGCCGCGTCACCACCGCCGTGGCGCGGCGGGCGCGGGCCAACGGCGACAGCTCGGAGGTGCAGCTGCTCGGCGGGGCCGAGGTGCGCAGCCTTGACGCAACCGGGCAGGCCGTCGTCATCCGCGGCGAATTCCTCGACCTGTACACCGTGACCGAGCGGGTCAGCAGCCCGCTGCCGGTGGTGGTGACCTACGGCTCCACCACCGTGCATGCGGCCGGCCTGGAGTACGACAACCCGACCCAGCGCCTGAGCCTGCAGGGCCCGATGCGGGCCGATCTGGCGCCCCCGCCCCGGCCATGAAGGGCACTCCTCTCGCGCGGCTCGCGCTGCCGGGCCCTGGGGGGATTCGATGACTGCGCCGCTGGCCTTCATCACCGGCGCCTCCAGCGGCATCGGGCAGGCCCTGGCCCGGCGCTATGCCGCCGCCGGCTGGCGCCTGGCCCTGGTGGCCCGGCGCACGGAGCTGCTGCACGACTGGGTGCGCCGCCAGGGCCTGGGCGCCGACCGCGCCGCGGTCTACGGCGCCGACGTGGCGCGCACCGACGAGATCGTCGGCGCGGGCCTGGACTGCATCGCCCGCCAGGGCCTGCCCGAGGTGGTCGTGGCCAACGCCGGCATCAGCATCGGCATGGACACCGCCGAGCGCGCCGACCTCGAGGTCATGCGCCAGATCTTCGCCGTCAACAGCCTCGGCCTGGCCGCCACCTTCCACCCCTTCCTGCAGCCGATGCGCGAACGTGGCGGCGGCCGTCTCGTCGCCATTGCGAGCGTCGCGGCCATGCGGGGTTTTCCGGGGCATGGCGCCTACTGCGCCAGCAAGGCCGCCGTGGTGGCCTACTGCGAAAGCCTGCGCGGTGAGTGCCGGGGCAGCGGGGTGCGGGTGGTGACACTGCTGCCCGGCTTCGTCGCCACCCCGCTGACCGCGCGCAGCCCTTACCCGATGCCATTCCTGATGACGGCCGAGGCCTTCGCCGAGCGCGCCGTGGCGGCCATCGAGGCCGGGGTCGGCCGGCGCTTCATCCCCTGGCCGATGGCCATCGTCGGGCCGGTGCTGCGTGGGCTGCCCGAACCGCTGTTCGACCGCCTGGTGGCGGGGCGCGGCCGCAAGCCCCGGCGCGGCGGGTGAGGCCGCAGCCGCGCAGGCCGCGCGCCGGCCCAAAGCAAAAGGGCACCCGAAGGTGCCCTCATGATGACCAGGACGATTCGCCTGGGCCGGAAGAATCAGTACCCGCCGCGGCTGCCACCACCGCCGGTGCCGCCACCGCCGCCGCCATAGCCGCCGCGGCTGCCGCCGCC
>JAGWMW010000208.1 GCA_028871575.1 Burkholderiales bacterium | reverse complement strand
GGCGCCAGGCGCAGGCCGTCGGCGGCGAGCTCGGCGGCCAGCGCCGCGTCGACCTTGCCGGCGCCGACGAACAGCGTGCCGCCCTGCGCGTCCAGCAGCAGGTGGGCCAGGAACACCGGGTTGTAGGGCACGTCGCTGCCGCGCAGGTTGGTGATCCAGGCGATGTCGTCGACGGTGGAGACGAAGTGGTGCGTGGCGCCCTGCTGCGCCATCGCCGCGCGCACCGCGGCCAGCTTGTCGGCGCGCGAGCGGCTGGCGTGCGGCGGCCGGTGGGCGTAGACCGGGGCGGCGGGCGGCCCCGGGCGGTCGGGCCAGATCGCGTCGAGCAGGTCGAGCTCGGTGCGCAGGCGCACGCCGGCGCCGTCGAGCGCGGCCTGCAGCCGCTCGGCCGCCGCCAGGCCCAGCACCTGGCCGTCCACCGCCACCACGGCGCCGCGCGGCAGCTCGCGCGCCAGCCAGTCGACATGGCCCGGCGCCGTGCCCGACTCGATCTTCTCCAGGTCGATGCCGGTGCCCGCCAGCTCGGCCTCGGCCTGCACCCAGTAGCGGCTGTCGGCGAAGAGCGCGGCGCGGTCGGCCGTCACCACCAGCGTGCCCATCGAGCCGGTGAAGCCCGACAGCCATTGGCGGCCCTGCCAGCGCTCGGGCAGGTATTCGCTGAGGTGCGGGTCGCTGGAGGGCACGAGCAGCGCGTCGATGCCGCGCTCGGCCAGCCCCTCGCGCAGCTGGGCCAGGCGCAGGCGGATCGGGGAGGTGCGGGTGTCCATGGGGCGGCTTTCGAGGGTGGCGCGGGCGGCGATTGATTCTAGGTCGCCCACCCCGGCTGCGAGCCCGGCAGCGCCCCGGGGACGGGAGCCAGGTGGACGCCCGCGGGCGTCTTCGAAGTCGCACCGCTCCTCGAACGGCGGGGCCCCGCCCCCCGGGCGCCGGCGGCTCAGGTCACCGCCTGCCGCCGGGCAAACTCGGGCCGGCGCCACTCTTCGTGCGCCAGCACCTGGCCGAGGTGGGCGGCGGCGTCCCAGGCGTCGACGAAGCGCGTGTACAGCGGAGCGAAGCCGAAGCGCAGGATGTCGGGCTGGCCCGGCGCGCCGGCGCGGAAGTCGCCCACCACGCCGCGCGCGATCAGGGCCTGCATCACCGGCCAGCCGATCTCGGGGTGCGACAGGCTGACCTGGGCGCCGCGCCGGGCCTCCTCGAGCGGCGTGGCCAGCGCCAGCGCCGGCGCGAGCCGCGCTGCCCGCTCGATGAACAGCCGCGTCAGCGCCAGCGACTTGGCGCGCAGGGCCGCCAGCCCGCCCAGCGGCTCGGCGGCCAGCACCGTGTCGACGCCGCACTCCAGCGCCGCCAGCGACAGGATCGGCGGCGTGCCGCAGACGAATCGCCCGATGCCCGGCGCCGGCGCGTAGGCGGGCGCGAAGTCGAACGGCGCCGCATGCCCCAGCCAGCCGGCCAGCGGCTGCCGTGCCTGGTCGGCATGGCGCGGATGCACCCACACGAACGCTGGCGCCCCGGGCCCGCCGTTGAGGTACTTGTAGCCGCAGCCGACGGCGAAGTCGGCGCCGTCGCGGTGCAGCGCCACGGGCAGCGCGCCGGCGCTGTGCGCCAGGTCCCACACCGTCAACGCACCGGCAGCCTGGGCCGCGGCCGACAGCGCCGCCATGTCGTGCAGGCGGCCGCTGCGGTAGTCGACCTGGGTCAGCAGCAGCACCGCGCTGTGTTCGTCCAGCGCGGCGGCGATCTCGCCGGGCGGCCCGGCCAGCCGCAGCTCGCAGCCGTGCTCGGCCGCCAGCGATTGCGCGATGTACAGGTCGGTGGGGAAGTTGCCGCGCTCGGTGACGATCACGCGGCGCCGGGGCGATGCCGCGGCCGCCATCCCGAGCGCCGCGCTCAGCACCTTGTACAGGTTGACGCTGGTGGAATCGGCGACGACGAGCTCGCCGGCGCCCGCGCCCACCAGGCGCGCGATCTTGTCGCCCACGCGCCGCGGCAGGTCGATCCAGCCGGCCTGGTTCCAGCTCGAGATCAGGCCCTGCGCCCACTCCTGCTCCAGCACCTGGCGCAGCCTTGCCGGTGCCGCCGCCGGGCAAGGCCCGAGGGAGTTGCCATCGAGGTAGACGAGCCCCGGCGGCAGCGTGAACTGCGCGCGCAGCGGGGCCAGCGGGTCGGCCGCGTCCAGCGCCAGGGCGTCGTCGCGCGTCATGCCCCGCGCAATCCTGCAGGCGGCAAGCGGTGCCACCGGTGTCTGGGCATGCGGCCATCATAGGGGCAGCGCCCCTTGATCGGCGCCGCCGTTGGCGTACCCTCGGCGCCTGTCCCGGCCGCGAGAGGTGCCCCCATGAAACCGGTCTCCGAACTGCTCAGGCAACGTCCAGGCACGCTGTGGCACGTGCGCCCCGACGACACCGTGTTCACCGCGCTGCAACTGCTGGCCGAGTACGAGGCCGGCGCCCTGATGGTGATGGACGGGGCGCGCCTGGTGGGCGTGCTCTCCGAGCGCGACTACACGCGCAAGGTGGCGCTGCAGGGCCGCAACAGCAAGACCACGCGGGTGGCCGAGATCATGAGCACCCAGGTCACGACGGTCACGCCGCGCACCGACGTCAACGCCTGCATGGCCCTGATGAGCCAGAAGAAGATCCGCCACCTGCCGGTGGTCGACGGGCCGCTGGTGCTGGGCATGATCTCGGTGCGCGACATCCTCGACGAGATCATCGCCACCCACGAGGCCACGATTGCGCAGCTGGAGACCTATATCCAGTCCTGAAGCGCCGGGCCCGGCGGGCGCGGCGCGGGCGGCCGGCCTGGGGATCGCGGGGGCCCGCGGTGCACGTTATCCTCGGCCGCCCATGACGCCCGACGCCGGCCCCGAAGACATAGAAACAGCCGTCCAGCGCAGCATGCTGCGGGTGGCCGTGCGCAACTCGGGGCGCAGCGTGTGGCTGCTGACCGTGGCCGTGCTGTTCGTGGCCTGGCTGGGCTGGCGTGCCGGCGATCCGGTGGCGGCGGCCAGCGTGGCCGCGATGGGGCTGGCGGTGGCCGCCTGGCGCTGGATGCTGGGGCGGCAGTTCGGCGGCAGCACGGCGGCCATCGCGCCGGCGCGCATCCGCGGCATCGTGCGGGCGCTGGAAGCCAACGCGCTGGCCGTGGGCGTGATGTGGGCCACCGCCACCTGGGCCATCTACCCCACGCTGGGCGAGGCCACCGCCACCGTCTACGTCGTCATCATCTGCGGCTCGGTGGCCACCGGCGCCTTCTTCATGTCGATGGCCGGCCGCAGCTTCCTGCTGCTGACGCTGATGCAGCTGGGCTCGCTGGCCGTGGTCTCGCTGATGCCGGGGCCGGCCTGGTCGCCGCCGCTGGCGGTGCTGGCGCTGCTGTTCGGCGCCACGATGCTGCTGGCCACGCGCGAGTTCCGCGAGACCGCGCTGCAGGCCATCCGCCAGGGCCTGCAGGCCGATGCCGCCAATGCCGACCTGGTGCGGGCCAAGGCGGCCGTCGACGTGGCCAACGCCGACCTGCTGCACGCCAAGGTCGCGGCCGAGGCCGCCAACGAGGCCAAGAGCCAGTTCCTGGCCACGATGAGCCACGAGATCCGCACGCCGATGAACGGCGTGCTGGGTGCGCTCGACCTGCTGCGCCAGACCTCGCTCGACCTGCGCCAGCGCCGCCTGGTCAAGACCGCCGCCACCTCGGGCGAGGCCTTGATGGACATCCTCAACGACGTGCTCGACCACTCCAAGATCGAGGCCGGCAAGCTGACGCTGGCCGCCACGCCGATGTCGCTGCACTCGGTGGCCGCCTCGGCCGCGGCGCTGATCCGCGCCAACGCCGAGAGCCGTGGCCTGACGCTGTCGCTGCGCATGGGCGAGGGCGTGCCCGACGGCGTGGTGGGCGATGCGCCGCGCCTGAAGCAGGTGCTGCTCAACCTGCTGGGCAACGGCGTGAAGTTCACCGAGAAGGGCGGCGTCCTGCTGGCCCTGACGGCCGAGCCCGATGGCCCGCAGGCCTGCCGCGTCACCTTCACCGTGGACGACAGCGGCATCGGCATCGAGCCGGCAGCGCTGCAGCAGGTGTTCCAGCCCTTCCACCAGGTCGACGGCACGCGCTCGCGCCTGCGCGGCGGCACGGGGCTGGGGCTGGCCATCAGCCAGCGCATCGTGATGGCCATGGGCGGCGAGATCACGGTGCGCAGCCAGCCCGGCGTGGGCTCGGCCTTCAGCTTCACGCTGCCGATGCCGCTCAGCACTCACCTGCCGCTGCCCTCGCACGATTCCGATTTCGGCGCGCTCGAGCCCGGCGCCTCGCTCGGCGGCACCGTGCTGCTGGTCGAGGACAACGTCGTCAACCGGATGATCGGGGCCGAGATGCTCAAGTCCTTCGGCCTGGAGGTGATCGAGGCCGAGGACGGCGCCCAGGCGCTGACGCTGCTCACGCACGCGCGTGTCGACCTGGTGCTGATGGACATCCAGATGCCGGTGCTCGACGGCTACAGCGCCACCCGCCAGCTGCGCGAGCGCGAGACCCGCCTGCGCCAGCCGCGCGTGCCGATCGTGGCGCTGACGGCCAACGCCTTCCAGGACGACGCCGCCCACGCCCTGGCCGCCGGCATGGACGCCCACCTGGCCAAGCCCTATTCGCGCATCCAGCTCTTCGAGCTGCTGCAGCGCTGGCTGTAGCCCGCCGCGAGCGTCTAGAACGCCAGGCGGTGGGACTGCATCAGCAGCAGGCCCTCGAAGATCAGCGTGTCGACGGTCTCGAAGGGCAGGTCCGTGATCGGAGCCAGCTTGGCCGCGGCCCCGCCCGTCATCAGCAGCAGCGGCGCGGTGCCGGTGCGCGCCTGCAGCCGCCGCGCCTGGCGCTCGATCGCCCCGGCGATGGCATTGGCGCCGCCGCTCATCAGCGCATCGCTGGTGTTGCTCGGGAAGTCCACCACCTCGCCCGTGGGCACGCGCAGGCCGGCCGTGCCCATCTCCAGCGCCCGCAGCATCAGGCCGAAGCCGGGCAGGATCAGACCGCCGAGAAACCGGCCGTCGGCGTCCAGCGCGTCCACCGTCACGGCCGTGCCCACCATCACCACCAGCGCCGGCCGCGGCCCGCCGCCCGCCGGTGCGCCGGCCAGGGCGCGCGAGCGCGCGCCCGCCAGCGCCGCCCAGCGGTCCGCGCCCAGGCGGCTGGGATGCTCGTAGCCGTTGACGAGCCCGGCCTCGCGCGTGGCCGGCACCACCCAGTGCGGCACCAGGTCCCAAAGCTCGAGCTGCTCTTCGACGCGCCGGCGCACCGCTTCGCCGGCCACGGCGCAACCCAGCATGCTGGCCGGCTCGGGCAGCTGCTGCCAGTCGCGCTCGGCCAGCTCGTCGATGGCCTCGACGAAGGCCGCCCCATGGTGCAGCAGCCGGGCGCCGGGGTGCGGCGCCGCGTAGAGCGCCCACTTCAGCCGCGTGTTGCCGATGTCGATGGCCAGGAAGGTCATGAAAGCTCGGGTGCCGGATGCCGGGCCGCGAGCGTAGCAGCGCACCTGGCCGGCGCCGGCGCCCCGGCCCTCGGGTTAACCACGACCGGCCTGCCGCGCACCGTCGGGCTCCACGAGGCGCGTGGCATGATCCCCCGACCGATCTTCACGCCCCCGTCGGCCTCGGCGCCGGTGCCGCCCGGCGCCCCTGCGCCGGCGATCGCGCCAGCCCGAGCCGCCCCGCCATGACCGACCTCTCCGCCGCCCAGCAGGCCCTGGCCGCCTACCGCCCCGCGCACAAGGTGCGCTTCGTCAC
>JAGWMW010000207.1 GCA_028871575.1 Burkholderiales bacterium | reverse complement strand
GCCCCCCGCGGGGGTTCAAGCAAAGTGGCCAAGCCACGTTTGCTCGAGCGCACCCCCAGGGCCGGGCTGCGCCCAGCCCGCCCCCCGCGGGGGTTCAAGCAAAGTGGCCAAGCCACGTTTGCTCGATAGCCGGGCGCGGCCGGCGACCCGAGCACGGGCGGCGGGCCGTGTCAGCGCGCGGCCAGGGCCTGCTCGACGGTGGCCAGCAGCTTCGGGTCGTCGGGCGTGACCTCGCTGGCGTAGCCGGCGATCGCGCGGCCGTCGCGGCCGATCAGGTACTTGTGGAAGTTCCAGCTCGGCCGCTGGCCGGTGGCCTGGGCCAGCGCCACGAACAGCGGGGCGGTGTGCGGCCCGACGACCTCGGTCTTGCCGAACATCGGGAACTTGACGCCGTAGGTGTTGAAGCAGAAGTCGGCGATCTGCTTGCGGTCGCCCGGCTCCTGCTGGCCGAAGTCGTTGGACGGGAAGCCCAGCACGACGAGGCCGCGCGGACCGTACTTGGCGTACATCGCCTCCAGTCCCTTGTACTGCGGCGTGAAGCCGCAGTAGCTGGCGGTGTTGACCACCAGCACCACCTTGCCGGCGTACTGACACAGCGACTGCGGACTGTCGTCCTGCAGCCGCGGGACGGTGAAGTCCAGCAGTGCCGGGCAGGCTGCCGCGGCGGCCGGGGCGGTGGCTTGCGTGGCGGGAGCGCCTTGCGCGGCCTGCGCGGCCGGGGCGGCGCCCAGGGTGAGAACGGCCGCCGCCGCGGCGAGGAAGGCGAAGGACAGGGAGACGCGCTTCATGGTCGGGCCGAGAAGATCGAGAAGGCGTCGATGCTGCCAGAGTGCGCCTGCCGCAGCAGGCCGAGGGTGATCGGCGGCGCGGCATCGAGATCGTCGCGCACCCAGGCCGCGCCTTCGAAGGCGGCGTCGGCGAAGTAGGCGCTGCGCGTGACGCCGCAGGCGATGCCCGCGGCGCGGGCGGCGCGCAGGCCGTTGGGCGAATCCTCCAGCGCCAGCGCCTGCGCCGGTGCCAGGCCCAGGCGCTCGAGCGCGATGTCGTAGGCCTGCGGGTCGGGCTTCTTGGCCGGCGCGTCCTCGGCGCAGACGACCGCCGCGAAGTGCCGTGTCCACTCGCGGCCCATCAGAGTGCTGAACAGGGCCTCGACATTGCCGCGGCTGGTGGTGGTCGCCAGGGCCAGCGCCACGCCCTGCGCCGCGCATTCGGCCATCAGGCGCAGCACGCCGGGCCGGGGGGCGATTGCGCCGCGGCCCACGAGCGCGGCATAACCCCGGTTCTTGAGGGCGTGCAGCTCGCGCGCCAGCGCCTCGCGCGCCGCCGGGTCGGCCGGCGCCCCGGGCCGGCTCGCCAGGTCGTGGCGCAGCCGCTCGAGCCCGCCGGCCACCTGCAGCAGGCGGCCGTACTCGGCCACGCCCCAGCGCCAGGGCAGGCCCAGGGCCTCGAAGGCCTCGTTGAAGGCCAGGCGGTGGCCGTCGCGCTCGGTCTCGGCGACGGTGCCGTCGACGTCCCAGATCAGGGCTCGCGGGTTCACAGCGCGCCCAGGGCGCGCTGGCGCCGCTCCATCATCCGCCAGATGAAGGGCGTGAAGATGAGCTGCATCGCCAGCTCCATCTTGCCGCCGGGCACGACCACGGTGTTGGCGCGCGACATGAAGCTGCCGTCGATCATCTGCAGCAGGTAGGGGAAGTCGATGCCCTTGGGCTTGGCGAAGCGGATCACGACCATGCTCTCGTCGGGCGCCGGGATGTCGCGCGCGATGAAGGGGTTGCTGGTGTCGACGCAGGGCACGCGCTGGAAGTTGACGTGCGTGTGCGCGAACTGCGGGCAGATGTAGTGCACGTAGTCGGGCATGCGGCGCAGGATGGTGTCGGTGACGGCCTCGGTGCTGTAGCCGCGCTTGCTCTTGTCGCGCCAGAGCTTCTGGATCCATTCGAGGTTGATCACCGGCACCACGCCGATCAGCAGGTCGGGGTGGCGAGCGATGTCCACCTCGGGCGTGACCACCGCGCCGTGCAGCCCCTCGTAGAACAGCAGGTCGGTGCCGGCGGGCACCGGCTCCCAGGGCGTGAAGGTGCCGGGCGGCTGCCGGTAGGGCGCGGCCTCCTCGTCGTCGTGCAGGTACCTGCGGCGCGTGCCGGTGCCGCTTTCGGCATAGCTGCGGAACAGCTGCTCGAGCTCGGCGAAGAGGTTGTTCTCGGGCCCGAAGTGGCTGAAGTGCTTGTTGCCCGCCTGCTCGGCCTCGGCCTGGCGCTGCTTCATCTCGAGCCGGTCGTAGCGGTGGAAGCTGTCGCCCTCGACGATGGCGGCCGTGACGCTCTCGCGCCGGAAGATGTTCTCGAAGGTGCGCGTGACCGAGGTCGTGCCCGCGCCCGACGAGCCGGTGATCGCGATGATGGGGTGGCGTTCGGACATCGCGTCAGTCCCGGAACAGGCTGCGCTCGGCAAACAGCGGGTTGGCCGCCTCTCGCGCGGCGGGGTCGCGGTGGTAGCGCTCGATGCGCTCGACCTCGTGCTTGCTGCCGAAGACCAGGCCGATGCGCTGGTGCAGCGCGCTGGGCACGACGCCCAGCACCGGCTGGCGCCCGGTGCTGGCGCGGCCGCCGGCCTGCTCCATCAGGAAGCCCACCGGGCTGGCCTCGTAGAGCAGGCGCAGGCGGCCGGGCTTGCCCGGGTCGCGGGTGTCGCGCGGGTAGAGGAACACGCCGCCGCGCATCAGGATGCGGTGCGCCTCGGCCACCAGGCTGGCGATCCAGCGCATGTTGAAGTCCTTGCCGCGCGGGCCCGTCTTGCCGGCCAGGCATTCGTCGACGTAGCGCTTGACCGGCGGCTCCCAGAAGCGGCTGTTGCTGCTGTTGATGGCGAATTCCTGCGTGTCCTCGGGCACGCGGATGGCGGGGTGGGTGAGCTTGAACTCGCCCAGGCTGGGGTCGAGCGTGAAGCCGGCCACGCCGTCGCCCACGGTCAGCATGAACATGGTCGTGGGGCCGTAGATCGCGTAGCCGGCGGCCACCTGCTCGGTGCCGGGCTGCAGGAAATCGGCCTCGGCCACGTCCCGTCCCGGCGCCTCGTCGTGGCCGGGCCGGCGCAGGATCGAGAAGATGCTGCCGACGCTGACGTTGACGTCGATGTTGCTGCTGCCGTCCAGCGGGTCGAACACCAGCAGGTACTTGCCGCGCGGGTAGGCGGCCGGGATCTGGCGCACGCTGGCCATCTCTTCCGAGGCCAGGCCGGCCAGGTTGCCGCTCCATTCGGTGGTGCGCACGAAGATCTCGTTGCCGATCACGTCCAGGGGCTTCTGCACCTCGCCCTGCACGTTGACGGCGCCGGCCGCGGCCAGGAGCTCGCGCGTGCTGGGGTCGCCCAGGGCACCGAAGCCGACCGAGCGCGCGATCGCCTTGCAGGCGATGGACACGTCGAGGATCAGCGCGTTGAGCTCGCCGCTGGCGCCGGGAAAGCGGCGCCGCTGCTCGATCAGGTACTGCGTCAGCGTGCGGCGGTTGGACAGGGGCATGGCGGCCTCGCGGCAGGGGCGCTCAGGCGGCCGGGGCGTCGTGGAACACGCGGCTGGCCAGGATGTCGGCGGGCGCGATCGTCACCAGGTCGGCTTCGGTGAGCACGCGGTCGCGCTCGGCGAACAGGCGGCTGGCCTGGCGCAGGCGGGCGCGGTCCAGCGCATTGCGCACGCTGCGCGCGTTGGCGAAGTGCGGCTGCGCCAGGCGCCGCGCCAGGTACTGCGCGAAGGCCTCGCGGGTGCCGGGGCCGAAGCGGTAGTTCATGGCCCCGAGCATGCGCTCGCCGATCTGCAGCAGCTCGCCCTGCGCGTAGTCGGGGAAGTCGATGTGGTGCGCGATGCGGCTGCTCAGGCCCGGGTTGCTCCTGAAGAAGGTGTCCATCCGGTCCTTGTAGCCGGCCAGGATCACCACTAGGTCGTCGCGCTGGTTCTCCATCACCTGCAGCAGGATCTCGATCGCCTCCTGGCCGTAGTCGCGCTCGTTCTCGGGCCGGTAGAGGTAGTAGGCCTCGTCGACGAACAGCACGCCGCCCATCGCCCGCTTCAGCACTTCCTTGGTCTTGGGCGCGGTGTGGCCGATGTACTGGCCCACGAGGTCGTCGCGCGTCACCGCCACGAGGTGGCCCTTGCGCGAATAGCCCAGCCGGTGCAGCAGCTGCGCCATCCGCATGGCCACCGTGGTCTTGCCGGTGCCGGGGTTGCCCGTGTAGCTCATGTGCAGGCTGGGCGGGTTGGCCTGCAGGCCCAGGCGGGCGCGCAGCTTGTCGATCACCAGCAGCGCGGCGATGTCGCGGATGCGCTGCTTGACCGGCGCCAGGCCGACGAGATCGCGGTCGAGCTCGTCCATGACGGCGGCCACCTGGCTCTGCGCCAGCACCTCGCCCACCGTGCGGGCGGCGGCGGTGTCGGGCACAGCCTGCAAGGCGCTCATCGGCCGGCTCCTGCGCCGGGCCTAGTACCGTTCACCTTCGGGCTGGTCGGTGGCGTAGGACGAGATGCGGTATTGCAGCTGGCGCCCGGGGCCCTCTTCGCGCGCCAGGCCGAAGCCCGGCTCCCGGACCGGCCGGTTGACGATGAAGGACATGCGCGGAGTCTCGACGCCGCGCGTGGCATCGAAGGCCGTGACGCGGATGTAGTGGCGCGGGAAGGTCTGGCGGCACTGGTTGATCTCCATCAGGATGCCCGCGGCATCGTTGAGGTCGAACATCGGGTTGCCGTACATCTCCCAGTAGGTGTTGCGCGGGTGCGGGTCGTCGGTGTACTCGATGCCCACCGCGTAGCGGTGCGCCAGCGCGTACTCGATCTGGCGGCCGATCTGGGCGTCGGTGAGGTCGGGCAGGTACGAGAACTGGCCCTGCGTCAGGCGGCTGCCGTGGTTGCTCATCATGGGGCGCGGCTCCTTCGGGTGGGCGTTCAGGCCGAGGCGGTGGCGGTGGGCACGAAGTCGGCGGTGTCGGTGGACTCGTAGTTGAAGCTGATCTCGCCCCAGGTGTCCAGCGCCTGCTTGAGCGGGGTGCACCAGCGGGCAGCGTCCTGCAGGATCTGCGGGCCCTCGTTCCAGATGTCGCGCCCCTCGTTGCGGGCCAGCACCATGGCCTCCAGCGCCACCCGGTTGGCCGTGGCGCCGGCCTGGATGCCCTGCGGGTGGCCGATGGTGCCGCCGCCGAACTGCAGCACCACGTCCTCGCCCAGGTAGGTGAGCAGCTGGTGCATCTGGCCGGCGTGGATGCCGCCCGAGGCCACCGGCATGACCTTCAGCAGCGAGGCCCAGGGCTGCTCGAAGAACAGGCCGTGCGCCAGGCTCTGCGGCACGTGGCTCTCGCGCAGCGTGTCGTAGAAGCCCTTGATCATCAGCGGGTCGCCCTCGAGCTTGCCGACCACGGTGCCGGCGTGCAGGTGGTCCACGCCCGCCATCCGCATCCACTTGCAGATGACGCGGAAGTTCATGCCGTGGTTCTTCTGCCGGCTGTAGGTGCTGTTGCCCGCCCGGTGCAGGTGCAGGATCATGTCGTTGCGGCGCGCCCACTTGGCCATCGACTGGATCGCGGTGTAGCCGATCACGAGGTCGATCATGACGATCACGCTGCCCAGGCTCTTGGCGAACTCGGCGCGCTCGTACATCTCTTCCATCGTGCCGGCGGTGACGTTGAGGTAGTGCCCCTTCACCTCGCCGCTGGCCGCACTCGCCTTGTTCACCGCCTCCATGCAGTAGAGGAAGCGGTCGCGCCAGTGCATGAAGGGCTGCGAGTTGATGTTCTCGTCGTCCTTCATGAAGTCCAGGCCGC
>JAGWMW010000206.1 GCA_028871575.1 Burkholderiales bacterium | reverse complement strand
GAGCTGCACCGTGGTGATCTTCTCGGCTTCCTCGTCCGGGATCTCGATGCCGAACTCGTCTTCCAGCGCCATCACCAGCTCGACCGTGTCCAGCGAGTCGGCGCCGAGGTCGGCGACGAAGGCCTTCTCGTTGGTGACATCGGATTCGGGAACGCCGAGTTGCTCGGCGATGATTTTCTTGACGCGCGCTTCGATATCGCTCATGACTCCTCCTGGAGTGGGGTCGGTTCGGACAGCCCGCGATTCTACTGGCGGGCCATAGAGGGCGGGCCGGGCTTCAGCCCATGTGCATGCCGCCGTTGACGTGCAGCTCGGTGCCGGTGATGTAGGCCGCCGCCGGGCTGGCCAGGAAGGCCACGGCCTGCGCCACCTCCTCGGCCCGGCCCAGGCGGCCCAGCGGGATCTGCGCCAGCATTGCCGCCTTCGCGGCCTCGGGCAGGCCCTGCGTCATGTCGGTGTCGATGAAGCCCGGCGCGACGCAGTTCACCGTGATGCCGCGGCTGCCGAGCTCGCGCGCCAGCGCGCGCGTCAGGCCCGCCACGCCGGCCTTGGCCGCGGCGTAGTTGGCCTGACCGGCGTTGCCGATGGCGCCCACCACCGAGGTGATGTTGACGATGCGGCCCCAGCGCTGCTTCATCATCGGCCGGGTGGCCGCGCGGCAGGCGCGGAACACGGCCTTGAGGTTGGTGTCGTGCACGGCGTCCCAGTCGGCGTCCTTCATCCGCATCGACAGCGTGTCGCGCGTGATGCCGGCGTTGTTGACCAGCACGTGCAGGCCGCCCTGGGCCTTCACCAGACCGTCGATCGCGGCGTCCAGCGCGGCGCCGTCGGTGACGTCGAGCACGAGGCCCTGGCAGCCGGGGTGGGCGGCCAGGGCCTTCGTGATCGCGGCCGCGCCGGCCTCGGTGGTGGCGGTGCCGGTCACCCGAAAGCCCGCCGCCGCCAGCGCCGCCGCGATCGCGCGGCCGATGCCGCGCGAAGCACCGGTGACCAGCGCCACCTGCATGCTCTGAACCTCGCTCATGCCACCGACTCCTTGACTTGCTGCAGGCTCGCCGGGTCGAGCACGGTGCCGCTGACGATGTCGGGATCGATGCGCTTGACCAGCCCGGCCAGCACGCGGCCCGGCCCGCATTCGACGATGTGCGCCAGGCCGCGCGAGCGCAGCGCGCGCGTCACCTCGACCCAGCGCACCGGGCCGAAGGCCTGGCGAACCAGCGCATCGCGGATCGCATCGGGCTCCACCGGCGCGGCCACGTCGATGTTGTTGACCACCGGGATGCGCGGCGGCTGCAGCGCCACGCCGGCCAGCCGCTCGCGCAGCGCCTCGGCTGCCGGCTGCATCAGCACCGAATGGAACGGTGCC
Organism: Burkholderiales bacterium; assembly: GCA_028871575.1. Classification (GTDB taxonomy): domain Bacteria; phylum Pseudomonadota; class Gammaproteobacteria; order Burkholderiales; family Burkholderiaceae_C; genus Rubrivivax. The sequence goes on along the minus strand of JAGWMW010000206.1, from coordinate 4,445 downwards.
GACACCGGCAGCAGCAGCGCGCGCTTGGCCCCCATCGCCTTGAGCCGCTCGCAGGCGGCGTCGACGCCGGCCTTGCTGCCGGCGATCACGGTCTGCTTCGGGTCGTTGAAGTTGGCCGGCGCCACGCTCTGGCCGCTGGCCGCCGCCACCTCGGCACAGCCCCGGGCCACGACGTCGGCGTCGAGCCCGAGGATCGCGGCCATCGCCCCTTCGCCCACCGGCACCGCCTGCTGCATGGCCTGGGCCCGAAAGCGAACCAGCGGCAGCGCATCGGCCAGGCTCAGCGATTCGGCGGCGACGAGGGCGCTGTACTCGCCCAGCGAATGCCCCGCCAGCGCCGCCGGCCGCGGGCCGCCTTCGGCAAGCCAGGCGCGCCAGCAGGCGATGGCCGCGGCCAGCATCACGGGCTGGGTGTTCGTGGTCAGCTCGAGCGCTTCTTTCGGGCCGGCGTGGATCAGCGCGGCCAGGTCCTCGCCGAGGGCGGCCGAGGCCTCGGCCAGGGTCTGCGCCACGGCCGGGTGGTCGCCCCAGGCGTCGAGCATGCCCACCGACTGCGAGCCCTGACCGGGGAAGACGAATGCGAAGGCAGGCATCGGCGTAGGGTCCTGTGGCAGCAGCGAGCGCGCGGGGCCGGCGGGCTCAGAAATCGAGCAGCACCGCGCCCCAGGTGAAACCGCCGCCCACGCCTTCGAGCATGACGGTGTCGCCGGGCTTGACGCGGCCGGTCTTGACGGCCGCATCCAGCGCCAGCGGCACCGACGCGGCCGAGGTGTTGCCATGCTCGTCGACGGTGACGATGAGCTTGTCCAGCGGCAGCTTCAGCTTCCTCGCCGTGCCCTGCATGATGCGGATGTTGGCCTGGTGCGGGATCAGCCAGTCGAGGTCGGCCTCGCTGCGGCCGGCCTTGGCGAGCACGGCGCGCGCCGCGCTGTCGAGCACGCCCACCGCGAGCTTGAACACGGCCTGCCCGTCCATCTTCAGCAGGGGATCGCCCGTGACTTTCCCGCCGGCCACCGTGCCCGGCACGCACAGGATGCCCGCCTGGCGGCCATCGGCATGCAGCTCGGTGGCCAGGATGCCGGGCCGCTCGCTGGCCTCGAGCACCACGGCGCCGGCGCCGTCGCCGAACAGCACGCAGGTGGTGCGGTCGTCGAAGTCGAGGATGCGCGAGAAGATCTCGGCCCCCACCACCAGCGCGCAGCGCGCCGTGCCGGCGCGGATCATCGAGTCGGCCACCGCCAGCGCGTAGACGAAGCCCGAGCACACGGCCTGCAGGTCGAAGGCCGCGCCGCCGGCCGCACCCAGCTTGGCCTGCAGGATGCAGGCAGTGCTGGGGAACACCATGTCGGGCGTGGACGTGGCTACGATGATGAGGTCGAGGTCGGCCGCGGCCCGGCCCGCCGATTCGAGCGCGGCGCGCGCGGCCTGCAGCGCCAGGTCGCTGCAGGGCACGCCGTCGGCGGCGAAGTGGCGCGCCCGGATGCCGGTGCGCTCGACGATCCAGGCATCGTTGGTCTGCACGCCGCGCTCGGCCAGCATCGCGGCCATGTCGTCGTTGGTCAGGCGCCGCGGCGGCAGGTAGCTGCCGGTGCCGGTGATGCGCGAATGGCGCGGCGTGGACGATGCGGGTGTCATGCGGCTTGCTCGGAGGCCGCGTCGCCCGCGGCAGCCAGGGCCATCGGCGCGGCGCCGGTGCCGGCCGCGCCCAGGCGCTCGTGCACGCGGTCGAGCAGCCGGTTGCGGGCGGCATCATAAGCGCGGGCCAGCGCCTGCTCGAAGGCGTAGGCGTCGGCCGAGCCGTGGCTCTTGAAGACCAGCCCGCGCAGGCCCAGCAGCGCCGCGCCGTTGTAGCGCCGCGGGTCGACGCGGTGCTTGAAGCGCCGCAGCACGGGCAGCGCCGCCAGCGCCGCCAGCTTGGCCAGCGGCGTGCGCGTGAACTCCTGGCGGATGAAGTCGCTCAGCATCGAGGCCAGGCCCTCGCTGGTCTTGAGCAGCACGTTGCCGACGAAGCCGTCGCAGACCACGACGTCGACCGTGCCCTCGAAGATGTCGTCGCCCTCGACGTTGCCGTGGAAGCGGATCTGGCCGGCCTCGGCCGCGGCGCGCAGCAGCTCGCCGGCGCGCTTGATGGTCTCGCTGCCCTTGATGGCCTCCTCGCCGATGTTCAGCAGGCCCACCACCGGCTCCTCGCGGCCCTCGACCGCGGCCACCAGGGCGCTGCCCAGCACCGCGAACTGCAGCAGGTGCTCGGGCGTGCAGTCGACGTTGGCCCCGAGGTCGAGCACGGTCGTGTAGCCGTCGCGGCGATGCGGCATCACGGTGGCGATGGCCGGGCGGTCGATGCCGTCCAGGGTCTTGAGCAGATACCGCGCCACCGCCATCAGGGCGCCGGTGTTGCCGGCCGAGACGCAGGCGTGGGCCGCGGCGGGCCCTTCGGCGCGCAGCTGCTGCAGCGCCACGCGCATCGAGCTGTCGCGCTTCTTGCGCAGCGCCACCTCGACCGGGTCTTCCATCGTCACCACCTCGCTGGCGGCCACCAGCGTGGTGCGCGGCCAGGCGGCGGCGGGCTTCAGGGCTTCGGGCAGGCCGACCAGCTGCAGCTCGGCCGCCGGGTGGGTGTCGAGGAAAGCCTTCGCGGCAGGCAGCGTGACGGCGGGCCCGTGGTCGCCGCCCATGCAATCGACGGCGATGCGCACCGTCGACAGGGGCGGAAGGCGCGCGTTCAGCACAGGCCGATCAGCGAAGGCGATTCGGAGCCGCGCTGCGGCGGCCCCGCATCAGGCGTCGGCCTTGGTCTTCAGGACCTTGCGGCCACGGTAGAAGCCGGTCGGGCTGATGTGGTGGCGCAGATGCACCTCGCCGGTCGTGGCTTCCACCGCCGTGCCGGGCGCGGCCACGGCATTGTGCGAGCGGTGCATGCCGCGCTTGGACGGTGACTTCTTGTTCTGCTGGACGGCCATGGCCCTCTCCTTGCACAAAGCCCACCAGTATATCAGCCGAGGGTGGCACGGCCATGTCGGCGCCGGCCCGGCTCAGCCGCCCGGCTTGCGCCGCACGCCACGACCCGCCGGCCCGCTGGACCCGCCCGGCCCGCCCGATCCGCCCGACTGGCCCGGCGCCGTCAGCGCCGCCAGGCCCGCAAAGGGGTGCGGGGCCCCGGACTCGCCGCCGGCGGCCGCCGGGTCGGTGTCCGCCGGTGCCAGCGCCGACGTCGGCAGCGGCAGCGGGCAGGCCCTCTCGTGGCGCGGCACCAGCGGCAGCGCCAGGATCAGCTCGTCTTCGAGCAGGGCCATCAGGTCCAGCCGCGGCGGCAGGGCCAGCACGTCGTCTTCGGACATCTCGTCCAGGCGCTCGGCCTCGGGCTCGCCGGGCACGAAGCGGAACCGCCGCTGCACCTCCAGCTGCTGCGGCATCGGCTGCAGGCAGCGCTGGCATTGCAGGCTCACCGGCGCCTGCGCCTGCAGCGCCAGCCAGGGCTCGGGCTCGCCGCCGACCACCGGCCGCAGCCCGCCCTGGGCGGACCAGCTCGCGGCGGCCTGCGGCTCGGCGCCGGCCACGCTTTGCATCAGCCGCGGCATGGACGCCAGCGGCCAGGCGCCCTGCAGCCGGCCGTCGGCGCCGGCCCAGGCGCGCAGCGGCAGCGCCCGCGGGTCGGGCGGCCGCGCCGTCATGGCCCGGGGCGGGCGCGCGCGGCGCCGCAGAGGGGAGGCAGGAACATGCGCCGCAGTGTAGCCACCACAATCCGGGCTCCATGAACACGCTGATCCTGGGCTCGACCTCGCGCTACCGGCGCGAGCTGCTCGAGCGCCTGCGCCTGCCCTTCGAGGTGATGGCCCCGCCGGTGGACGAGACCCCGCAGCCGGGCGAGGCGCCGGCGGCCCTGGCGCTGCGCCTGGCGCTGGCCAAGGCGCGCGCCGTGGCGGCCGGCCGCCCCGAGGCGGTGGTGATCGGCGCCGACCAGGTGGCCGACCTCGACGGCGAGCCGATCGGCAAGCCCGGCACGCACGAGCGCGCCGTGCAGCAGCTGCGCCGCCTGAGCGGACGCGCCGTCGTGTTCCAGACCGCGCTGGCCGTGGTGCATGCCGCGGCCGGCTTCGAGCGCGCGCTGCGGGTGCCGGTGCGGGTGCAGTTCCGAACGCTGGGCGAGGCCGAGATCGAGCGCTACCTGCGGCTCGAACAGCCCTACGACTGCGCCGGCAGCGCCAGGTGCGAGACGCTGGGGATCGCGCTGCTGGAGTCGATCGTCTCCGACGACCCGACCGCGCTGATCGGCCTGCCGCTGATCGCCACCGCGCGGCTGCTGCGCGAAGCCGGCCTCGACCCGCTGGCCGCCGTGCCGTGACGGCCGGCACGATGCCCGGCCGCCTCATCCTGGTGCCGGCCCCGCTGGACCTGGGCGCCGCGCCGCAGCCGCTGGACGCGGTGCTGCCGGCGGCGGTGCTGCG
>JAGWMW010000205.1 GCA_028871575.1 Burkholderiales bacterium | reverse complement strand
GGCCTCGTGCAGAGCCATGCCGTAGCGCTCCTGGATCTTGCCGGCCAGCTGCTCGCGGCGCCCGGCCACCACGGCGAGGTCGTCGTCGGTGAGCTGCCCCCACTGCGCCTTGGTGCGGCCGGCGAGCTGCTTCCATTGGCCCTGGATGCGATCCCAATTCATGAGGTCTCCTGGTGTCGAGGGGGGTTCCGAAGGGTGCAGGAACGAGGAAATGCTCATTCCGTCAGCCAGCCCAGCAGTTCTTCGGCGTGCTTCTGCTCGTCGGCCAGGATGTCTTCCAGCAGCCGCCGCGTGCTCGGGTCGCGCGTGCCCACCAGGCGCACGAGCTGGCCGTAGCTCTCGATGGCCACGCGCTCGGCGCTCAGGTTGCTGGCGATCATCGCCTTCAGGCCGGCCGCGCCGTCGTAGGGCGCATGGCTGCGCGCGCTCAGGGTGTCGGGCGCGAAGTCGGGCGCGCCGCCCAGCTGCACGATGCGCCGGGCCAGGCGGTCGGCATGGGCCATCTCCTCGGCCGCATGCACCGCGAATTCTTCGGCGATGCGCGGCGAGGCCAGGCCGTGCGCGGTGTAGTGGTGGCGCTTGTAGCGCAGCACGCAGACCAGCTCGGTGGCCAGGGCGTCGTTCAGCAGCTTGACCAGGCCCTGGCGCCACAGCGCCTCGGCGGCGGCCTCGCCCGGGGTGGCTGCGGCGCGGCGCGCGCGCTCGATCGCCTCGCCGTCCAGCATCGGCACGACGCGGTCGGCCGGCGTCCCCTGTGCGGCGGTCACGGGCTCTTGCGATGTCGGCATCTCGGGCTCCAGTTCGTTGGCCGGGCGGGGCTCGGCTCCCGGTCGACTCTAGGCAGGCCGTGCGCGCGGGGCCATCGGCAGCGGCCGGGTGGCCGCGTAGGACGGCAGGCCGCCGCAGGTGCTCCAGCGCACAGACGCTGCGGCCCGGGGCGGGCACAAACGGGCTCAGCCCGCCGCCACCCGCCCCCGTGCCATGAACTGCGAAGATTCCCCTCAGACCCGGGCCCCTGCGGCCCCGGCCGCGGCGCGGCGCGCCGACGGGCCGGGCCACGCCCGCGACGACTGGGACGGCCTGTTCCGCGCCGTCGTGGCGCGGCTGCGCCACCTGCTGGCGGCGCCCCCCGAAGTGGGCAGCCTGCGCGGCGGCACCGCCGAATGCCTGCAGGCGCTGGAGCAGCTGCACGGGCAGCTGGCGGCCGAGCGCCAGGCGGCCCTGGGCGTGGCGCACGAGCTGGTGCAGGCGCGCGCCGCTCTGGCCGAGATCGCGCTCGCGCTGGCGCAGAGCCAGGCGCGCGAGCGCCGCGAGCGGCACCGGGCCACGCACGACGCGCTCACCGCCCTGCCCAACCGCGAGCACTTCGACCGCCGCGTGGCCCAGGCCCTGGAGCCGGCGCCGGGCCGCCGGCCCACGCTGGCCGTGCTGTACCTCGACCTCGATGGCTTCAAGCCCATCAACGACCGCCACGGCCACGACACCGGCGACGCGCTGCTGCGCATCGTGGCCGCGCGGCTGACCGGCGCGGTGCGTGCCGGCGACCTGGTCTGCCGCATCGGCGGCGATGAATTCGCCTGCCTGGTGGCCGACCCGCCGGCCGTCGAGCAGCTCGGCCGCCTGGCGCGCAAGCTGTTCGAGGCGGTGTCGGCGCCGCTGCAGGTGGGGGCGCTGGAGCTGCGGGTGCAGCCCAGCATCGGCATCGCCCGCTGCCCCGACGACGGCGACACCGCGGCCCTCCTGCTGCGCCATGCCGATGGCGCGATGTACCGGGCCAAGCGGCGCCGCCTGGGCGTGGCCTTCTTCGACCGCCGCAGCGACACCTGAGCCTCGCCGGGCCCGCCGGCGCCCGGCCGCCGGGCGCGCCGGCTAGGCCGGCGGCTGCAGCGGCAACAGCCGGTCGTATTCCTTCTTCACCACCGCGTAGCACTCGCAGGTGCGCAGCTCGAGCCCCGGCCGGTCCAGCACCGTGATGCGGCCGCGCGCGTAGCGGACCAGCCCCTGCCGCTGCAGCTTCAGCGCCGCGTCGGTGACGCCCTCGCGCCGCACGCCCAGCATGTTGGCGATGAGCTCCTGCGTCATCACCAGCTCGCTGCCCTCGAGGCGGTCCAGGCTCAGCAGCAGCCAGCGGCACAGCTGCTGGTCCAGCGTGTGGTGGCGGTTGCACACCGCCGTCTGCGCCATCTGCGTGATCAGCGCCTGCGTGTAGCGCAGCATCAGGTGCATCACCGGGCCGGCGCGGTTGAACTCGTCCTTGATGACCTGGCCGCGCATGCGCCAGCCCTCGCCCGCGCTCTGCACCACGGCCCGGCTGGGGGTGGAGCCGCCGCCCATGAACAGCGAGATGCCGACCACGCCCTCGTGGCCCACCACCGCGATCTCGGCCGAGGCGCCGTTCTCCATCACGTACAGCAGCGAGACGATCGAGGTGACGGGGAAGTACACGTGGCTGATGGTGCGGCCCGACTCGTACATCACCTGCCCGAGCGGCATGTCGGTCCACTCCAGCAGCGGCTGCAGCCGCTGCCAGTCGGCGGGCGCCAGGGCAGCCAGCAATTCGTTGTGCAGCGGGTCGGCGGGGGTGGCCATACAAGCAAGCTCCCGAATGTCCCGAACGGGCTGAGTCCCGAACGGGCTGAGTCCCGAACGGGCTGAGTCCCGAACGGGCTGAGTCCCGAACGAGCTGAGCAGCCTCCACTGTAGGCCGCGCCGGCCGCGCGGTCTGTTCGGTATCGAACAGTCATCGAATGCCGCGGGTCGGCCCGCCGCTGCGGGCCGCGGCCCCGCGCCGCTCAGCCCATGCGGCGGCGGTAGGCCTGGCCGTCGGCGGCGTAGCAGCTGCAGGCCGCGGCCTCCAGCCCCGGGCGGTCCAGCACCGCGAGCTCGCCGCGGTGGTAGCGGATCAGGCCGGCGCGCTGCAGCTCGCCGGCGGCCATCGTGATGCCGACCCGGCGCACGCCCAGCATCTGGGCCAGGAACTCGTGCGTGACATGGAAGTGGTCGGCCGCGGCACGGTCCTGGGTCATCAGCAGCCAGCGCGCCAGCCGCGGGCCGATGAGGTGGAAGCGGCGGCAGGCCACCGCCAGCGCCAGCTGCTCGAGGTGCACGCCGATGTAGCGGCCCAGCACGCGGCGCAGGGCCGCGCTGCGGGCCAGCTCGCGCCGCAGCGCCGGCGCGCCGATGCGCAGCGCGGCCCCGGGGCTCTGCACCGCCGCCTGCGTGGGCGCGCCACCCGTGGCGCCCAGCAGCCCATGGGCGCCCAGCATGCCTTCGCGGCCGACCAGGCCCACCTCGAGCGCGAGGTGGGCGTCGGTCTGGATCGTCAGCGAGATCGCGCCGTCCAGCGGAAAGTGGGCCCGCTTCAGCGGCTGGCCGCGCAGGGCCAGCACCTCGTCCTGCAGCAGCCACACCGGCTCGCAGGCCGCGATCAGGTGCAGCCGGTCGGCGCGGGGCAGGCTTTCGATGAGCTGGTTCTGGGCCGTCATGCGGGGCGGTGGAGAATGGGCGTGCGGGCGGCGGCTGGCGCCGGGCGCTCGGTAACACACGCAGTCTGGGCACCAGCCGGGCCTGCGCGCGGTGCGCCAGCGCACATGGCGGCATGAAACTTTGCCCGGGCCGGCGCTTCCAATTCGCCGGGTGGAGGTGCACTGCGGTGCAACCGTCCGAGCAGTCCGGCGCCGTGCCAGCGCCGGTCGCCTTTGAAGAAGCGGGATGGGCATGGGTCTACTTTCACTGGAACACGGCAAGGCGGCGTACCAGGCCGACTTCGTCGTCTACGGCGCCGTCGTGGCCGGGCTGGCCGCGGCGCTGGCCTGGAGCGGCCCGCGCGGCAGCGGCCTGGCCGACCTGGGCTGGATCGCCGCCGGGCTGTGGCTGTGGACGCTGCTGGAGTACCTGCTGCACCGCTTCGTGCTGCACGGCCCGCAGCCGTTCAGGCGCTGGCACGGCGAGCACCACGCGCGGCCCAGCGCGCTCATCGGGCTGCCCACGCTGCTGAGCACCGCGCTGTTCGCGCTGCTCGTGTACACGCCGGCCTGGCTGCTGGGCGGGGGCTGGCGCGCCAGCGCGCTGATGCTGGGCGTGCTGCTGGGCTACATGGCCTACGCCACCATGCACCACGCGGTGCACCACTGGCCGGCCCGCACGGCCTGGATGCTCGAGCGCAAGCGCTGGCATGCGCGCCACCACCATGCCCGGCATGACCCACAGTGCTTCGGCGTCACCTTTGGGTTCTGGGACCGCGTGTTCGGCAGCGGGCCGCGGCCCCTGCGCTGAGGCGGTCGCGCCGCTCAGGGCTGAGCGCGGCGCTGCCGCGCCGCGGGTGGCTCAGCGCGGCGCGATCGTGCCGCTGGGGGCTCAGCGCGGCACGACCGTGCCGCTGGGGGCTCAGCGCGGCGCGATCGCGCCGCTGCCGTCGGAGAGGATGACTTCGACCCGGCGGTTGGACTGCCGGCCGCCCGCGCTGTCGTTGCCGGCCACGGGGTAGGACTCGCCGTAGCCCTGGGTCGCCAGGCGCGAGCCGTCCACGCCCAGCCCCATCAGCGCCGCACGCACCGCGTCGGCACGCCGCGCCGACAGGCGCTGGTTGTGGCCGGCGCTGCCGGTGCTGTCGGTGAAGCCCTCGATGCGGGCGCGGCGCTGCGGATGGTCGTTCAGGAAGCTGGCCAGGCGCTGCACGTTGAGCTCGCCGCCGGGCTTGAGCTGCGCGCGGTCGGTGGCGAACAGCAGGTCGCCGATGGTGACGACGAGGCCGCGGTCGGTCTTGCGCGCGTTCATCGCCTGCAGCTCGGCCTGCAGCCGGGCCTGCACCGCGTCGGCCTGGGCCTGCACGTCGCTGGTCTGCTGCTGCGAGGCGGCAGCGGCGCGCTGCGCCTGGTCGGCCTGTGCCCGCGCGTCGCTGGCGCTGCGCTCGGCATTGGCCGCCTGCTGCTGCGAGGCCTGGGCCTGGTCGCGCGCGCGCTCGGCGCTGCGGTGCGCGGCGTCGGCCTCGTCGGTGCGGGCTTCCAGGCGCAGCCGGCTGCGGTCGGCCACGGCGGCGGCGGTCTCGCGCTCGGCGTCGCGGCGCTGGCCCGTGGCCTGCGCGATCGCCGCCCGCGTGCCGGCCAGCGTGGCCAGGTGGTCGACCTGCTCGTGGCCGTCGCCGGCGCGCCAGGCGGCGTCGGCCCGGCCCATGGCGTCGACGGCCTGCTTGAGCTCCACCGGCGCCAGCTCGGCCGTGGCGGGCGCGGCCTGGGCGGCCTGCAGTTGCTGGTGCGCGGCGTCCAGCGCCGGGCTGTCGGCCGGCAGCGTGCTGCAGCCGGCCATCGCGGCCAGCGCGGCCAGCGCGGCCGCCCCCAGCAGGGCCGGCGCCAGGCGCGGCAGCGAGGGGAAGGGATAGCGGCGGGTCGGGTGGTTCATCGTGGGCTCTCGATCGGGCTTCGGGGCAAGGCGGTGGGTCGGCGCAGGCGGGGCTGCGCCGGTGCGGCGGGGGGTGCTGGCGCGGCTCATCGGGAGGCGGGGGCCTGGCGGCTCATCTCGGCGCTGAGCGCGCGGTTCGCGGCCAGCGCCTCGTCGGCCGTCTTGCGCGCCTTCAGTGCCTCGGTGCGGGCCTCGGCGAGCAGGGCATCGGCCTGCGCTTCCTCGGCCAGCGCGCGGGCGCGGCCGTAGTCGCCGCTGGCCATCGCGGCGTCGGCGCGGCCCTGCTTCTCGCGCGCCAGTCGCATCTCCTGCGGGGCGTACTGCGGCGCCCCGGCCCCCGAGGCATGGGCCACGGCGGCGGCCGACACCGCCACCGCGGCGGTGGGCGGCGGCGTGCTGGCGCAGGCCGCGGCGAGCAAGGCGGC
>JAGWMW010000204.1 GCA_028871575.1 Burkholderiales bacterium | reverse complement strand
GGGGTGGCGGTGATGGCGATCATGCCCAGGTGCACGCCGATGTAGCCGCCGGGCAGCGCGAAGGCGTTGATGCTCGGGTCGAGCACCAGGAAGGGCTGCCAGGCGAAGGCCTGGTCGGTGTCGGCGTCGATGTTGCCCAGGCGGCGCGCGGCCGCCACCAGCGGCCTGAAGATCGACTTCAGGTACGCGGTGAGCACCGGGTCGTCGAGGTAGGCCGGGTCGCGCATGATCTCGCGCATGATCTCGTCGCCCAGGCGGCGCTCGGCGCTGATGCTGAGGTCGGCCGAGGCGGTCTCGCCCAGCGAGGGCAGCCGCACCTGGGCCTGCGCCGGCGGCGGCAGGCCGCCCAGGGCCAGCAGGCCGGCCAGCAGCGTGGCCAGCGCGCGGCGCCGGCTGGAGGGAGCAGGGACGGAAGACAAGGTGCGCAGGCGGCGAATGGGGCTTGGAGTCGGGGCCGGCGGCGCCGTTCCGCGTGGCTATGATGACATCGCGATGTTGCCCGACGTGAACCGCCGATGAAGCCCCGATGAAGCCCGAGCGCGAGCCCGAACCCGCGCCCGCCCCCGCGGCTGCCGCGCTGACGCATTTCGACACCCGCGGCCAGGCCCACATGGTGGACGTGGCCGGCAAGGACGTCACCCACCGCACCGCCCGCGCCGGCGGCCTGATCCGGATGCAGCCGGCCACCTTCGCGCTGGTGGCGGGCGGCCACGCGAAGAAGGGCGACGTGCTGGGCGTGGCCCGCATCGCGGCCATCCAGGCCGCCAAGCGCACGGCCGACCTGGTGCCGCTGTGCCACCCGCTGCCGCTCACGCGCGTGGCGGTGGAGTTCACGCTCGATGCGGCGCGCAGCGAGGTGCACTGCACGGCCCAGGTCGAGACGCTGGGCCGCACCGGGGTCGAGATGGAGGCGCTGACCGCGGTGCAGATCGGCCTGCTCACCGTCTACGACATGTGCAAGGCGGTCGACCGCGGCATGGTGATGGACGGCATCCGCGTGCTCGACAAGCGCGGCGGCAAGTCGGGCGACTGGAGCGCGCCGGCGGCCTGACGGTCGAATCCCGTGTTCGGTCGCCTCGAAGCGCGCCGCGCTCGGGGCCGGGTGGGAGACGGGCTGGCGATCCCGGGATCGAAGTACGATTCCAACTTCATATTCCTACCCGCGAGGTTGTGATGTTCGTCACCGACAAGGGCCAGGTCACGATTCCCAAGCACATCCGTCTGGCTGCCGGCGTCGCTGCGGGCAGCGAGGTCACGTTCAGCCTGGAAGGCAGCAGGATCGTCATCACGCCGGTCGGCACGAGCGTCAAGGATGACCGCCGGGCCCGGCTCAGGGCCGCGGCCGCGCGCGTGCGTGGCAGTTTCAGCGCGGAGTTCAAGCCACTCGGCGCCGACGAGATCATGAGCTTCATCCGAGGCGACGAACCGTCCCGGGACACCCGCCGTCGTGGCACTCGCTGATCTCGCGCGCTACGACGGATCCGCCGGCGTCCTCGTCGACACCAACGTCTGGGTGGACTGCATCGACGAGGTCAGCCCCTGGCACGACTGGGCCACGAACCAGTTGCAGACCTGCAGCGAGCGATGCCCGCTGCACGTGAACATCGTGATCTATGCCGAGTTGCTGATCCCGGGCCCTGACGTTCGCGCCCTGGATGCCCTGCTCGACGTCTACGACACCTTGCGAACGCCCCTGCCCTGGGCGGCCGCACGCCTGGCCGCCGCCGCCTATGCCACGTACCGGCGCCGCGGCGGCACGAAGCACAAGCCGCTGCCTGACTTCTTCATCGGCGCGCACGCGGCGGTGGCGAATCTGAGGGTGCTGACGCGCGACCCCCGGCCCTACAAGAATTACTTCGCCCGGCTCGAAGTCGTCGCCCCCTGACCGCCCGGCCCTGGGGGTGCTCTCAAGCAAGCGTGGCTTTGCCACTTTGCTTGAACCCCCGCGGGGGGCGGGCTGGGCGCAGCCCGGCCCTGGGGGCGCTCAGTCCTTCAGGAACTCCCGCCAGTCCAGCGTGCGCCGCGGCTGCTCGCACTGGAAGGGGCGGCCCGGGGCGATGGGGCCGGCGGCGTCGGGGCAGGCGGCGAAGAACTCGGCCGCCTCGGGCTTGCGGAACTCGCGCAGCCGCGCCGCCAGGTCGCGCGCGGCGTCGACATGGCCGCGGGCGTCCAGCCATTCGGCCCAGGCGATCATCAGCCGCGTGTCCATCAGGTAGTGCACGACGCGGTCGAACGCATGCGCGGGGTCGGCCAGCGGCAGATCGGAGGTGACGGCCGCGTAGTCGGCATGGTGGGCGAAGAACACGCTGCGCTGGCCGGCGGCGATGCGCTGCTCCAGCGGCGGCGCGCCCGGCGCGGCGCTGAAGATGGCCGCCACGCGGGCGTAGTCGGCCACCGAGTAGGCCGCGCCCAGCAGCAGCAGCACCGCCGCGAAATGGAAGGCCGGCGCCGGCCGCGCGGGCCCGGCCCGGCCGGCCCCGGCCTGCGGGCCTGCCGCTTCCCCCGACCCCTGCAGCGCATAGCCCCAGGCCCAGGCCGTGGGCAGCAGGAAGTAGCTGTACCAAAGCGGGTACTCGAGCAGGCTGTGCAGGCCGATCATCGCCACCATCACCATCGCGCAGCGCTGCGCCACGCCCGTGCCGGCCGGCGCCCGCCAGGCGTTGCGCGCGCCGCGCGCCAGGCCCCAGATCAGCAGACCGACCACCAGCGCCGCCAGCGGCAGGCCGAGTTCGACCGCGAACTGCAGCACCAGGTTGTGCGTGTGGTCGAAGAAGGCCACCGGCCGGTGCGGCGAAGGCGTCAGCGTCCAGGCCAGGTTGAACTCGCCCCAGCCGACGCCGGCCAGCGGGTAGCGCCGGATCAGGGCCAGCGTGTCGCGCCAGATCGCGAAGCGCGAGCTCGAGATGTCGGTCTGCTCCAGCCGCTCGGCGCCGCCGAACGGGTGATGGGTGTGCGCGGCCCACAGGTCCAGGCCGGCCCAGGCCAGCGCATAGACCACCGGCGCGGCCAGCAGCAGCAGCCGCGCCGGGCGCGAGAGCCGGCGGTCGGCCAGGCCCCAGGCCGCCAGCAGCAGCACGCTGACCAGCCCCGTGCGCGAGGCCGTGAGCACCACGGCGAACACCAGCCCCGCCAGCAGCAAGGCCGCGGCCACGCGCCGCAGCCGGCCCAGCTCGAGCAGCCCCAGCACCGCCACGCAGGACCACATCAGAAGGCTGCTGAGGTGGTTGGGCTGGCGCAGGTTGCCCACGGCGCGGCCAGGGAAGCCCGAGGTGGCGATCCAGACGCCGTCGGTCCAGCCCGGGGCGAACACCTGCACACAGGCGATGACGATGTTGATCACGCCGGCCGCCACCCAGCCCCAGCAGAAGGCCGCGAACAGCGCCTCGGCCCGACCGCTGGCCCGGGCCCCGGCCCCGGCGGCCACCAGCAGCGCGGCCGCCGCCATCGTGCCCAGCGCCGACAGCGCCAGGCTGGCGGGCAAGGCCTGCAGCCACGACCACCCCACGGCGGCGGCCAGCAGCGCCAGCGCGCCATACACCGGCCCCGGCGCCCAGCGCGTGGCCACCGGGGCGGTGGCCATCACGAACGCGGCCCAGAGCGCGAACGCCAGCGCCTGGTTCAGGAACGTGGGCGACGGCGAGACGTTGTAGGCCAGCAGCGAAGGCGCGGCGGCCGCGGCCACGGCCACGGCGATGACCCAGCCGATCGGCAGGGCGGGCAGGCCGGGCAGCGCAGCCGGCGGCGCGGCCAGGGGAGCGGAGGAAGTCACGGGGTGGAGGCGCGGGCGCGGCACGGGCGGCACGGGCGCGGCAGGACGAGGGGGCGAATGCTAGCAAGGCCGCGCGCCGAGACCCGGCCCGGCGGCTGCCGCCTCCGGCGGAAGGTCGCCTGCGCGAAAACACCGCGTAAATCGCACATCCATCCGAAGCCAGGAGCCCCCATGTCCGTTCGATTGAACGGGGTTCTTTCAGACGATCTGAATCGAGAGATCGGCGCGGCCGCGGAGCAGGCCGAGTCCAACAAGAGCGAGATCCTGCGCAAGGCGCTTCAGCTGTATCTCGCCGCACGAAGCGGCAAGGCGCAGGGCCTCAAGCCGGGCCTGGTCGAGCCCGAGTCCGGCAAGCTGGTGACGGAGATCGTCGGTCTTTGAATTCGATCGATCTCAACACGCCGCCGCCGAATCACCAGTTCAAGGTTTCGGTCGAGCGCGAGGAGACCGCGGGAGAGCGCAAGGTCAGGCTCTTCAAGGACCTGGCGCTGTTCGTGGTGGCCTTGGTGTTCGTCTCGCTGGTCGTGTGGCTCTGCTACGCGACGCTCACGGCCGGCTCGGCCTCGGCCGACGAGAAGAAGTGGGCCATGTCGGTTCTGTCCGCAGCCACCGGCGGCATCATCGGCTATCTGGTTCGCCGGTAGCGGCTGCGCCTCAGGCGACCGCCACGACGCGGATGCGAGGGCGAGATCAACCCGATGGCCTAGACCACCGCTCGAGCGGTCTCGGGCGTGGCGGCGGCGAGCAGCGCCATGCGAGTGACCGTCGCCCGGGCGCCGCTGGCTAGCTGAGCGTTCAGGTCATCCGCGATGCCGCTTCTGGATTGGCTCTACAGCGCCGCCGGCACCTCGACCACGAAGGGCGGCGGCCGCGCGGGTGGATGCCATCGGGTCGATGGCCCGACCCGTCGGCACGGCGGTCCTCCGCTACACTGAATGTGGTTAACCAAACCGGAAAGAGATCAGACCATGAAGGAACTGGCGGTCTACCAAGTGAAGACGCGCTTGTCGGAGTTGCTGGCCGAAGTCGAGAAAGGCGAGCAGTTCGTGATCACCCGGCGCGGCGTGGCGGTGGCTCGACTGGTGGGCGCCCGGCCTGCCGCCTCGCAGCGTTCGCAGGCGAATGCGCAGCGACGGCGGGTGGCGCAGGAGGTGGCTCAGGTCATGGCCGACCTGGCGAACCTGCGGCGCGGCGTCGCGCTCGATATCCCGCTGCGCGAGGCCATCGAGCAAGGGCGCGACTGAGCATGCCCTTCGTGCTCGACAATTCGGTCGTTGCAGGCTGGTTCCTGGAGAGTCAGGCCACGCCGTACACAGAGGCCATAGCCGTGCGGCTGGCCGACGACACCGCGTTGGTGCCCGCGCTGTGGGAGCTGGAGCTGGTCAATGTGCTGCGCACGGCGTGCCTGCGGCAGCGCATGGCGGCGCAGCAGGCGCAAGCGGTGCTGCAACGAATCGCCGTGCTGCCCATCGAAGTCGATCGCCACCCCGTGCCGCGCAGCGAACTGCTGGCGCTGGCGTTGCGGTTCGGCCTCAGCAGCTACGACGCGAACTATCTGGAGCTGGCCCTGCGCAAGCAGTTGCCCGTGGCGACTCAGGACGAAGCGCTGCGCTCGGCGGCCATCGCAGCCGGGGTGGGCTGTGTCGAGGGCGGGGCGGCTGCGACATGAGTGGCACCACGTGACCGAGACTTCGAACAGGTGGCTAGGGTCGAGCTGGCTCCGACACGCCACTCACGGAGTGGATGAGTGGCGAGGACAGATCGCCGTCGAGAGCCTGGCGGCCTCGACGTACCGTGTCGTAGGAATGCGGGGTAAAAAAAGAGGCGCCGAAGCGCCCCTTTCGAAAGACCCGGAACTCGTCCGGTCATCAGCCGCGGCAAGAGCCGGGCAGGTACTTGGGAGGCAGACCAGAGGTGCCGGCAGGGCCACACGACCACTGATACACCTGGGTCGAGCCGATGGATGCCGCGGTCAGGGCAGCCCCCGTCGAATCCTTCGGCGTCAGCGTGATCGACGTGTTCACAGCATCCTTCAGCGACGGATCGGCCGAAGTCGTCACGGTGATCACCCCATTTGCATTGGTGCTGACCGAGGCCACGTACTTGCTCGGGTTGGTCGACTCGCAGCCCCAGC
>JAGWMW010000203.1 GCA_028871575.1 Burkholderiales bacterium | reverse complement strand
CCCGCCCCACCCGCCCGACACGCCAAAAGGGCCCGAAGCGCCGCCGGCGCCGCGCCGATGAGCCCCTACCGCATCGGCCCGGGCGCGGGCGGCTGGCGCGCCCTGACGCTGCCCACGCTGCCCCCGCGCTGGCTCGCCCGGGCGGGCGCGGCCTGCGCCGCGCTGGTGGCCGCCGCGCTGCTGCTGGCCTTCGTCCAGGCGGTGCAGCTGTCGTTGCGGCAAGGCCAGGCCTGGCGCGCGGCGGTCGAGACCGCCCGCCACCGGGTCGGGCCTCCGGCCGGCTCGACCGGACCTGCCGGCGCGCCGGCAGCCGCCCCGCACTAGGCGCGCCGACGGGCGCAATCACGGGCGCAATCACGGGCGCGCTGACAGACCGCGCTGACGGACCGCGCTGACGGACCGCGCTGACGGACCGCGCGGGCCTGCAGCGATGGGCCCTAGCGGCTGTCGACCGGGCAGCGGTTGATGCCCAGCACGCTGTACAGCGGGCAGACGCCGACGATGCCGATCAGCACCGGCGCGATGCCCAGGTAGCCCCAGGGGCCGATGACGTGGGTGACGGCCAGCGCGATCAGCGCCAGCCCGGCGCCGATGCGCAGTACGCGGTCGAGCGTGTTCTCGTTTCGGGTCATGGAGTTGCTCCGGTTCGGTGGGCAGGGTGCGCGGCGCCGCGAGCCGCGCCGCGGTGCGATGGTCGCAGAAGCCACGGCCCCCGTCCCTGACCTGGCGCAGGGCGGCCAGAAGCGGCGGGCCCTAGCCTCATGGGTTTGCGCCACCGCCCGAGCGCCCCCGGGCAAAACACGTCACGCGGCGCGATTCGATAAAACGGCTGCCGGCAGGGCGGAACCATTCGTCCGTGCGCATACAATGCACGATAGGACAAGCCCGTCGGGCGAGGGCAGGCATGAGCCAGAGCAGCGAAGACCGGGTGTTCGAGTCGGCCGCCGAGCTGTTCGGCGTGCTGGCCACGCCGATCCGGCTGCGCATCATCAGCGCCGTCTGCGAGCACGAGAAGAACGTCTCGCAGCTGCTGGCCGAGATCGACACCACCCAGCCCAACATGTCGCAGCACCTGGCCACGCTCTATCGCAGCGGCGTGCTGGCCAGGCGGCGCGAGGGCACCCAGATCTACTACCGGCTGCAGAGCGAGCGCGTGGCGATGCTGTGCCGCGCCGTCTGCACCCAGGTGGCGATCGAGATCGACGGCGGCGGGGGCATGCCCTCGTCCGAGCGCCTGATGCCGCTGGCGCAGCGCTGAGTGCCGCCGGCCCGTCGCCTCGCATCGTCCCGACGCCCCTCTCTCACCCGAGGCCCAGGCCATGCTCGTCTTCCGCCAGCTCTTCGACGCCGCCTCCTCCACCTACACCTACCTGCTGGGCGACACCGCCAGCGGCGAGGCCCTGGTCATCGACCCGGTGTTCGAGCAGGTGCGGCGCGATGCCGCGCTGCTGCGCGAGCTGGGCCTGCGCGCCGTGGCCACGCTGGACACCCATGTCCACGCCGACCACGTGACCGGGGCCTGGCTGATGCGCCAGCGCTGCGGCAGCCGCATCGCGGTCTCGGCCGCCTCGGGGGCGGTCGGTGCCGACCGGCCGCTGGCCCATGGCGAGCGCGTGGCCTTCGGCGGACGCCATCTCGAGGTGCGCGCCACCCCGGGCCACACCGACGGCTGCCTGAGCTTCGTGCTCGACGACCAGAGCCTGGCCTTCACCGGCGACGCGCTGCTGATCCGCGGCTGCGGGCGCACCGATTTCCAGCAGGGCAGCGCGCAGCGCCTGTACCGCTCGGTGCACGAGCAGATCCTCTCGCTGCCCTCGGCCTGCCTGCTGTACCCCGCGCACGACTACCGCGGCATCTCGGTCACCAGCGTGGCCGAGGAGCGGCGCTACAACCCGCGCCTGGGTGGCGACGTGAACGAGGCCGACTTCGCCGGCTACATGGGCAACCTCGGCCTGCCGCACCCGAAGCTGATCGACATCGCCCTGCCGGCCAACCTGCGCTGCGGCGAGCCGCAGGCCGCAACGCCGACGCAGGCCGACCCCGACTGGGCGCCGCTGACCTTCACCTTCGGCGGCCTGTGGGAGATCCAGCCGCCCTCGCTGGCCGAATGCGCAGGCCGGGTGCAGATCGTCGACGTGCGCGAGCCGGCCGAGTTCGACGATGCGCTGGGCCATCTGCCCGGTGCGCGGCTGCTGCCGCTGGCGCAGCTGGCTGCGCGCATCGGCGAGCGCGGCGCCCAACTCGACCCCGAACTCGACCCCCCGCGGCCGGTGGTCACCGTCTGCCGATCGGGCGCCCGATCGGCGCAGGCGGCCGTGCTGCTGCAGAAGGCGGGCTTCGGCCGCGTCGCCAACCTGGCCGGCGGCATGCTGCGCTGGCGCGCCGAAGGCCTGGCGGTGGAGGGCGGGGCGGCCTGAGCGTTGCGCGGCCAGGCCCCTCGTCCTCAGGCCCGGATGTAGGCCCAGCCCTCGCGCTGCTTCTGCATCAGCTCGACCACGCCGGACGGCACGAAGCCGAGCTCGGGCAGCATGTCGGCCGCGGCCAGTTGCAGCGCCCGCATCGTGTTTTCGCAGGCCACGATGGCCACGCCGGCCTGGCGCGCCTGGGCGATGCGGGCCGCGATCGGCGAGCCGGCCTTGAGCAGCTCGACGCCCGGGCCGAAGGCCACGACTTCCAGCTCGCAGCCCGCGCTGCCGAGGTCTGCGGCGGCGTTCCTGACGTTGTTCAGCGTCAGGTTCCACTTGCCCGGCTCGGCGTCGCTGACCTGGAACACGGCTTTCGTCTTGCCGCCGGCCGCGGGCGCCGCTTGCACGGCGGTGGCGGCCAGGCCGGCGGCGGCCGCGAAACCGGCGCCTGCGGCCGTGGCGAACATCTGGCGGCGGGAGGGTCGGGTCATGGCGGATGCGTCCTGTTCGGGGGGAGGGTGGCGGCGTGGGGCCGAGGCCGTCTCAGCGACCTTGCCGGTTGCCGTAGGTGGCGGCGAGATAGTCGACGATGTCGGGCATGTCGGCCTCGTCGATCGGGGCGTGGAACACGGTCTTCATGCGCTGGACCATCGCGCGCCAGTAGGCGCGGGTGGCGTCGGGCGGCTGGTATTGCATGTACTCGGCCGAGTGGCAGGCCGTGCAATGGGCCTGGGCCTTGGCGTAGCCGGGCAGGGGGCTGGGCGTCAGCCGCACGGTGTCGGGCGGGGCACGGTAGGTCTTGACCGTGGCCGGGGCCAGGCCGGCGGCGCCCAGGCCGGCGGCCGCGGCCAGCGCGGCGGCGCAGCGCCGGGCTGTGCGGCAGCGGGCGCCGAGATCGCCGGCCCTCACAGCGGCAGCCTCGGCGGCTCGGCCGCGACGACCACGCGCTCGACCACATTACGCATGTAGCCGGCCGGGTTCCACAGCGGCTCCAGCGGCTGCGTCTGGCCGGCGCGGTTCCAGGCCCGCACGCGCAGGTCGTAGACGCCGGGCCGGTCGGGCCGGAACGGGAACGTGAATTCGCGGAACGAGTAGGGGCCCAGGCCCTCGCCCAGCGTGGCGGGGCGCCAGCTGCGGCCGCCGTCGGTGGAGCAGGCCACGTCGCGGATGCCCCGGCCGCCGTCGAAGGCGATGCCGCGCACCGTGAGCCGCCGCCCCGCGGTGACCGTCTGGCCCGTGGCCAGCGAGGTGATGAACGAGCGCACGTCGAAGCGGCCGATGGGCCGCGTGGCCGCCGGCACCGTGCCCGGGGCGACGCAGGCGCAGTCGTTGTCGGGGATGCGGTAGGCCGGCTTCATCCAGAAGCCCTCGAACTCGTGGTCGATGATCTCGACGTCGGACAGGTGCTTGACCCAGTAGGTGCCGTACCAGCCCGGCACCACGAGCCGCACCGGAAAGCCGTTGAGGTAGGGCAGCTCGGCGCCGTTCATGCGGTAGGCGATCATCACCTCGCCGTCCATCGCGTGGCCGATGTCCAGGGCCTTGACCAGGTCGGCCCCGCCCATGAGCGCGACGTCCAGGCCGCGGAACGTGACCTGGCGCGCCGTCGCCTTCGGTGCGGCCCGCGCCAGCACCTGCTTCAGCGGTACGCCCAGCCAGCGCGCATTGCCCATGGCGCCGTTGGTGAGCTGGCCGCCGGTGACCCGCGGCGAGAACAGCGCCCGGCCGTTGCCCGAGCATTGGTTGACGGCCACGAGCTCCACCGGCTCGAAGCCGCCCTGCAGCTCGGCCATCGAGAGCTCGAACGGGCGGCCGGCGGCGTTGCCTCCGATGCGGATGACGTGCCGGTCGCCGTCGATCGAGGGCGGCAGGCCGTCGTTGTGGTAACGCACGAAGAAGGCGTCGTTGGGCGTCAGCAGGCCGTCGTTGAAGACGGCGAACGGCGTCTCGAGCTGCGGCGGCCGCGTCGACAGCACGATCAGCGGCCGCTTCTCGGGGAAGCGCTCGACGATGCGCTCGCCGTTGGCCACCGGCAGCTCGAGGGTGGCGGGCTCGGCGCGCGCGCCGTGGGCCAGCGCCGCCAGCGCGCCGCCGGCCAGCAGGCCCGAGCCGCCGATGATCAGGCGGCGGCGTTCGGGGTCGGGGGGTGGTTTCATGCCGGCTCTCCGCGTCGGGCGATCGAGCCCGCGCAGCGCCCGATCTTGATCCCAAACGGCCCCGGCCGCCGCACGGTGTACTCGCCGTCGGGCCGGGGAAACCCCGAAGTCGCCCGCCCTGGGCGGCGGGCCAGACGGACCGTTTAGCGGGGATGCTCCAGCCGCTCGATGCCCAGCGACTTGAGCACGAATTTCTCGTACACCGGCTCGGCGCTGCCGGTCTTCATCTTGTAGATGAAGTACTTCTCGAACGCGACCTTGGCAAGATGGACCCACTTGCCCTTCTTGAACCAGTTCACGTTGCGCGGCGGGATCTGGGGCAGCGCCACGAAGGCCGCGCCGCTGTCGCCCATGTCGGCCAGGCAGATAGCGTTCCAAGTCGCCCGGGCCTCGGCCGGCTGCCCCTGCAGATCGGCGGCGACGTTGTGCACGACCGCACTGACCATGGTCTCGATCATGTAGCCCGTCTTGGGCGCGCCGGTGGGCACCGGCGTGGCCTCCACTGGCGGGATCGCCACGCAGACGCCAGCGGCGTAGATGTTGCGGTACTGGCGGCTGCGCTGGAACTCGTCGATCAGCACGAAGCCGCGCGGGTTGCACAGCCCCGGGACCCCGGCCACCGCCTCGGCGCCCTTGAAAGCCGGCAGCATCATGCTCATCGTGAACGGCAACTCGTGGTCCTGGGACGGCTGGCCCTGGCCGTCGACCTCGGTGACGTGCATCCGGCCGGCCTCCACGCGCGTGACGCGGGCGTTGCAGATCCAGCGGATGTCGTGCTGCCGCAGCTCGCTCTCGAGCATCGACTTGCTGTCGCCGACGCCGCCCAGGCCCAGGTGCCCGATGTAGGGCTCGCTGGTGACGAAGGTGATGGGCACCTTGCGCCGCAGCCGGCGCCGCTGCAGGTCGCGGCTGAGGATGAAGGCGTATTCGTAGGCCGGGCCGAAGCAGGAGGCGCCGGGCATTGCACCGATCACGACCGGGCCCGGCTCGCGCAGCAGCGCCTGGTAGCGGCGCCAGGCGGCCTCGGCATGGTCGAGCGTGCAGACCGATTCGGTGTGCGCCTCGGGACCGGCCCCAGGCACCTCGTCGAAGGCCAGCCGCGGGCCGGTGCAGATGACGAGGATGTCGTAGCTGAGCCAGCTGCCGTCGGCCAGTTCCAGGGCCTGCGCCTGGGCATCGATACGCTGTACGCGCTGGGCCACGAAGTCGATACCCTTGCGCTCCAGGCAAGGACGCAGTGCGAAGCTGATGGCTTCGCGCTCGCGCCAGCCCACTGCGACCCAGGGATTGGAGGGCACGAACTGGAACTGCTCGAGCGCGTTGACGAGCGTGACGCGGTGCGGCGGCCCGAGCGCG
>JAGWMW010000202.1 GCA_028871575.1 Burkholderiales bacterium | reverse complement strand
CTGGCCCATCACCGCGCTGAGCGCGCCGCTGGCCGGGTCGTAGCGGAACAGCGATTTCGCCAGGCCCGGCTGCACGCTGAGCATGTCGATCAGGAAGCTGAGCGCGCCCAGGTTGTCGGCCAGGCGGTCGAAGGTGCCGGTCTGGATCGCCCGCTGCGGCTCGACCTCGGTCTGCACCAGGGCGTCGACCTCGTCGCGCATGTGCAGCACCGCGGCCGAGGCCTGGTCCAGGCCCAGCACCGAGAGCACGCCGCGCATGGCCGAGAGCTGCGCCGGCACCGGGATCAGCAGCTGGCGCTGCGCCGGGTCGCGGAAGTACTGGTCGATCTGCTTCTCGACCTCGGACAGCGAGGCCCGCAGCTCCTGCACCACGCTGCCCATGGTCTGGCGGTCGGAGACGCGGCGGTAGAGCTCCTCCATCCAGCCGTCCAGCGGCTGCGGCTC
The DNA here is from genome assembly GCA_028871575.1 of Burkholderiales bacterium. GTDB lineage: Bacteria > Pseudomonadota > Gammaproteobacteria > Burkholderiales > Burkholderiaceae_C > Rubrivivax. The sequence goes on along the minus strand of JAGWMW010000202.1, from coordinate 5,478 downwards.
GGCGCCGGCGCGGACTTCGTCGATGCGCGCGGCCAGGCGCTGCACGCGATCGGCCAGCGCCGGATGGTCGAACTCGCCGTCCTCGAGCGAGGCGTCCAGGTACAGCACCGCGGTGGCGACTTCCATCGCCAGCGTCGGCGCGGGCGCCGCGCCGGCGGCCACGGTCTGCGCCGCGGCGGCCTGCAGCGAGGCCGCGAGCTGCTCGCCATGCGGGAACAGCCGCTGCAGCGAATCGCCCACCAGGCTGAACTGCTCGGGCAGGCCGCCCAGCCGGTGCAGCTCGGCGCCGGCCACGGCCGACCACGAGTCCTTCACCGCGGCCACGCGCTTGCGCGCCAGCGCGAGCAGCGCCGGGTCGAAGCGGCCCAGGCGCGCCAGCTCGTAGTCGACCGGCGCGGCATCGCCCAGCTGCCAGGCGCGCCGCACCGCGGCCAGGCGCGGCGCCGGCGCCTCGGCCGTCGGCGGCTGCGACTGGGCGCAGAAGAACAGCAGGTCCTGCGCCAGGCGATCGGAGACCTCGGCGCCGCCGCGCACCTGGCCGCGCAGCTGCGCCATCAGGCGCGAGGCCAGGCGCTTGACGTGCACGTCGGAGGCCAGCAGCCCGGCGGCCTGGGCCTCGAACACCGCCGCGGCCAGCTGCCAGAACGTGGCCGGGTGCCGCGCCGCGGCCGGGGCGTCGGCGGCCGCGCGCGCGCCCGCCCCGAGGCCGGCGCAGAGCTCGGCCATGCGCGCCAGCGCGAGCGGCCCGGGCTCGCGCATCAGGGCCAGGGCCAGCGTCTCCATGTCGGCGCGGGCCGCATCGTCGGCCGCGCGGGGCACGGCATGCGGGTCGGGCGGCAGGTCGCGCCACTGCCAGTCGGGCTGCCAGAGGTCGGCCGGGTGGATGCGGTCGGCGCCGGCCAGCTGCTGCACCGCGCGGTACTGCGGAAACAGCATCAGCGGGGAGACCGGCTTGCCGGCGAGCTGGCGGCCCAGGAAATCGAGCAGCGCGAAGGACACGCGCTCGACCGTGTCCACCGCGGCGGCATCGAGCAGGGCCGGCCGCGCGGCCAGGCGCTGCACCGCGGCCTCGCTGGCGCGCAGCACGTCGGCCGGCGCCGGCAGGCCCACCAGCTCGAGCGCGCCCACGCCCTGGTGCAGATGGGTGCGCGCGGTGCGCAGCACGGCCGGGTCGACGGCGTCGAGGTCGGAGCCGCGCGCGGCCTCGGCCTCCTTCAGGTAGCGGCGCAGCGCCTTGTGCGCGGCCTCCAGCGAGCGGCGCAGTTCGCCGTGCACCCAGGCCAGGGCGCTGAGGTCCTCGCCGGGGCCGGCCTCGGGGCCGTCCACCACGGTGGCTTCTTGCAGCGCCGCCACTTCAGGCGATCTTGAAGCGCGACACCGAGGCCCGCAGCTCCTCGGCCGTGCGCGAGAGCTCGCGCACCATCTGCGCCGTCGAGCGCGTGCCCTCGGAGGTCTGCTCGGTGACGGCGAAGATGTGCTGGATGTTGGCCGCGACCACGTTGGCCGAGTCGGCCTCGCGCGAGGCTTCCTGCGAGATGCGCGCGATCAGGTCCGAGAGCTCGCGCGTCACGCGGTCGATGTCGCCCAGCGCGGCGCCGGCGGCGTCGGACAGCCGCGCGCCCTCGACCACGCCCTGGGTGCTGCGCTCCATCGCGCCCACCGCGTCCTGGGTGTCGGTCTGGATGGTGCGCACGATGGCCGCGATCTGGCGCGTGGCGTCGCCCGAGCGCTCGGCCAGGCGCTGCACTTCCTCGGCCACGACGCTGAAGCCGCGGCCGGCCTCGCCGGCGCTGGCGGCCTGGATGGCGGCGTTCAGGGCCAGCACGTTGGTCTGCTCGGTGATGTCGGAGATCAGCTCGGTGATCTCGCCGATCTCCTGCGAGCTCTCGCCCAGGCGCTTGATGCGCTTGGAGGTCTCCTGGATCTGGTCGCGGATCGAGTTCATGCCGCCGATGGCGTTCTGCACCGCAGTCAGGCCCGACTCGGCCGCCTGCAGCGACTGGCGCGCCACCTGGGCCGTCTGCTGCGCCTGGGCCGAGACCTCGTTGATGCGGCCGGCCATCTGCAGCACCGAGTCGCCGGTGGCGCGGATCTCGCGCAGCTGCTCGGTCGAGGCCGCCAGCAGCTCGGTCGAGGTCTGCTCCACCTGCTGCGTGGTGTCGGTCACGCGGCCGGCCGTGTCCTGCACCTGCGTGACCAGGTTGCGCAGCTCTTCCACCGTGTAGTTCACCGAGTCGGCGATGGCGCCGGTGATGTCCTCGGTGACGGTGGCCTGCTGGGTCAGGTCGCCCTCGGCCACCGTCTGCAGCTCGTTCATCAGGCGCAGGATGGCGGCCTGGTTGGCGTCGTTGACGCGCTTGGCCTCCTGCTCCTGGCGCTCGGCCTCCAGGCGCTGCGCCTCGGCCATCTTCGAGCGGCTGGTCTGGTCGAGCACGAACACGCGCAGCAGCCCGAAGGCGGCCGCGCCCAGCAGCAGCAGCGACAGCGCGCCGGCGACCAGGCGCGGCGTGCCCAGGCCACCTTCGCCCGTCAGCGACTGCTGCAGCGCGTCGAGCCCGCGGCGCAGGGGCTCGGAGTCGGCCACGATCGCGGTCTGGGCCTCGCGCGCGGCCACCAGGCCCTGCAGGTTGCCCAGGATGGCGCTGGCCTGCTGGCGCGTCTGCTCGTACTGCTTGAGCAGCTCCTGCAGCTTGGCGCGCACCTCGGGGTCCTTGGTGCCGGGCAGGCGCAGGTCGGCGCTGCCGTCCATCACGCCCTTGGCGATCTCGCGGAACGAGTTCAGGTCCTTGCCCAGCAGGAACACGGCCTCGGCGCTCACGCCCTCGGTGGTCAGGAACTCGTTGGCGCTCTTGCCGATGCGCTGCGTCAGCATCACCAGCTCGCCCACGGCCGAGAGCTCGGCCGCCGAGGCGCCGCGCTGCAGCTTCAGCGAGGACACGGTCTCGGCCGTGTCCAGCAGGTCGGCGCTCTGGCGGTTGATCGCGCGCAGCGCCTGGCCCACCTGGGTCAGCGTCTTTTCCTGCGCCAGCACGACGCCGGCGTTCTTCTCGGCGCGGTCGACCAGCGGCAGCAGCGCGTCGACCTGGCCCTGCAGCGACCCCGGCGCGGCGGCGACGTCGGCGCTGCCGTTCTTGAGGCTGCGCACGTCGCGCGCCAGCACGCCGATGCTGTCCTTGACCTCGCCGAAGGCGGCGGCGTTGCCGACCAGCGCCTGCGACACCGACTTGGCCAGCCGCTGCGACTGCGTGCTGGCCTGGCCGGCCGCGGCCACCTGGGCCGCGCCGCGGCTGCTGGCCAGCACCGCCAGCACGGTGGTGACGAGGAAGGCCGCCAGGCCGAGCCCGAACAGCCACACCAGCGCGCGCTGCTGGCGCGCCAGCGGCCAGCCGCCGATCACGGGCAGCCCGCTGCCGTACACGGTGTCGGGACCGGCGTCGCGCTCGGGCAGGCGGGTCTCGCCGTACTCGGCCGCCATCTCCGAAGGCGCGGCCTCGGAGATGATGGAGGTGTCGCCCTCGCGCGCCGTCTCGGCCGCGAAGCGCGAGCGGCTCACGCCCAGGCGCACGGTGGCTTCCATCGGGTTCACGGGCTCGTCGAAGGCGGCCGCGGCGGGGCCCGCGACGGCCGGCCGGGTGGCGCCCTTGATGCGATCAAGCAGACTCATGTCGTCCTCTGGGTTGGCGGCGGGGCCGGGGCCGGCGCGCCGTGGGGTTCTCGCGCGGCGCGGTCATGCCGCGATGGCCAGGAATTGCTCGTGGCGGGCGAGCGCGGCGAGGTCGATCTCCTGCCACGCGCGGCCGGCTTCGTCGCGCCAGCGCGGGCCGGCGAAGGCGGGCCGCGCCGCGGCCGGGTTCGGGGCGGGGTCGGCGCCGTCGGGCACGGCGACGAGCTGGCCCGGGCTGCGCAGGCCGGCCAGGCGGTCGACCAGCACCGCGCAGCGCGCGCCCTGGGCCGGGTTGAAGGCGAGCAGCCGAGCGCCCTCGCGCACCGCGTCGGGGGCCAGCGGGGCTCTCAGGCCGAGGAAGGCGGCCAGGTCGACCACGCCGTGCAGGCCGCCGCGCAGGTTGGCCACGCCCAGGAACCAGGCCTGCGTGTGCGGCACCGGCAGCAGCGGGCTGAAGGGGAAGATCTCGCCCGCGGCGGCCAAGGGCAGCAGCAGGCCGAGGCCCGCGCACTCGACGGCCAGCCAGGACTGCACCCGGGTCTCGGTGCGCGCCTGCTGCAGCCGCTGGGCCAGCCGGCCCTGGAGTTCGCGCAGCGCTTCGCGGTTGGACATGCGCGGGCCGGGGCTCGTTCAGTCGAACGACTTGATCTTGGCGATCAGCTCGTCGGCGTGGACGGGCTTGACGATGTAGTCGCGGGCGCCCTGGCGCATGCCCCAGACCTTGTCGGTCTCCTGGTTCTTGCTCGTGCACATGATCACGGGCACGTCGGCGTAGCGGGGGTCGCGCGTGATGCTGCGCGTGAGCTGGAAGCCGTTCTGGCCCGGCATCACCACGTCCATCAGGATCAGGTCGGGCTTGTCCTCGGCCAGCCGGCGCATCGCCTCCTCGCCGTTCTCGGCCGTGCGCACGGCATAGCCGCGCTTGCCCAGCAGCTCGGAGAGGTGGTGCAGCTCGGTCTTCGAGTCGTCGACGACGAGGATCTTCTGGATCGGCATCGAATGGGTCCTTGGGTGCCCGCGCTCAGCTCGGGTCGCGGCGGTGCGATTCGACGGCCCGCAGCAACTGTTCTTTGGTGAAGGGCTTGGTCAGGTAGTCCTGAGAGCCGACCATGCGGCCGCGCGCCTTGTCGAACAGCCCGTCCTTGGACGACAGCATGATCACGGGGACATGCGCGAAGCGCGGGTTGCGCTTGATGATGGCGCAGGTCTGGTAGCCGTCCAGGCGCGGCATCAGGATGTCGCAGAAGATGAGCTCGGGGGCGTGGTCGACGACCTTGGCCAGGGCATCGAAGCCGTCCTCGGCCAGCACCACCTCGTGCCCGCCCTGGCGCAGGAAGATCTCGGCGCTGCGGCGGATGGTGTTGCTGTCGTCGATCACCAGCACCCGGGCACCGGCGGTGCCGGCTTCGGGCTGGGCGCTGCCGCCGGCGGCTTCGGGCTCGCGTAGTTCCAAGCGCTGTTCTCCACAAGGCTCGACAAGGGATCCGGGGTCGCGGCACGGCCGCGGCGGGGCCGGAATCAGATCTGAACCATCTCGAAATCTTCCTTGCGCGCGCCGCACTCGGGGCAGGTCCAGTTCATCGAGACGTCGGCCCAGGCGGTGCCCGGCGCGATGCCGTGCTCGGGGTCGCCGTCGGCCTCGTTGTAAATCCAGCCACAGATCAGGCACATCCAGCTACGCGGCTCGCTCACGTTCAGACGGTCACCTCACTACAATGGAGCAGGATTGTAGCCACCGCCCCCTCGTGAAAAGCGAGGAATTGTGAGGACCTACAGCCCGTTTCTGAGATTCCGCTGGAAGTCCGCACGAAGCC
>JAGWMW010000201.1 GCA_028871575.1 Burkholderiales bacterium | reverse complement strand
CAAGCGACTGTCTAAGTCGTTGATTTAGCGGGAAGTTCGGTCCGGCATGGGACCTGATGAAACGCTGGGATGGGGTGGCTGATGGGACTCGAACCCACGACGACCAGAATCACAATCTGGGACTCTACCAACTGAGCTACAGCCACCGCAGAGCCTGCAAAGTATAGCGGGCCGGCCCTCAGGGATTGGGCGAGGCGCCGGCTTCGAGCACCGAACGGGCGGCCGGCAGGATCTGCACCTTGTAGCGCCGCTTCAGGGCCTCGATGTAGTCCTGGGCCTGGGCATCGGCCCAGGCCTGCGTGTACTGCTTGACGAACTCGGCATTGCCGCCGGGCGGCAGCGGCGCCGGCGGCAGCACCTGCACCACGCGCAGCACGGCATAGCCCTGGTCGCCGAGATCGATGCCCAGCGCGGCGGGCAGACGGGCCGGGTCGGCGCCGAGCACGGCGTCCAGCAGCGGCTTGGTCAGGCCCTGCGCCTGGCTGCGCGAGACCGTCAGCGCCGCGGGCAGGCCGGTGGTGTCGCCACCGCGCACGGCCGCCAGCCGCGCCAGGCCGGCTTGGCGCGCCGCGTCGGCGGCACGGACCTCGATCACCCGCGCCCGCACCTGGTCCTGGATCTCGGCCAGCGGCGGCACATGGGCCGGGGTGTACTGCAGCACATGCGCGGCGACGAGCTGGTTCGGCCCGACCTCGATGGCATCGGTGTTGCGCTTGTTGCGCAGCGCGTCGTTGCCGAACACGGCGTCGAGCAGCTTGGCCGAGGCCAGGGGCCCGGTGGCCCCGGGCGCCGGCCGGCGCTGCACGGTGGCGGTCTGCAGCGCGAGCCCGAGCTTGTCGATCGCGGGCTTCAGGCTGTCGCTCTGCTCGTAGACGGTGTCGGTGAACTTCTCGGCCGCCGCGGCCCAGCGGCGCTCGGCCTGGCTCTTGCGCAGGGCGGCCTCGACCTCGCCGCGCACCTGCTCGAAGGGCTGCACCTGCCCGCCGCGCACGGCCGTGACCATGATGATGTGGTAGCCGAACTCGGTCTTCACGAGGTCGCTGATCTGGCCGACGCCGAGCTTGAAGGCCGCGTCCTCGAAGGGCTTGACCATCGCGCCGCGGGCGATGAAGTCCAGGTCGCCGCCCTTGGCGGCCGAGCCCGGGTCCTCGGAGTCCTTGCGCGCCAGCGCGGCGAACTCGCCCGGGTCCTTGCGCAGTTGGGCCAGGATGGCCTCGGCCCGGGCCTTGGCCTTGGCGCGGTCGGCCGCCGACATGCTGCTGTCGGCCTTGATCAGGATGTGGCTGACGCGGCGCTCTTCGGGCACCGTGTACTTGGCCAGGGAGTCGTCATAGGCCTTGCGCAGCTCGGCATCGGTCACCACCGCCGACTTGGCCAGCGCCGCGAGGTCGAGCACGGCGTAATCGATGCGCGCCTGGTCAGGCACCGTGAAGTCGGCCTGGTGCGCCTGGTAGTAGGCCTGCAGCGCCGCCGCGTCGGGCTCGATGCCGGCGCGGTAGCTGGCGGGGTCGAAGCGCTGCACCTGCACCTCGCGCCGCTGCAGGAAGGCGTCGAAGGCGGCCGAGGCCGCGGCCGCCGGCGGGGCCACCGTCTGCGTCAGGCCGGCCACGACCTGCTGCACGCCGAAGTCCTGGCGCAGGCGCTGGTCGAACATCTCCGGCGTCAGGCCCTGCGCCGCCAGCAGCTCGCGGCTGATGCGTCCGTCGGGCCCGCGCAGGCCCGCAAACTGCGGGTCGGCGTCGAAGAGCCGGCGCATGCGCGCCACGCTCGGGAACAGGTGCAGATCGGTGGCCGCGGTCAGCAGCACCTGCTGGCGCACCAGCGTGTCCAGGGTCTGGCGGCGCAGCGCCGGGGTGTCGAGCTGCGACACGTCGACCCCGCGGGACTGCTGCTGCAGCTGGTTCAGCTCGCGCCGCTGCGCCTCGTCGAACTCGGTGCGGGTGATCGGGTGGCCGTCGACCTTGGCGATGTCGGCGCTGCCACCTTCCATGAATCGAGAGTAGCCCTGGATGCCGAAGAACACGAACGACGGGATGATCAGCAGCAGCATGAAGCCGAGCGCCAGTCGCGTGTGGTTGCGGACGAAATCGAACATCGGATGAACCTCGGGGCGCGGCGGCAGCGGGCCGCTCGGCCGGACGCGCTGCGGCGCGCCGGGAAGACCCGCCGGGTCGGCGGGCAGGGCGCAAGCCGGAGCTTGCGCAGGGCGCGGAGTTTAGCCGAGGTGGTGGGTGCTGACGGGATCGAACCGCCGACCTACGCCTTGTAAGGGCGCCGCTCTACCGGCTGAGCTAAGCACCCGGTGTGTGGACGCGGCTCGAGCCGATGTGGCTCTGCCGCTTTGCTTGAACCTCGTGGGGGCCAGGGCTGGGCGCGGCCCTGGCCCGGGCGGTGCTCAGAGCGCGTCGCGCAGCCCCTTGCCGGGGCGGAACTTGGGCACCTTGGCGGCCTTGATCTTGATCGCCGCGCCGGTGCGCGGGTTGCGCCCGGTGCGGGCGGCGCGCTTGGGCGCCGTGAAGGTGCCGAAGCCGGTGATGGTGACGCTGCCGCCCTTCTTCAGGGTGGTCTTGACGGCGCCGATGAGCGCTTCGAGCGAACGCGACGCGGCCGCCTTCGAGATGTCGGACTGCTGGGCGATGTGCTCGATCAGTTCACTCTTGTTCACGTCGCGGTTCCCTTGTGTGGTGGTCTGTCGGCGTCCGGGTGGGTGGCGGGCGGCGGGCCGCCGGCGCTGCGAGGGCATCGCGCCGGGCCGAGCCTCACGACGATCCCGCCTGCGCCCTGCCCTTCGAGCCCCGCCGCGGGCTGTCGATGCCCGTCGCCGAACCCGCTCGGTTCATTTAATCCCGCTGTCTTTCTGGGTGTCAAGCGGAGCGAAGATTCTAGGTGCAAGCACGGTGAGCACAGACGCTGCGGCACGGCCGGCCGCAGGCGTGATTTCACGCTTGACAAGCCCTCGTGCCGGGCCTAGCCACGCGCCACGGCCTGCGCCAGCGCCAGGCCGAGATCGTGGGTGCCGGCCCGGCCGCCGAGGTCGGGCGTGCGCGGCGCCGCGGGATCGGCCAGCACGGCCTCGATGGCGGCGAGCACGGCGTCATGGGCCTCGCGGTGGCCAAGGAAGTCGAGCAGCATGGCCACCGACCACACCTGCCCGATCGGATTGGCGATGCCCTGGCCCGCGATGTCGGGCGCCGAGCCGTGCACCGGCTCGAACAGGCTCGGCCACTGACGTGTCGGGTTCAGGTTGGCCGACGGGGCGATGCCGATGGTGCCGGTGCACGCCGGTCCGAGGTCGGACAGGATGTCGCCGAACAGGTTGCTCGCGACCACGACGTCGAACTGCTGCGGCCGCTGCACGAAGAAGGCGGTGAGGATGTCGATGTGGAACTGGTCCACCGCGACCTGCGGGTACTGCGCGGCCATCGCCTTCACGCGCTCGTCCCAATAGGGCATCGTGATCGAGATGCCGTTGCTCTTGGTGGCCGAAGTGAGCTTGCGGCGCGGCCGCGTCGCCGCCAGCTCGAAGGCGAACCGCAGCACCCGGTCGATGCCGGTGCGCGTCATCACCGTCTCCTGCAGCACGAACTCGCGCTCGGTGCCCTCGAACATGCGGCCGCCGATGCTCGAGTACTCGCCCTCGGTGTTCTCGCGCACGATCCACATGTCGATCTGGCCGGGCTTCAGCGGCTGCCCGCTGCGGTCCACCAGCGGGCTGCGGATGCCGGGCATCAGCCGCGCCGGGCGCAGGTTGACGTACTGGTCGAACTCGCGCCTGAACTTGAGCAGCGAGCCCCACAGCGAGACATGGTCGGGCACGGTGGCCGGCCAGCCCACGGCGCCGAAGAGGATTGCGTGATGGCCGCCGATGCGGTCTTTCCAGTCGGCCGGCATCATGTGGCCGTGCTTGGCGAAGTAGGCGCAGTTGGCGAAGTCGAACTCGTCCACCTGCAGCGCGAGGCCGAAGCGCCGCGCCGCCGCGTCGAGCACGGCCAGGCCCTCGGGCATGACCTCGGTGCCGATGCCGTCGCCGGCGATCACGGCAATGCGATGGGGGGCCATGGGGATCTCCTCAAGTCGGGGTGGGGGCGGCCGCCGCCGGCCCGCGCAGCACCAGGGCCACGCCCAGCGCAGTCAGGGCCAGGCCGGCCAGCACCCGCGGCGTCAGTGTCTCGTCGAACAGCCACCAGGCCAGCAGCGCGGCGCAGGGGGGCACCAGGTACATCAGGCTGGACACGCCGGTGGCGGCGCCGCGCTGGATCAGCAGGTACAGCAGCGAGCTGCCGCCCAGCGTCAGCACGAGCACCGACCAGGCCAGGGCGCCCAGCAGGCCCGGCTGCAGGTCGAACTGGGCCGGCTCCTGCAGCGCCAGCGGCAGCGTCACCAGCAGCGCCGCCAGCAGCTGAACGGTGTTGGCCGTGCGCACGTCGCAGGGTGCGACGAACCGCTTCTGGTACAGCGTGCCGGCCGTGATGCTGGCCAGCGCCAACACCGCGAGCCCGACGTTGGACGCACTCGCCTGGCCCAGCTGCAGCTTGTTCTGCACCACCAGCAGCAGGCCGCCCAGGCCCAGCCCGAGGCCGGCCCACTGGCGCGGCGAGATGCCTTCGCGCTGACCGCCGGGGCGGCTGACCCACAGCGCGGTCAGTACCGGCTGCAGCCCCACGATCAGCGCCGCCATGCCCGCGCCCAGGCCCTGCTTGACGGCGCACCAGACCCCGCCCAGGTAGCCGGCCTGCATCAGCATGCCGGTGACCGCCAGGTGCAGCCACTGCGCCGGCCCGCGTGGCCAGCGCGGGCGCGACAGCGCGATCCAGACCGCGAACGCGGCGATCGACAGCGCATAGCGCAGGCTCAGGAAGGTCAACGGCTGCGCATGCGGCATCGCCAAGCGCGCGACGACGAAGCCGGTGCTCCAGATCAGCACGAAGGCGGCCGGCGCCGCGCGGCCCAGCAGCGCGCCGGCAGCACGCGGGCCCAGGGCCGCGGCCGGGCGGCTCATCGCGCCTTGGCCCGGATCTCGGGCAGGGCCTTGCGCAGGTAGTACACCATCGACCAGATGGTCAGCACCGAGGCGATCCAGATCAGCCCCGTGCCCCAGAGCCGGGTGTCGATGACGCCGAACAGCCGCCCGTCGTACAGCAGGAACGGGATGGCCACCATCTGCGACACCGTCTTCAGCTTGCCCAGCATGTGCACCGCGACGCTGCGCGAGGCGCCGATCTGGGCCATCCACTCGCGCAGGGCCGAGATCGCGATCTCGCGGCCGATGATCACCAGCGCCACCAGCGAGCCCACGCGGCCCTGCTCCAGCAGCACCAGCAGGCAGGCGCAGACCAGGAACTTGTCGGCCACCGGGTCGAGAAAGGCGCCGAAGGCCGAGGTCTGGTTCAGGCGCCGGGCGAGCCAGCCATCGAGCCAGTCGGTGAGCGCGAACAGCACGAACATCGCCGTGGCCGCGATGTTCTTCGTCGCCATGTCCCAGGGCCCCTGGTAGACGCCGAGGATGAGCGGGATCGCGGCGATCCGCGCCCAGGTCAGCAGCGTCGGGATGGTGAAGAACATCGGCCGGATTGTGCCCTCCTGCCACGGGCGCCAAAGGCGCCACAGGCGCCTCGCGCGCCACCGGCGCCACGCACCCGAGGGTGCGGCTCGCGGCCTCAGCGGTCGAGCGTGGCGGGCTTGAAGTGCTCGGCGTCGTCGAACAGGAAGACCTCGACGAACTTCCAGGGCCGCGGCAGGTGCGACATGTCGCCGTACGGGGCGGCGCGGCGGATGGCGGCCAGCGCGATTGCCGTCACCTGCTTGGCCTCGGCCGGCTCGCGCAGCACGTGCGTGGCCAGCACCTGGCCCCGGGCATCGAGCTCGATTTCGATCACCGGGATGCCCAGCAGCGGCTCGGGCGGCCGGCCCAGGTAGGTGATGCCGGGATTGGCCTGC
>JAGWMW010000200.1 GCA_028871575.1 Burkholderiales bacterium | reverse complement strand
TCTGCATCGCCAGCATCGTCTGCTCGACGCTCACGTTCGGGTTGCCCAGGGTCAGCTCGCGCTGCAGGCTCTGCGCCTGCAGCTGGCTCTGGCTCACGTCGTGCAGCGCGCTGGCCATCGCGGCGCCGAAGCTGCCGCCGGTGGCCGCCGGGCCCTGGGCGCGCGGCGTGCCGTCGGCCTGCAGGCCGGCGCGGGCGAGCGCGGCCTGGAAGTCGAAGGGCTTGAGGCGGAGATCGTTCATCGCGTGCGCAGGGCGGGCCGCACGGCGCCGGCAAGGCGCCTGCAGGGTCGGGCGGCAGGTTCGGCCATGGCGGCACTGTAGGGGCCGCGATCGCGCCGCCAAGGCCCGATCAGGCCGCGGTTTGCCGGGCTTCTCGGGCCCACGGCGGGCGGGGCCGCCACCAACAATGCGATGGAGATCCCGTCCCGGCCTCCCCCGCCCGCCCCTGCCCCCATGGACAACGCCGTCGCCACCATCGCCCCCACCCCGCTGCTCGCCGCCGGCGCCGCTGCCCCCGGCCTGGGCGCGCGCTGGCAGGCCCTGCCCGGGCGCACCCAGGCGATGGCGCTGGTCGGCCTGGCCGCCTTGCTGGCGGTGCTGGCGGTGATGTTCATGGGCGCCCGCGACGCCGACTACCGGCCGCTGTTCTCGAGCCTGTCGGAGAAGGACGGCGGCGCCGTCATCGACAAGCTCACGCAGATGAACGTGCCCTACCGCTTCGCCGAAGGCGGCAGCCTGATCCTGGTGCCCGCCGATCGCGTGCACGAGCTGCGCATGAAGCTGGCCGCCGCGGGCCTGCCCTCCACCGGCGCCGGCGGCGTGATGGGCTACGAGCTGCTGGACAAGAACAGCTTCGGCCAGACGCAGGGCCAGGAGCGCATGAAGATGCAGCGCGCCATCGAGGGCGAGCTGACCAAGACCATCGAATCGCTGGACTCGGTGAAGGCCGCCCGCGTGCACCTGGCGCTGCCGCAGACCAACGGCTTCTTCCGCGAGCAGCAGAAGCCCTCGGCCTCGGTGGTGCTGACGCTGCAGCCCGGCCATACGCTGGACCGCGCCCAGATCGCCGGCATCGTGCGCGTGGTCGCCGGCAGCGTGCCCGACCTGGCCGCCAAGGGCGTGAGCGTGGTCGACAGCAGCGGAGCCCTGCTCACCGGCGCCGGCGACGACAGCGCCGACGGGCTCGACTCGGCCCAGCTGCAGTACCGGCGCGAGGTCGAGGCCTCGCAGCTCAAGCGCGTGCTGGGCCTGCTCGAGCCGGTGCTGGGCCGCGACAACGTGCGCGCCAGCGTCAGCGCCGACATCGACTTCTCGCAGGTGATGCAGACGGCCGAGGCCTACAGCCCCAACCAGGGCGAGGGTGCGAAGACCTCGGTGCAGGAGCAGCGCACCGAGGATTCCAGCCAGCCCGGCGGCGCCGCCGCCGGCGGCGTGCCCGGCGCCACCAGCAACCAGCCGCCGGTGCCGGCCACCGCGCCCATCAACGGCGCCGCGGCGCCCCTGCAGGGCCCGCCCGGCAGCACCACGGCCGGCGGCGCCGCCCGGCGCGAGGCGGCCACGCGCTACGCGCTGGACAAGACCGTCACCGTCACCCGTAACGCGGTGGGCACGGTGCGCCGGCTGACTGCGGCGGTGGTGGTCAACAACCACGTCAGCGTCGACGCCAAGGGCAAGACGGTGTCGACGCCGCTCACGCCGAAAGAGCTCGAGCAGTTGACGGCCCTGGTGCAGGAAGGCATCGGCTACAACGCCCAGCGCGGCGACCAGGTCAAGGTGGTGAACGTGCCCTTCCGCGTCGACGCCGCGCCCGCGCCCGAGGCCACGCCGATCTGGCAGCAGCGCTGGCTCATCGAGCTGCTGCGCAGCGCCGCCGCGCCGGTGGCCCTGGCGCTGGTGGCGCTGGTGATCGTGCTCAAGCTCATCCGCCCGGCCCTGACCGCGATGCTGGCTCCGCCCGCGCCGCCCGAGCCCGGCAGCCAGCTGAGCGAGGTCGTCAGCGGCGGCCAGGGCGGCAGCGACGGCGCGCCCCGCCCGCAGGCGCCGCTGGCGCTGCCCTCGGCCAGCGCCGACCGCACCGAGGCCGCCCGCGCCCTGGCCAAGAGCAATCCGGCGGCGGTCGCGCACATCGTGCGCGGCTGGGTCAACGGCGAGGCCGCGTGAGCGCCTCGGCCGCCGCCCTCGCCCGGGCCCCCGCCCCAGCCACCCCCTGAACGCCGGAGCCCGAGCAACGTGTCTGGATCGATGGACGACGACGGCCTGGAGAAGGCGGCCATCCTGCTGATGAGCCTGGGCGAGGAGGAGGCCGCCGAGGTCTTCAAGCACCTCGCGCCCAAGGAGGTGCAGCGCCTGGGCGAGACCATCGCGCGCATGCGCTCCGTCACCAGCGAGCGCATCGACGCCGTGATGGACAGCTTCGAGAAGCTGGCCTCCAGCGAGCGCATGCTGGTGGCCGACAGCAACGAGTACGTCAAGAGCGTGCTGCGCAAGGCCCTGGGCGAGGACAAGGCGGCGCTGCTGATCGACCGCATCCTGCAGGGCAGCGACGTCACCGGCATCGAGAGCCTGAAGTGGATGGACGCGAGCTCGGTGGCCGAGCTGCTGCGCAACGAGCACCCGCAGATCGTGGCCGCGATCCTGGTGCACCTCGAGTTCGACCAGGCCGCCGAGGTGCTCAAGCTGTTCAACGAGCGCCAGCGCAACGAGGTGATGGTGCGCATCGCCACGCTGGACGGCATCCAGCCGCAGGCCCTGCGCGACCTCAACGAGGTGATGAGCAAGGTGCTGGCCGGCGGCGAGCGCAGCAGGAAGAGCAGCCTGGGCGGCGCCAAGGCGGCGGCCGAGATCATCAACCTCATGGGCAGCGCGGTCGAGACCTCGGTGCTGGACTTCGTGCGCGAGGCCGACCACGACCTGGCGCAGAAGATCATGGACAACATGTTCACCTTCGACGACGTCGAGAAGATCGACGACAAGGGCCTGCAGGCCCTGATGAAGGAGGTGCAGAGCGAATCGCTGGTGATCGCGCTGAAGGGCGCCACGCCGGCGCTGCGCGACAAGATCTTCCGCAACATGTCCACCCGCGCCGCCGAGACGCTGCGCGAGGATCTCGAGTCGCGCGGCCCGGTGCGGCTGTCCGAGGTCGAGGCCGAGCAGAAGGAGCTGCTGAAGATCGTGCGCCGCCTGGTCGACGAGGGGCAGATCGTGCTGGCCGGAGGCGGCGATGAGCAGTTCGTCTAAGCCCGGCGGCTTCCGCAACGTGCCGCCGCCGGCGGGGGCGAAGGCCGCCTCGCCCTACCAGCGCTTCATCCCGCGCGAGGAGCTGGGCGACTTCGCGAGCTGGCAGCCCGGCACCTTCGGCGCCGCGCCGACGGCAGGCGCGGCGGCCGCGGCGGGGGCGGCCGGCACGCCGGCGCCCGAGCCCAGCGCGGCCGAGTGGCAGGAGCGCGTCGCCGCGGCCCGCCACGCCGGCTACCAGGACGGCTACCGCGACGGGCTGGTGGCGCTGGAGAGCTTCAAGCAGAACTTCGCCCAGCAGGCGATGGCCCAGGTGGGCGCGCTGCTGGAGGGCTTCGACCAGCAGTTGCAGGCGCTGGACGGCGAGATCGCCGCCGCCCTCGGCGCCACCGCGGTGCAGCTGGCGCGCCAGGTGCTGCGCGCCGAGCTCGCGCAGCGCCCCGAGCTGGTGGCCACCGTGGCGGCCGAGGCCGTGGGCGCGGTGATGCTGAGCGCGCGCCACATCGCCGTGCAGGTGCATCCGCAGGATCTGCCCCTGGTGGCCGAAGGCGCGGCCGAGGCGCTGGCCGCGCGCGGCGCACGCCTGGCCGCCAACCCGTCCATCGCGCGCGGCGGCGTGCTCGTGCACAGCGACGTGGGCGACATCGACGCCCGCATCGGCGTGCGCTGGGCCCAGGCCGCGGCGGCCCTGGGCTCGGCGCTGCCGCTGGACGAGGCCGCCCCGTGACGCCGCTGGCCGAGCGGCTGCAGCGGCGCGGCGAGCGCTGGCAGCGCTACCTGGGCGACCTGCCCGGCTACGCCGCGCTGCCCCAGCCGCTGGAATCGGTGGGCAGCCTGCTGCGCGTCACCGGCCTGGTGCTCGAGGCCGCCGGCGTGCGTGTGCCCGTGGGCTCGGTGTGCGAGGTGGTCTGCGAAGGCCAGGCCCCGGTGCTGGCCGAGGTGGTGGGCTTCAACGGCGACCGCGCCTACCTCATGCCCACCGGCGAGCTGCACGGCCTGGCCAGCGGCGCGCGCGTGCTGCCGCGGCCGGCCCCCACCGCGCCGCCGCGCTTCGGGCGCGAGAACCACCCCTGGCGCCGCAGCGAGGACCGCGGCCTGCACCTGCCGATGGGCGACGGGCTACTGGGCCGCGTGGTCGACTCGCGCGGCGCGCCCATGGACCGACAGGGCCCGCTGCAGGGCGTGCACGACGAGCCCATGGTGCGCCGCCCGATCAACGCGATGGACCGCGACCCCATCCGCAGCCCGCTGGACACCGGCGTGCGCGCCATCAACAGCCTGCTCACGGTGGGCCGCGGCCAGCGCATCGGCCTGTTCGCCGGCACCGGCGTGGGCAAGAGCGTGCTGCTGGGGATGATGGCGCGCTACACCGCAGCCGACGTGATCGTGGTCGGCCTGATCGGCGAGCGCGGGCGCGAGGTCAAGGAGTTCATCGAGGACATCCTGGGCGAGGAGGGCCGCGCCCGCAGCGTCGTCGTCGCCGCCCCGGCCGATGCGCCGCCGCTGCTGCGGATGCAGGGCGCCGGCTACGCCACCGCGATCGCCGAGCACTTCCGCGACCGCGGCCGCCACGTGCTGCTGCTGATGGACAGCCTGACGCGCTACGCGATGGCGCAGCGCGAGATCGCGCTGGCCATCGGCGAGCCGCCGGCCACCAAGGGCTACCCGCCGAGCTGCTTCGCCAAGCTGCCGCAGCTGGTCGAGCGCAGCGGCAACGGCCTGGCCGGCCACGGCTCGATCACGGCCTTCTACACCGTGCTCAGCGAGGGCGACGATCCGCAGGACCCGATCGCCGACGCCGCGCGCGGCATCCTCGACGGCCACATCGTGCTCTCGCGCGAGCTGGCCGAGGCCGGCCACTACCCGGCCATCGACGTCGAGCGCTCGATCTCGCGCGTGATGACGGCCGTGGCCCCGCGCGAGCACCTGCAGGCCGCGCGCCGCCTGCGCCAGCTGCTGGCCAAGGTGAACAAGGCGCGCGACCTGATCCAGCTCGGCGCCTACCAGAGCGGCCACGACGCCGAGCTCGATCTCGCTGTCAGGCTGCAGCCGCAGATGAACGAGCTGCTGCAGCAGGACATGCACGAGCGCGCGCCGCTGGCCGCAAGCCAGGCCCGCCTGTACGAGCTGATGAACCTCTGACCCGGATGCCGTCATGACCCAGGCCCTGCAGACCCTGCTCGAACACGCCGAAGGCGAGCGCGACGCCGCGCAGGCCGCGCTGCTGCTGGCCGAGAGCGCCCTGCGCAGCCTGCAGCAGCAGCAACGGCAGATGCAGGGCTACCGCGACGAATATGCGGGCCGGCATCCGGCCCTGGGCGGGCGCAGCGCCGGCATCGAGCAGCTGCGCGGCCACAGCGCCTTCATGCAGCGGCTGGAGCAGGCGCTGGCCCAGCTGCAGCTGCAGGAGCAGGCCGCGCTGGCACGGCTGCCCGCCCTGCGCGCCGAGCTGCTGGCGCTGGAGCTGCGGGCGGCCTCGGTGGCCCGGCTGCTCCAGCGGCGCGGCGCCGCCGACCTGTTGCAGGCGCAGCGCCAGGAGCAGCGGCGCAGCGACGACGCCGCGCAGCGCCGCCACCGCGACGCCCCCGCGCCGGGCTGGGCGCTGGGCACCCGGCCGGCGGCCCTGTGAGGGCCGCCCCCACTTCGTTCCACCCCAAGACCCGAACCTTGCCATGGCGCTGAACCCGGTGACCACCCCGCCCTCCCCGCCGAGGCCGCCGCCTTC
>JAGWMW010000199.1 GCA_028871575.1 Burkholderiales bacterium | reverse complement strand
GTAGCGCCAGCCGATCTGCCACTCGTAGGGCAGGTTCATTCGGCGGCGATGCTAACCGAGGGGGTCGCGGGCGGCCCGCGGGCGGCGGCCTACGGGCCCGCGGCCCGCGCCGCCGCGGCGCTGCGCCGCACCAGGTCCAGGAAGCCGGCCTTGGCCAGCGGCTGGGCATCGTCGCGGAAGACCAGCGTGATGGGGGCCTGCAGTGCAGGGGTCGACGGCAGCCGCCGGTAGGCCACCGAATGCGCCTGCGCCGACTGCATCGACGCCGGCACCACCGACAGCCCCGCGCCCGCGGCCACCAGGTTCAGGTTGGTCATCATCCGGTCGACCTCGGCCTGCACCTGCACGGCCACGCCCAGCCGCTCGAGCAGGCCGAGCAGTTCGCCGTACAGGCCCAGGGCGCCGGGCCGCCGCACCAGGATCAGCGGCTGCCCCTGCAGGGCCGGCCAGGGCACGACCTCGTCGACGCCGTAGCGCGAGGCCAGCGCGTGGTCGATCGGCAGCGCCAGGACCATGGGCTCGCTGAGCAGCGTCTCGAAGGTCAGGCCCGCGGGCCGCGCCACCGGCAGGCGCAGGAAGGCGAAGTGCAGGCGGCCGGCGTCGACCGCCTCGATCAGCTCGGCCGCGTTGTGCTGGGCGATCGCGAGCTCGATCTCGGGGTGCTCGCGGCGGCAGGCGCGCAGCACGCGCGGCGTGAACGCATGGGCCGCCGCCGAGCTCGTGAAGCCCACCGCCAGCAGGCCCCGCAGCCCGGCGGCCAGGCGTGTCATGCGCTGCTCCATCGCCGCCGCGGCGTCGAGCACGTGGCGCGCTTCCTCGAGGAACTGCCGGCCCAGCGCCGTGGGCGTCACGCCTCGCGGGTGGCGCGTGAACAGCGGCGCGCCCAGCCGCTGCTCGAGCTGGCGGATCTGCCGGCTCAGCGGCGGCTGCTGCAGGCCCAGCCGCTCGGCGGCGCGGGTCATGTGGCCGGCTTCGGCCACGGCGACGAAGTAGCGCAGGTGGCGTAGCTCCATACGCGGAAGGTATCGCATCCCGCGCCCGCGGCTATTTGATCTTCCGCCCCGCCTGGCTTACCTTCGCCCGCCCGAGACCCCAGGAGCGCCAGCCCATGAACCGGTCACGCCGCCTCTTCCCGATCGGCCTGCTCTGGGCGGCCGTCCTGCTCGAGCCGGCGGCACGCGCCGCGCCGCCCGAGACGAACGTGCCGGGCGAACTGCGGGTGGCCTACCGCACCGACGACAAGCCGGTGTCGTTCCTGCAGGACGGCCAGCCGGCCGGGCTGTTGATCGACTTCATGAACGCGGTCGCCGCACGCCTGGGCCTGCGCGTGACCTACGTCTCCACCACCTTCGCCGCCATGGTGCCGGCGGTGCGCAACCACCAGTACGACACGGCGGCCTTCGGCGTGCTCGTGACGCCCGAGCGGCAGGCGGTGGTCGACTTCACGACCCCGATCGGCTACGGCCAGGCGCAGCTGGTCAGCCGCAAGGACGCACCGCTGGCGCGCCTGGACGACGCCGCCGGCAAGACGGTGGCCGTGACCACCGGCAGCGCGCTGATCCCGCTGCTGCAGCAGCGCGCGCCGCAGGTCACGGTCAAGCAGTTTCCCAACATCGCGTCGAGCATCAACGCGCTGGTCTCGGGCCAGATCGACGGCCTGTTCACCGGCCTGGCGACGGCCGAGCGCATCGTCGAGCAGCATCCCGCGCTGGAAGCCACGCAGACGGTGGAAAGCGGCGTCACGGCGCTGCCGGTGGCCCGGGACCGGCCGGCGCTGCGCGCCGCGCTCGACGGCGCCATCGCCGCGCTGATGAAGGACGGCACCTACACGCGGCTGTACGTGAAGTGGAACCCGCCGTCGATGGCGATCCCCGAGCGGCTGTACGCCGACTACCCGGGCATGCCGCGCCCGGCGGCGCGCTGAGCGCGGGGCCTGCCATGCCGCCGGGCCTGCACCGACTCCTCACGACCTTCTTCGACCCGGGCCTGATCGTCCGGTCGATGCCCGACCTGCTGTCGGTGGGCCTGCCCAACACGCTGACCCTGTCGGTGTTCGCCGGCGCCATCGGCATCGCGCTCGGCCTGGGGGTGGCGGCGGGGCTGATGTCGGGGCCGGCCGCGGTGCGCCTGCCCTGCCGCGCCTACGTCGACGTGCTGCGCGGGCTGCCGCACATCCTCACCGTCTACCTCGTCGGCCAGGGCCTGCCGCTGGCGGGCCTGGGCCTGTTCGGCGACAACACCTACGGCTATGCGGCGCTGGCGATCGGCCTGATCGAGAGCGCCTACTTCGCCGAGATCTTCCGCGCCGGCTTCCAGGGCGTCGACCGCGGCCAGGTCGAGGCCGCGCGCAGCACCGGGCTCACGAAGTGGCAGACCCTGCGCCACATCGTCGTGCCGCAGGGCGTGCGCCGCGTGCTGCCGCCGCTGACGGGCCAGCTCATCCTCGTCGTCAAGGCCACCTCGCTGGTCTACCTGCTGGGGCTGACCGCCTCGCAGCGAGAGATGTTCGCCATCGCGCAGGACGGCGCGATCAACCACGCCAACCTGACCCCGCTCACCGCCGCCGGCCTCATCTACCTGGCGCTGACGATCCCGACCACCTATGCCGTCAACGCCTGGGATCGGCGCCTCGGCGGCGCCCGCCCGGCGCGCGCGCCGGCATCCGAATAGCGTGGCCGCAGGCGGCTCCCAGCCCGCGCGGGCCGGCACCCGGCTGCGCTTCGAGCGGGTGGCGAAGTCCTACGGACGCGTGCCGGTGCTGCGCGAGATCGACCTCGACGTACCCGGCGGCGGCACCACCTGCATCGTCGGGCCCTCGGGCTCGGGCAAGTCGACCCTGCTGCGCTGCGCCAACCTGATGGAGCGCCCCGAGCAGGGCCGCATCCTGCTGGGCAGCCTGGACATCACCGCCCCGGGCGTCGATGTCGACGCGGTGCGCCGCCGCGTGGGCATGGTGTTCCAGCAGTCGCACCTGTACCCGCACCTGAGCGTGCTGGACAACGTCAGCCTGGCGCCGCGCCGGGTGCTGGCCCTGGCCCGCGAGCCGGCCGAGGCGCTGGCGCGCGAGCAGCTGCGCGCGGTCGGGCTGGCGGGCTTCGAGGGCCGCCGGCCGGCCGAGCTCTCGGGCGGCCAGCAGCAGCGGGTGGCGATCGCGCGCGCGCTGGCGATGGCGCCCGAGGTGATGCTGTTCGACGAGGCGACCTCGGCGCTGGACCCCGAGCTCGTCAAGGGCGTGCTGGCCGTGATGCGCGAGCTCGCCCGGGGCGGCATGACGATGCTGGTGGTCACGCACGAGATGCGCTTCGCACGCGAGGTGTCCAGCCAGGTCGTGTTCGTCGATGCCGGCCGCGTGCTCGAGGTGGCCCCGCCCGACGCGTTCTTCGACCGGCCGCGCCACCCGCGGCTGCGCCACTTCCTCGACCAGGTGCTATGACTGCCGACCCGCCGATGCCCGCCCCGCCCCCCGCCCGAGCGACGATCGCCCGTCCGACGATCGCCGAGATGCGCGAGCGGTTCGCGCCCCGCAGCCACTGGCAGGCCTGGCTCGAGATCGAGGCCGCGCTCGCCCTCACGCAGGCCGAGCTGGGCATGATCCCGGCCGAGGCGGCGGCCGAGATCGCGCGCAAGGCCAGCTTCGAGCACATCGACGCGCAGGCCCTGGCCGCCGACATCGCCCGCACGCGCGCCCCCGTCGTCTCGCTGGTGCGGGCCCTGGCCCAGGCCTGTGAGGGCGACGCCGGCGGCTGGGTGCACTGGGGCGCGACCACGCAGAACGTGATGCAGACCGCGCGCATCCGGCTCCTGCGGCACGCCCACGAGGCCTTCATGGCCCGGCTGGGCGACCTGCTGCTGAAGCTGGCCGGGCTGGCCGAGTCGGGGGCCGAGATGCTGTGCGCCGGGCGCACCAACCACCGCCACGGCCTGCCGATCACGTTCGGCTTCAAGGCCGCGGCCTGGATCGAGGAGTTCCTGCGCCACCGCCAGCGCCTCGAAGGCGCCGAGCCGCGCGTGTTCGCGGCGCTGTGGGGCGGCGCGCTGGGGGCCATGCACGCCGCGGGCGCGCAGGGCGTGGCGCTGAACCAGCGCCTGTCGGCCCGCCTGGGGCTCACGCCGCTGGCCGTGCCCTCGCGCGCCGGCACCGACGGCGTCGCCGAGTACGTGCTGCTGCTGGCGTTGTTCAGCGCCAGCAGCGCCAAGGTCGCGCGCGAGCTGTACGCGCTGATGGCCGACGAGATCGGCGAAGTGTTCGAGGACCAGGACGAGGCGGTCGTCGGCTCGAGCACGATGCCCAACAAGGTCAACCCCAAGGTGGCGGTGCAGGTGATCTCGCTGGCTGCCCGGCTGCGCAGCCTCGTGCCGCTGGCGCTGGAGGCGATGCAGCCCACGCACGAAGGCGACGGCGCGAACAACCAGATGCTCTACGCGCTGATCGACCAGGCCGGGCCGCTGGCCTACGAGCTGGCGTGCGCGATGGACGAGCTGCTGGGCTGCGTGCGGCTCGTGCCCGAGGCCATGCGTCGCAATCTCGACGTCACGGGCCCGGCGATGGCGGCCGAGAACGCCATGATGGCGCTCGCGCCGGCCCTGGGCCGCAGCCAGGCCTACGAGCGGGTCAAGCACGCGCTGGCCGAGGCCGGGCGCACCCGCCAGCCGCTGGCCGACCTGCTGCTGGCGGACGAGGCGGTGCACGGCCGGGTCGCGCCCGAGCTCGTCCATGCCGCGCTCGACCCGGCCGCCTACACCGGCCGCAGCGCCGAGATGGCGCGCGAGATGGCCGCCGCGGCGCGCGTGGCGGCCGCGGCGCTGGCCGCGCGCCTGCCGCCGCCCTGACTGGCGGTGCCGCGAGCGGCCCATCGGCTGGCGCCGGGCCCCGGATAATCCCCGGGCATGCACCTGCTGATCCCGTTTGCCGCACCGCTGCCCGACACCGGGCACCCGGCGCGGCCGGCCGGGTCGGCGGGGCTGCCGGCTCTGCCGGCTCTTCCGGAGCTGCCGAACCTGCAGCGGCTCTTCGGCCGGCTGGCCGAGGCCGAGCGCGACGAGGCCGATGTGCAGTCGCCGTCGCCGCCGCACGAGCGTGCGCTGGCGCGCGCCTGGGGCTGGCGCGGCGCCGCCGGCTGCCTGCCCTTCGCGGCGCGGGCGGCCCAGGCCGACGGCATCGACACCGGCGAGCTCGCCTGGGGCCTGCTGACGCCCGCCCACTGGCACCTGGGCACCGACCAGGTGAGCCTGGTCGACCCCGACTCGCTGGCGCTGGACGAGGCGGCCTCGCGCGCGCTGCTCGACGCCGTGCGGCCGCTGTTCGAGGGCGAGGGCTGGGCGCTGCACTACGGCGCCCCGCTGCGCTGGTATGCCGCGCACGACAGCCTGGCCGGCCTGGCCACCGCCTCGCTGGACCGCGTGATCGGGCGCAACGTCGATGCCTGGCTCGGCACCGACCCCGCGGCGCGGCGCATCCGGCGGCTGCAGAGCGAGGTGCAGATGCTGCTGTACACGCAGGCCCTGAACGACGACCGCCAGGCGCAGGGCCTGCCCAGCATCAACTCGTTCTGGCTCAGCGGCTGCGGCCGCGCGCAGCCCGCGGCGGGCCCGTCACCTGAGGTCGACGATCGCCTGCGCGGGCCGGCCCTGGCCGGCGACCCCCCGGCCTGGGCGCAGGCCTGGCAGGCGCTCGACGCCGGCCCGCTGGCGACGCTGGACGAGGCGGCGGCGCGCGGCCGGCCGGTGCAGCTGACCTTGTGCGGCGAGCGCGCCTGGGCCCGCTACGCCACGGCCGCCGGCGGCCCGCTGCGGCGCCTGCGACAGCGCTGGTCGGCGCCGCGCGCGGCCGCGGTGTTGGCCGCGCTGTGAGGCCGTGCGCATGAAGGCTGCGCTGCGATGCTGACCCTGCGCGACGTGCCCCCGCGCGTGAGCTTCGCGCTCGAGCAGGCCGGCGTGCATCCGCTGCTGGCGCGGCTGCTGGCCGCGCGCGGCGTGCGCAGCGCCGACGAACTCGACGACAGCCTGGCGCGCCTGCTGCCGCCCGAGACCCTGGCCGGCA
>JAGWMW010000010.1 GCA_028871575.1 Burkholderiales bacterium | reverse complement strand
GCAGGCCGGCCGGCAGTGTGGGCAGTGTGGGCAGCGCAGGCGATGCCGGCCCGTCGACGGCCGGCATCGCCTCGGCCGGCACCGGCGCGCCCAGCAGCAGCGCCAGCGCGTTCTCGTCCTGCGCGCGCTGGCGCTGCTGCTGCGCCAGCGCCACCCGCGCCGCCGCGCGCAGCGCCAGGGCCGCCTGCAGGTCGAGCTCGGACGCGGCACCGTGCTCGTAGCGCAGCCGCGTCAGCCGGGCCGATTCCTCGCGCGCGGCCAGCGTCTGCCGCGTCAGCTGCGCCAGCGCGTCGTCGGCCTGCAGCGCGAACCAGCCCCCGGCCACCGAGGCCACGAGCCCGATCTGCACCGCGCGCCGCGCCTGCGCGCTGGCCAGCACCTGGGCCGCGGCGGCGTCGTCCAGGCTCTTCAGCCGGCCGAACAGGTCGATCTCGTACGAGGACAGCTGCAGCCCCGCGGTGTAGACGCTGGTGATGCCGCCGCTGCCGTTGGGCTGGCGCAGCCCGGTGAGGCCGGCGCCCAGCGTGGGCCAGCGGTCGGCGTCGCGCAGCGCGGCCTGGGCCTGCGCCTGCTCGAGGGCCAGCGCCGCCAGGCGCAGGTCGCGGTTGTCGCGCAGCGCGATGCCGATCAGGCGCTGCAGCCGCGGGTCGGTGAAGAACTGCGGCCAGGGGATGTCGGCCACCGCCTCGGCCGAGGCGGCCGCACCGGTCGGTGCGCCCGCCTCGGCCATCGG
The DNA here is from genome assembly GCA_028871575.1 of Burkholderiales bacterium. GTDB lineage: Bacteria > Pseudomonadota > Gammaproteobacteria > Burkholderiales > Burkholderiaceae_C > Rubrivivax. The sequence goes on along the minus strand of JAGWMW010000010.1, from coordinate 32,208 downwards.
GAAGCGCGCCGGCACCGGGGCCGGCGGCCGCTTGTAGGCAGGCGCCATCGAGGCGCAGCCGGCCAGCAGGGCCGCGCTCAGCGCCGCGGCAAAGGCCAGCGCCGCCGTCCTGGCCGGCATCCCCGGCGGACGGGCGCGTGCCGGGTGCGGCAGCGTCATCGCGCATCCTCCCCGGCTGCAGGCGGCACAGGCGGCACAGGCGGCACAGGCGGCACAGGCGGCACAGGCGGCACCGGCGGCACCGGCGGCACCGGCGGCGCAGGCGCGACCGGCGCGTCGCCCTCGTGCGCATAGCGCCGGCGCTGGCGCTCGCTGCCCTTGAAGAGGCCGCGCACGACGACGAAGAACACCGGCACGAAGAACACCGCCAGCGCCGTGGCGCTGAGCATGCCGCCCATGACCCCGGTGCCGATGGCGCGCTGGCTGGCCGAGCCCGCGCCGCTGGCCAGCACCAGCGGCAGCACGCCCAGGATGAAGGCCATCGACGTCATCAGGATCGGCCGCAGCCGCAGGTGCGCCGCCGCCAGCACCGCGTCGACCAGGCTGCGGCCCTGCGCGTGCAGGTCCTTCGCGAACTCGATGATCAGCACCGCGTTCTTGGCCGACAGGCCGATGATGGTGATCAGCCCGACCTTGAAGAACACGTCGTTCTCCAGCCCGCGCAGATCGGCGCCCAGGATCACGCCCAGCACCCCGAGCGGCACGACCAGGATCACCGCCAGCGGGATCGACCAGCTCTCGTAGAGCGCGGCCAGGCACAGGAACACCGACAGCAGCGAGAAGCCGAACAGCACGAAGGCGGTCGAGCCCGAGCGCTTCTCCTCGCGCGACAGCCCGGTCCACTCGTAGGCGAAGCCCGGCGGCAGCTGCGCGGCCAGCCGCTCCATCTCGTCCAGCGCGGCGCCGCTGCTCACCCCCGGCGCCGGCTCGCCGGCGATGCGCATCGCGGGGTAGCCGTTGTAGCGCACGGTCTGCATCGGGCCCGTGATCCAGTGCGTGCTGGCGAAGGCGCCCAGCGGCACCGGCTGGCCGGCAGCGTTCAGCGCGTTCAGGCGCAGCAGGTCCGCGGGCTGCATGCGCGCCGGGGCGTCGGCCTGCACCACCACGCGCTGCAGCCGGCCGGCGTTGGGGAAGTCGTTGACGTAGGCGGAGCCGAGCGCGGTCGACAGCGCGTTGTTGATGGCGGCGAAGCCCACGCCCAGCGCAGCGGCCTTGTCGCGGTCGATGTCGAGCTGCAGCTGGGCCGCGTCCTCGAGCCCGTCGGGCCGCACCGCCACCAGCAGCGGGCTGCGGGCCGCCGCCGCCAGCAGCTGGTTGCGCGCCGCCAGCAGCGCCGCATGGCCGTTGTCGCCGCGGTCCTGCAGCCGCATCGCGAAGCCGTTGGCGCGCCCGAGGTCGCGGATGGCCGGCGGGCTGACGGGGAAGATGACGGCGTCGCGGATCTTGCCGAGCGCGCCGAAGGCCCGCGCCACCAGGCCCTGCGCCGAGTGCTCGGGGCCGGGGCGCTGGCTCCAGTCCTTCAGCGTCACGAAGCCCAGCGCCGCGTTCTGCCCGCTGCCCGAGAAGCTGAAGCCCAGCACGGTGACCATGCTCTGCACCTCGGGCTGGGCCAGCATGTAGGTCTCCACCTGCCGCATCACCGCCAGCGTGCGGTTCTGCGTCGCGCCGGGGGGCAGCTGCACGTTGACCAGCAGGTTGCCCTGGTCCTCGCCCGGGATGAAGGCACTGGGCAGGCGGGCGAACAGCAGCACCACCACGCCGATGATCGCCGCGTACAGCAGCAGCCAGCGCGCGGCGCGCCGCAGGATGCGCGCCACCAGGCCCTCGTAGGCGCGGGCGGCGCGCGCGTAGCCGCGGTTGAACGCCCCGAAGAAGCCGCCCTTGGCGTGGTGGTGGCCGGCCGGCACGGGCCGCAGCAGCGTGGCGCACAGCGCCGGCGTGAACGACAGCGCCAGGAAGGCCGAGAAGGCCACCGCGCTCACCATCACGGCGGCGAACTGGCGGTAGATGTTGCCCACCGCGCCGCTGAAGAAGGCCAGCGGCACGAACACCGAGATCAGCACCACCGTGACGCCGACGATGGCGCCCGAGATCTGCCCCATCGCCTTGCGCGTGGCCTGCAGCGGGGCCAAGCCCTCCTCGCTCATGATGCGCTCGACGTTCTCGACCACCACGATCGCGTCGTCGACCACGATGCCGATCACCAGCACCATGCCGAACATCGTGAGCACGTTGATCGAGAAGCCCAGGGCCAGCAGCGCGGCGAAGCTGCCCATCAGCGCGATCGGCACGACCAGGGTGGGGATCAGGGTGTAGCGGATGTTCTGCAGGAACAGGTACATCACCAGGAACACCAGCACCACCGCCTCGAGCAGGGTCTCGGCCACCTGGCGGATCGACAGGCCGATGAAGGTCGAGCTGTCGTAGGGGATGGTGGCCTGCACGCCGGCCGGAAAGTAGGGCCGCAGCTCGGCCAGGCGCTGCTTGATGCGCGCGGCGGTCTGCAGCGCGTTGGCGCTGGGGGCCAGCTGGATGCCGATGCCGGTGGAGGGCCGGCCGTTGAGCCGCGTGCGCACGCCGTAGCCCTGGGCCCCGAGCTCGATGCGGGCCACGTCGCGCAGGCGCACGGTCGAGCCGTCGGGGTTGGCGCGCAGCACGATGTCGCCGAACTGGCGAGCCGAGTCGAGCTGGCCCTTGACCACCACCGTGGCCGAGATGCCCTGGCCGGGCGTGTTCGGCAGGTCGCCCAGCGTGCCCGAGGACACCTGCGCGTTCTGCGCCGCGATCGCCGCCGTGACGTCGGCCGAGGAGAGCTTGTAGCCCACCAGCTTGGCCGGATCGATCCAGACGCGCATCGCGCGCTCGGTGCCGAAGAGCTGCGCCTGGCCCACGCCCGGCACGCGCTGCATCTCGGGCAGCACGTTGCGGCTGGCGTAATCGCCCAGGGCCACCGGGTCGATGGCCGGGTTGTCGCTGGACAGGATGATGAAGAGCAGGAAGTTCGGGTTCGCCTTGTCCACCCGCACGCCCTGCTGCACCACCGCCTGCGGCAGCCGCGGCGTGGCGCGGCTGAGGCGGTTCTGCACGTCGACCTGGGCCAGGTCGGGGTTGGTGCCGGGCTCGTAGCTCAGCGTGATGCTGCCGCTGCCGTCGGCCTGGCTCACCGACTCGAAGTAGGCCAGGCCGGGCGAGCCGTTCATCTCGCGCTCGATGACGGCGATCACGCTGCGCTCCAGCGTCTGCGCCGAGGCCCCGGGGTAGGCCACGCTGACCACGATCGAGGGCGGCGCCACCGGCGGGTACTGCGCCACCGGCAGCTGCGTGATCGCCACCCCGCCCACCACCAGGATGAACAGCGCGATGACCCAGGCGAAGACGGGCCGGTCGATGAAGAACTGCGCCACGGCGGCCGCCCGCGTCAGCGCTGCGACACGCCGGCCGAGGCCGGGGCGTCCGGGGCCGCCGGCGGCTGCCAGGGCACGGCCTTCACCGGCGCGTTGCCGCGCAGCTTCTGGAAGCCGTCCACCATCACCTGCTCGCCGGGCCGCAGGCCCGACAGCACCACCCACTGCCCGCCCTGCGCGCTGCCCACCTGCACCGGCCGCGCGCTGACGCGGCCGTCGGCGCCCACCACCTGCACCGTGTCGCCGGCGCCGCCGCGCTGCACCGCCTGCTGCGGCAGCAGCATCGCGCCCGGCGCCTGCGCCTGCGCGAGCCGCACCCGCACATAGAGCCCCGGCAGCAGCACGTGCTGCGGGTTCGGGATCTCGGCGCGCAGCGTCACCTGGTCCGAGCTCGGGTCGACGGTGACGTCGGAGAACAGCAGCCGGCCGCGCAGCGGGTAGACGCTGCCGTCCTCGAGCAGCACGGTCACGGCGGCGGAGGCCGGCCCGCGCGCGTCCACCAGCCGGCCGCCGGCGATCTGCGCGCGCAGCCGCATCAGCTGCGCCGCCGACTGCGTGAAGTTCACGTACAGCGGGTCGATGCGCTGCACCACCGCCAGCGGCGTGGCCTCGCCCTGGCCCACCAGCGCGCCCTCGGTGACGAGGGCACGGCCGATGCGCCCGGCGATCGGGGCCGTGACATGGGCGTAGCCCAGGTTGAGCTGCGCCGTCTGCACCGCCGCCTGGCCCGCGGCCACGTCGGCCGCGGCCTGCTGCTGCGCGGCCTGCGCGGCCATGTATTCCTGCTGGCTCACGGCCTGCGCCGCCAGCAGCGGGCGGTCGCGCTCGGCCTGGGCCGCCGCCTGCGTCAGCGTGGCGCGGGCGCGGGCGAGCTGGGCCTGGGCGGCGGCCAGGGCGGCGCGGTAGGGCGCGTCGTCGATCGTGAACAGCGGCTGGCCGGCCCGCACGTCGCTGCCCTCGCGGAACAGCCGCCGCTGCACGATGCCGGCCGCGCGCGCCCGCACCTGCGCCACGCGCGAGGCCTCGGTGCGCCCGGGCAGCTCGGTCACCAGGGCCACCGTCGCCGGCTGCACCGTGACCACGCCCACCTCGGGCGGCGGCGGGGCGGCGGCGGGGCGGTCGGCGCCGGGGCTGCAGGCGGCCAGGGCCAGGGACAGCGCCAGGGACGGCGCCAAGTAGAGCCCGGGCGTGCGGGCGAGTCGGGACGGGGCGGTCGCGGCGGGGCCGGCGAGGGCGGCGCTCCATGCGGGCATGCGGGGGACCTTTCGCGGGGGCCTTGGACGGCAGGGCGGGCCCCGGGTCGCGGGCACTATAGCGGCTGCGCGCGGGCGATGCCGGGCGGTCGATCAGTACACTGACGACGAGCCTGCCGCCCCCGCCGCACCGGCCGCGCCTGCGGTCTGCCGCGCCCGCGGCGCGCCAACCAAAGGGGGGAGAGCGAAATGCGCCGTCAAGGCCGGGCCGCAACCGCGGTGCTCGAGGACCAGCCGGGCCACCTGATCCGCCGCCTGCAGCAGATCGCGGTGGCCCTGTTCCTCGAGGAGACGCAGGCGCACGGGATCACGCCGGTGCAGTACGCCGCGTTGCAGGCGGCGCAGCGCCAGCCCGGCCTGGACCAGCGCACGCTGGCCGGCAGCGTGGGCCTGGACACCTCCACCATCGCCGGCGTGGTCGACCGGCTGGAGCGGCGCGGCCTGATCGAGCGCCGCACCTCGCCCACCGACCGGCGGGTGCGGCTGCTGCAGGTGACGGCGGCCGGCCAGGCCCTGCTCGACGCCGTGGTGCCGGCGATGCTGAAGGCGCAGCGCCGCATCCTGGCGCCGCTGCCGGCGCCGCAGCGGCCGCAGTTCGTGGCCATGCTCAAGACCCTGGTCGAGGCCAACAACGGCCTGAGCCGCGCGCCCAGCGAGGGCTGACCGTGCCCTGTGCGCCGGCGCGGGTTTGTCAGAATGGGAGCGGACCGAGGGGCTGGCGACACTCATCGTGGGTGTACTGACGATGCCGCGGCCTGCCGCTGCCGCGAACGGCGCGGTCACGAATGCCGCCGCCCCTTATGGCCGCCGCCGCCGACCGGCGCCCCGCAACCTCCGAGGAAATCCGCCCATGAGCCTGAAATCGCAACTTGCCGGCCTGGCCCTGGGCCTCGGGCTGGGCCTGGCCGGCGCCGCGCACGCCGCCGAGCCGCTGAAGATCGGCCTCGTGCTGCCGATGTCGGGGCCGTTCGCCGCCTACGGCAAGCAGATCGACCACGGCGTGCGGCTGTACCTGGCCCAGCACGGCGACACCCTGGCCGGGCGCAAGGTCGAGATCCTGCTCAAGGACGACAGCCCCGGCACCGCCGGCGATGTCAGCAAGCGCCTGGCGCAGGAACTGGTGGTCAAGGACAAGGTCGAGATCCTGGCCGGCTTCGCGCTCACGCCCTCGGCCTTCGCGGTGGCGCCGATCGCCACCGAGGCCAAGATCCCGATGGTGGTGATGAACGCGGCCACCTCGGCCATCACCACCAAGTCGCCCTACATCGTGCGCACCTCGATGACGCTGCCGCAGAACTCGGCCCCGATCGCGAGCTGGGCGGCCAAGAACGGCATCAAGAAGGTCTTCATCCTGATCGCCGACTACGGCCCCGGCTACGACGCGGCGGCCCAGTTCAAGAAGACCTTCACCGCCGCCGGCGGCCAGATCGTCGACGAGGTCAAGGCCCCGCTGGCCAACCCCGACTACGGCCCCTACCTGCAGCGCATCAAGGACGCCAAGCCCGACGCCGTGTTCCTGTTCCTGCCGCCCGGGGCCGGCACGGTGGCCTTCATGAAGGGCTTCACCGAACGCGGCCTGGGCCAGGCCGGCATCAAGCTCATCGCCACCGGCGACCTCACCGACGAAGACCTGCTGGGGGCGCTGGGCGATTCGGCGCTCGGCCTGATCACCGCCTTCCACTACTCCGATGCGCACGACTCGCCCGAGAACAAGGCCTATGTCGCGGCCTACGAGAAGGCCTACCCCAAGGACCGGCCCAACTTCATGTCGGTGGGCGGCTACGACGGCATGCACCTGATCGACCTCGTGCTGCGCAAGACCGGTGGCAGCGCCGAGGGCGACAAGTTCATCGCCGCGGCCAAGGGCCTGCAGTGGACGAGTCCGCGCGGCCCCGTCAGCATCGACCCGGCCACGCGCGACATCGTGCAGAACATCTACATCCGCAAGGTCGAGCGCGTGGGCGGCGTGCTGCAGAACGTCGAGTTCGACAAGGTGCCCGACTTCAAGGACCCGGGCAAGGAATAGCCAGGGCCCCGCGGCGCCCGCGCGGCCTGCAGGGCGCGGGCCGCCCGGGCGCCGCCGACCCAGCCGCCGCCGAGGGCCGACCGCCATGACCGTGCTCTTCGACGGCATCGCCACCGGGATGCTGCTGTTCCTGATCAGCGTCGGCCTGTCGGTCACGCTCGGGCTGATGAACTTCGTCAACCTGGCGCATGGCGCCTTCGCGATGTTCGGCGGCTACGTCCTCGTCCTGCTGCTGCAGCGCGCCGGCCTGCCCTTCCTGGCCGCGCTGCCCCTGGTGGCGCTGGCCTCGGCGGCGCTGGGCGTGGGGCTCGAGCGGCTGCTGTACCGGCGCCTGTACGGCGCCTCGCCGCTGGACCAGGTGCTGTTCTCGATCGGCCTGGTCTTCGTCGCGATCTCGGGCGCCAACTACTTCTTCGGCGACCAGCAGCAGCCGCTGCAGCTGCCGTCCTCGCTGTCGGGCCAGTGGCACCTGCCGGGGCTGGACATGGGCGTGTACCGCGTCTTCCTGATCGCGCTCGGGGCGGCGCTGGCCCTGGCCCTGCAGTGGCTGGTGGCGCGCACGCGCTTCGGCGCCACGCTGCGCGCGGCGGTCGACCACCCGCGCGCCGCGCGCGGCCTGGGGCTGGACGTCGACCGCGTGTTCGTCGCCACCTTCGCGCTGGGCTCGGCCCTGGCCGGGCTGGGCGGCGCGCTGGGCATCGAGATGCTGGGCCTGGACCCCGAGTTCCCGGTCAAGACCATCGTCTACTTCCTCATCGTGGTGGCCGTGGGCGGCAGCGGCAGCATCCAGGGCTCGCTCTACGCCTCGCTGCTGCTGGGCGTGTGCGACGTCGCCGGCAAGTACTTCCTGCCGCAGGTGGGTGCGTTCGTCATCTACGCCGTGATGGTGGCGACCCTGGTCTTCCGCCCGCAGGGCCTGTTCGGGCGCCGCGCCCCGAAGTAGCGATGGCCGGCCCCGCCGCCCCGGCGAACCCCGCCGGCTTCGACGCCGCGCCGCTGCGCCGCGCCGCCCGCTGGCGCGCCGGCGAGTTCGCCTTCTGGCTGCTGCCGGTGGCGGCCTACTTCGTCTTCCCCGACGACCTGGCCCTGGTCTCGCAGGTGGTCATCACGGCGCTGTTCGTGCTGTCGCTCGACCTCGTGCTGGGCTATGCCGGCATCGTCTCGCTCGGGCATGCCGCCTTCTTCGGCCTGGGCGCCTACGCCGCCGGGCTGATGGCGCAGGCGGGCTGGGGCGACCCCACGCTGGGCCTGGCCGGGGCCGCGGCCGTGGCCGGCGCCGCCGGCTTCGCCAGCAGCTTCCTGGTGCTGCGCGGGGCCGACCTGACGCGGCTGATGGTGACGCTGGGCGTGGCCTCGATGCTCTTCGTCACCGCCAACAAGCTGACCCCGATCACCGGCGGCCTGGACGGCCTGCAGGGCGTGGCCGTGCAGCCGCTGCTGGGCCGCTACGCCTTCGACCTGTACGGCCGCACGGCCTACGTCTATTGCGTGGCGGTGCTCTTCGTGCTGTTCTGGGTGGCGCGCCGCATCGTGCACTCGCCCTTCGGCCTGTCGCTGCAGGGCATCCGCCAGAACCCGCTGCGCATGCCGGCGCTGGGCACGCCGGTGCAGGCCCGGCTGGTGGCGGTGTACACGCTGGGCGCGGCCTACGCCGGCGTGGCCGGCGGGCTGCTGACGCAGACGACGCAGTTCGTCTCGATCGACGTGCTGAGCTTCTCGCGCTCGGCCGAGGTGCTGCTGATCCTGGTGCTGGGCGGCACCGGCAGCCTGTACGGGGCGATGCTGGGCACCCTCGTCTACATGACGGTGCACCACCTGCTGGCAGGCCTGAACCCGCAGTACTGGCAGTTCTGGCTCGGCCTGGTGCTGATCGGCGTGGTGCTGTTCGCGCGCGACGGCCTGATGGGCGGGCTGCGCGCGCTGCGCGCGGCGGCGGCGCGGTGGCGGGGCCCGCGCCCAGGCGGGGCCGGATGACGCCGGCGCTGCAGACCGAGGGGCTGGTCAGGCGCTTCGGCGGCTTCGTGGCCACCAGCGACGTGTCGCTGGCCGTGGCCCCGGGCGCACGCCATGCGCTGATCGGCCCCAACGGCGCCGGCAAGACCACGCTCGTCAACCTGCTCACCGGCTTCCTCGAGCCCAGCGCCGGCCGCGTGCTGCTGCACGGCGAGGACGTGACGCGGCTGCCGCAGCACCGGCGCGTCAAGCGCGGGCTGGCGCGCACCTTCCAGATCAACCGCCTGTTCGCCGAGTTCACGGTGCTCGAATCGGTGACGCTGGCGGTGTGCGAGCGGCTCGGCCTGGGCGGGCGCTTCTGGCGCCCGGTGGGGGCGCAGGCGCAGGCGGTGGACGAGGCGGCGGCGCTGCTGGCGCGGCTGCGCCTGCTCGACGCGGCCCACACGCGCACCGGCGAGCTGGCCTACGGGCGCCAGCGCCTGGTCGAGATCGCGCTGGCGCTGGCCGCCGCGCCGCGCGTGCTGCTGCTGGACGAGCCGGCGGCCGGCGTGCCGCGCGGCGAGAGCCGCGAGCTGTTCGAGACCCTGGCCGCGCTGCCCGCCGAGGTCACCGTCGTGCTGATCGAGCACGACATGGACCTCGTCTTCCGCTACGCCGACCGCATCTCGGTGCTGGTGGGCGGCGCGCTGCTGGCCGAGGGCGCGCCGGCCGAGATCGCCGCCGATCCGCAGGTGCGCGCGGTCTACCTCGGGCAGGCCGGGCATGGCTGAGCTGCTGGCGGTCGAGGGCCTGTGGGCGGGCTGGGGCCCGGCCACCGTGCTCGAGGACGTGTCCTTCGCCCTCGAGGCCGGCGCCAGCCTGGCCCTGCTCGGGCGCAACGGCATGGGCAAGTCGACCCTGCTGGCCACGCTGATGGGCGCCACGCGGCAGACCCGCGGCCGCATCCGCTTCGACGGCCGCGACCTGGCCGCCGTGCCCAGCCACCGCCGCGCCCGCGCCGGCCTGGGCTGGGTGCCGCAGGAGCGCGACATCTTCGGCTCGCTCAGCGTGGAGGAGAACCTCACCGTGGTCGCCCGGCCCGGCCCCTGGGGCCTGGCCCAGGTCTACGCCACCTTCCCGCGCTTGCGCGAGCGGCGCGCCAACCTGGGCAGCCAGCTCTCGGGCGGCGAGCAGCAGATGCTGGCCATGGGCCGCGCGCTCATGCTCAACCCGCGCCTGCTGCTGCTGGACGAGCCGCTGGAAGGCCTGGCGCCGCTGATCGTGCAGGAGCTGCTGGGCATCATCGGGCAGATGGTGGCCTCGGGCCGGATGGCGGTGATCCTGGTCGAGCAGCATGCGCAGCAGATCCTGCCGCTGACGCAGCAGGCCCTGGTGCTCGAGCGCGGCCGCGTCGTCCACCACGGCCCGAGCCGGGCCCTGGCCGACGAGCCGGCGCGGCTCGATCGCTGGCTGGGCGTGGCCGCGGGCTGAGCGGGGCCGAGCGGGGCTGAGCGCCGGCCACGGCGGTCGCCTGGCGGCCCTGTAGTCAGTACACTCATCATCAGCGTACTTCTGCAGGAGCCGGCCATGGACAGCGCAGCAACCCGGGCCCCCGTGCTGGTGGCCGGCGGCGGCATCGGCGGCCTGGCGGCGGCGCTGGCGCTGGCGCAGCAGGGCTGCGCGGTGCGGGTGCTCGAGCAGGCAGGCGCCCTGGGCGAGATCGGCGCCGGCATCCAGCTCGGGCCGAACGCCTTCCACGCGCTCGATGCGCTGGGCGTCGGCGCGCCGGCCCGGGCCGCTGCCGTGCTCACCGAGTGCCTGGTCATGCACGACGCGGTCGACGCCGCCGAGATCGGCCGCATCCCCACCGGCGAGGCCTTCCTGCGCCGCTTCGGCAACCCCTATGCCGTGGCGCACCGCGCCGACCTGCACCGCTGGCTGCTGCAGGCCGTGCTGGCCAGCGGGCGGGTCGAGTGCCTGACCTCGACCCGGGTCGTGCAGGTGGCCCAGGACGAGGCCGGCGTGACGGTGCACGACGCCCAGGGCCGGGCGCACCGCGGCCTGGCGCTGGTGGCGGCCGACGGCGTGAAGTCGGCGGTGCGGGCGCAGTACGTGGGCGACCCGGCGCGCGTGACCGGCCACGTGGTCTACCGCGCCGTGGTCGATCGCGACGATTTCCCGCCCGGGCTGCGCTGGAACGCCGCCAGCCTCTGGGCCGGGCCCGACTGCCACCTCGTGCATTACCCGCTGCGCGGGGGCGAGCAGTACAACGTGGTCGTCACCTTCCACAGCCGCCAGCCCGAGACCTGGGGCGTCAGCGAAGGCAGCGCCGACGAGGTGCGCAGCTACTTCGGCGGCATCTGCCCGCAGGCGCGCCAGCTCATCGAGCTGCCGCGCAGCTGGAAGCGCTGGGCCACCGCCGACCGCGAGCCGATCGCGCGCTGGACCTACGGCCGCGCCACGCTGCTGGGCGACGCGGCGCACCCCACCACCCAGTACATGGCGCAGGGCGCGTGCATGGCGCTCGAGGACGCCGTGACGCTGGGCCGGGCGCTGCAGGCCACCGGCCACCGGGTCGAGGCCGCCTTCGAGCTGTACCAGCGCGCCCGCGTCGCGCGCACCGCGCGCATCGTGCTGTCGGGCCGCGAGATGGGCCGGCTGTATCACGCCAAGGGCGTGGAGCGCCTGGTGCGCAATGCGCTGTGGCAGGGCCGCTCGCCCGAGCGCTTCTACGACGCGCTGGAGTGGCTCTACGGCTGGACCGCGGCCGGCTGCCTGGCCGCCGCCTCAGCCGGCGTCGGGCTCGCCGAGCCGGCTGGCCGGTAGCTCAGGCCGCGCCCAGCCGCGCCGCCAGCAGCTCGCGCAGCAGCAGCACCGCCTGCTCCAGCAGCGGCCCGCGCGGGCGCTGGGCCGAGGTGGCGATCCACAGCGTGGTGGTCAGCGCCGGCGGGCCGATCGGGCGGGCGCGGAAGGCGGTCTCCTGGCCGCTGCTGCGCACCGCGCCGAGCGAGAGCACGGCGTGCAGCGGGTGACGCTGCACCAGCTCGAGCAGGGCCGGCACGCTGTCGACCTCCAGGCCCACCCGCGCGGCCAGGCCGGCCTCGGCCAGCGCCGTCTCCAGCCGCATGCGCAGCGCATGCGGCCGGCTCGGGATCACGAGCTCGTGCGCCGCCACCTCGGCCAGCGAGGCCGCGCGGCCGACCAGGGCGCCGCCGGGCCGGGCCCGCGCCGAGACCAGGTACAGCGCCTCGTCCAGCACCGGCTGCAGCTCCAGCCCCGTGGCGGGGGTGGCGCTGTAGACCACGGCGCAGTCCACGCGGCCCTGCGCCAGCCACTCGAGCATGTAGCTCGACAGCCCCTCCACCAGCGTCAGGCGGGCCTTCGGGAAACGCTCGCGGAAGGCCTCGACCAGCGGCGCCGTGAGCGCCCGCCCCACGCTGGGCGGCAGCCCGATCGACAGCAGGCCCGTGGCCGCGCCGCGCTCGGCCTCCAGCGCCTGGCGCGCCCGTTCCACCTGCTGCAGGATGCCGCGGCCATGGTCCAGCAGCTGCTTGCCCGCCGGGGTCAGCGTGACGCCGCGGCCGTTGCGGTCGAACAGGCGCTGGCGCAGCTCCACCTCGAGCGCGCGCACCTGGCGGCTCAGCGCCGGCTGGGCGATGCGCAGCACGCTGGCCGCGCGCGTGAAGCTGCCCAGGTCGGCCACCTGCACGAAGTAGCCCAGTTGCCGCAGGTCCATCCGGGCGATTGTCGGCCGATTGTCGCGCTGCCATGCCGAAGCGGCCTAGCAGCTAGTGCACGATTGGCGTTGATGGCGGGCCTGCGCAGGGGAAGAATCCGCCCATGACGTCGCCGCTGCCCCCCCGCCTTGCCGGCCTGTCGTCGATGGCCACGCGGCTGCTGCTGGCCGAGCTGGCGGCGGCCTGGGCCGCGCGCAGCGGCGTGGCGGTGGCGATCGAGTCGGTGGGCGGCGTCGACGCCGCCCGGCGCGTGCAGGCCGGCGAGCACTTCGACCTCGTCGTGCTGGCCGCCGAGGCCATCGACAAGCTGATCGCCTCAAACCACCTGGCCGCCGGCAGCCGGGTCGACCTGGCCCGCTCGCCGGTGGCCGTGGCCGTGCGGGCCGGCGCGCCGCGGCCCGACATCGGCAGCGAGGACGCCGTGCGCGCCGCCGTGCTGGCCGCGCGCAGCCTGAGCCTGTCCACCGGCCCCAGCGGCACCTACCTGTCGAAGGTGTTCGAGCGCTGGGGCATCGCCGGGCAGATCCGCGGCCGGCTGGTGCAGGCGCCGCCCGGGGTGCCGGTGGGCGCGCTGGTGGCGCGCGGCGAGGCCGAGCTCGGCTTCCAGCAGCTCAGCGAGCTGATGGCGCTGCCGGGCATCGAGGTGCTGGGCACGCTGCCCTCGCCGATCGAGGCGGTCACCGTCTTCTCGGCCGGCCTGCCGCTTCAGGCAGGGCCTGGCGACCGGGGCGCGGCGGCGCGGGCCTTCCTCGAGTTCCTCGCATCCGCAGACAGCGCCGAGGCCAAGCGCCGCCACGGCATGACCCCCGCCTGACCTCCGAACGAGCGACGCGGCGCCGACCCCTGCCCAGGAGAGCCTTGCCATGATCATCGACTGCCACGGCCACTACACCACCGCGCCCAAGGCGCTGGAGACCTGGCGCAACGCCCAGATCGCCGGCATCAAGGATGCTGCGCTAACGCCCAAGGTGGCTGACCTAAAGATCAGCGACGACGAGCTGCGCGAGAGCATCGAGGCCAACCAGCTGCGCCTGATGCGCCAGCGCGGCAGCGACCTGACCATCTTCAGCCCGCGCGCCAGCTTCATGGCGCATCACATCGGCGACTTCCAGGTCAGCAGCACCTGGGCGGCGATCTGCAACGAGTTGTGCTTCCGCGTCGCCGGCCTGTTCCCGGACCACTTCGTCCCGGCGGCGATGCTGCCGCAGAGCCCGGGCGTGGACCCCGCCACCTGCATCCCCGAACTGGTGAAGTGCGTGGAGCAATACGGCAACGTGGCGATCAACCTGAACCCGGATCCCTCCGGCGGCCACTGGACCAGCCCGCCGCTGTCCGACCGCCACTGGTACCCCATCTACGAGAAGATGGTCGAGTACGACATCCCGGCCATGGTGCACGTCAGCACCAGCTGCAACGCCTGCTTCCACACCACGGGCGCGCATTACCTGAACGCCGACACCACGGCCTTCATGCAGTGCCTCACCAGCGACCTGTTCAAGGACTTCCCCACGCTGCGCTTCGTGATCCCGCACGGCGGTGGCGCGGTGCCCTACCACTGGGGCCGCTTCCGCGGCCTGGCGCAGGAGCTGAAGAAGCCGCTGCTGACCGAGCACCTGCTGAAGAACATCTACTTCGACACCTGCGTCTACCACCAGCCGGGCATCGACCTGCTGACCCAGGTGATCCCCGTCGACAACATCCTGTTCGCCAGCGAGATGATCGGCGCCGTGCGCGGCATCGACCCCGAGACCGGCCATTACTACGACGACACCAAGCGCTACATCGAGGCCAGCACGATCCTGAACGGCGACGACCGCTGGAAGGTCTACGAAGGCAATGCGCGGCGCGTCTACCCGCGGCTGGACGCCGCACTGAAGCGCAAGGGGCAGTGAGATGTTCGAGCTCGGCGTCGTCTACCGCAACATCACCCGCGCCGACCGCGCGGCCACCGACGAGCTCGCCCGCTTCGGCGCGAGCACCGTGCACGAGGCGCAGGGCCGCGTCGGCCTGCTCAAGCCCTACATGCGCCCCATCTGGGCCGGCGCGCGCATCTCGGGCACGGCCGTCACCGTGCTCATGCACCCGGGCGACAACTGGATGCTGCACGTGGTGGCCGAGCAGATCCGCCTGGGCGACATCGTGGTGGCCGCACTCACATCCGAGAGCACCGACGGCTTCTTCGGCGACCTGCTGGCCACGTCGTTCCGCGCCCGCGGCGCCCTGGGCCTCGTGATCGACGGCGGCTGCCGCGACGTGCGCGACCTGACCGAGATGCAGTTCCCGGTCTGGAGCCGCGCCATCAGCAGCAAGGGCACGATCAAGGCGACGCTGGGCTCGGTGAACATCCCGGTCGTCTGCGCCGGCGCGCTGGTGACCCCGGGCGATGCCCTCGTGGCCGACGACGACGGCGTCGTCGTCGTGCCCGCGGCCCGGGTCCGCCAGGTGGCCGACGCCGCCGCGGCGCGCGAGGCCAACGAAGGCGAGAAGCGGGCCCGGCTGGCGGCCGGCGTGCTGGGCCTGGACATGTACAAGATGCGCGAGCCGCTGGCGGCCGCGGGCCTGAAGTACATCGACTGAGCGATGCGCATCGCCCTCATCGGCTACGGCGAGGTCGGGCGCATCCTGGCCGAGGACCTGCGCGCGCACGCGCTCACGGCCTTCGACACGAAGCTCGACAGCGAGGCCGGCCGGCCGCTGCGGGCGCATGCCGCGCAGCACGGCGTGGCGCTGGCGGCGACGCATGCCCAGGCGGTGGCGGGCGCCGAGCTCGTGGTCTCGGCCGTCACCGCCAGCCAGGCCGTGGCCGTGGCGCAGGCCTGTGCGCCGGCCCTGGCGCCGGGCGCCTGCTTCCTCGACTTCAACTCGGCCTCGCCCGGTGCCAAGACGCGCGCGGCCGGCGTTGTCGACGGCGCCGGCGGCCGCTACGTCGAAGGCGCGGTGATGACGAGCGTGCCGCCCCACCGCATCCGGGTGCCGCTGCTGCTCGGCGGGCCCCACGCGGCGGCGCTGGCGCCGGTGCTGGCAGCACTGGGCTTCGCGCCGAAGGTCGCGAGCGCGCAGCTCGGCGTCGCCTCGGCCACCAAGATGTGCCGCAGCGTGATGATCAAGGGCCTGGAGGCGATGGTCATCGAGAGCCTGGCCAGCGCGCGCCACTATGGCGTCGAGGACGCGGTGCTGGCCTCGCTGGCCGAGACCTTCCCCGGCATCGACTGGGAGCCGCAGGCGGCGTACTTCTTCCAGCGCGTGATCGAGCATGGCCGCCGGCGCAGCGAAGAGGTGCGCGAGGTCGCCCAGACCGTGCGCGAAGCCGGGCTCGAGCCCTGGTCGGCCGCCGGCACCGCCCAGCGCCAGGCCTGGATGGCCGACCTGGCCGACGCCGGCGTCTTCGGCCCCCGCGGCGGGCCCGGCTTTGCACGCAGCGCCGACTGGCGCACCGAGGCCGACCGCCTCCTTCGACACCTGAGGCAACCCGAATGAACTTCGAGAAGACCCCGGGCTGGCTGGACTGGTACGCCGGCCCCAGCCGACCCCGGTTCGAGCTGCCGCCCGGCGCGGTGGACGCGCATTGCCATGTCTTCGGACCGGGCGCCGAATTCCCGTTCGCGCCCGAGCGCAAGTACACGCCCTGCGACGCGGGCAAGGCGCAGCTTTACGCGCTGCGCGACCACCTGGGCTTCGCCCGCAACGTGGTCGTGCAGGCCACCTGCCACGGCGCCGACAACCGGGCCATGGTCGATGCCTGCCGGGCCAGCGGCGGCCGCGCGCGCGGCGTGGCCACGGTCAGGCGCGGCATCGCCGACGCCGAGCTGCAGGCCCTGCACGACGCCGGCGTGCGCGGCGTGCGCTTCAACTTCGTCAGGCGCCTGGTCGACTTCACGCCCCGCGACGAGCTGATGGAGATCGCCGCGCGCATCGCGCCGCTGGGCTGGCATGTGGTCGTGTATTTCGAGGCCGTGGACCTGCCCGAGCTGTGGGACTTCTTCACCGCGCTGCCCACCACCGTGGTGGTCGACCACATGGGCCGGCCCGACGTGAGCCTGCCGGTGGACGGGCCGCAGTTCGGCCTGTTCGTGAAGCTGATGCGCGAGCACCCCAATGTCTGGAGCAAGGTCAGCTGCCCCGAGCGGCTGAGCGTGGCCGGCCCGCCGGCGCTGGACGGCGAGCGGGCCGCCTACCGCGACGTGGTGCCCTTCGCGCGCCGCCTCGTCGAGGGCTTCCCCGACCGCGTGCTCTGGGGCACCGACTGGCCGCACCCCAACCTCAAGCACCACATGCCCGACGACGGCCTGCTGGTCGACTTCATCCCGCACATCGCGGTCACGCCCGAGCTGCAGACCCGGCTGCTGGTGACGAACCCGATGCGCCTGTACTGGCCGGAGGAATCCCGATGAGCCTGGAAAAGCCCTATCTCGACGTGCCCGGCACCACCATCTTCGACGCCGAACAGTCGCGCCGGGGGTACGCGCTGAACCAGTTCTGCATGAGCCTGATGAAGGCCGACAACCGCGCCCGCTTCAAGGCGGATGAGCGCGCCTACCTCGAGGAGTGGCCGATGAGCGAGGACCAGAAGCAGGCCGTCCTGGCGCGCGACCTCAACCGCTGCATCGCGCTGGGCGGCAACATCTACTTCCTGGCCAAGATCGGCGCCACCGACGGCAAGAGCTTCCAGCAGATGGCCGGCAGCATGACCGGCATGAGCGAGGACGCCTACCGCGCCATGATGGTGGCCGGCGGCCGCGACCCGCGCTGGGGGAGGACGTGATGGCCCCGGATATCCGGCCTGGCGCCCGCCCGGGTGCGCGCATCACCGCCAGCGTCTACACCAGCCACGTGCCGGCCATCGGCGCCGCGCTGGACCTGGGCAAGACGGCCGAGCCCTACTGGCAGCCGGTCTTCCGCGGCTACGACTTCAGCCGCGCCTGGCTGCGCGAGCACCGGCCGGACGTGATCTTCCTGGTCTACAACGACCATGCCAACGCCTTCAGCCTCGACCTGATCCCCACCTTCGCCATCGGCACCGCCGCCGGCTACGCGATCGCCGACGAGGGCTGGGGCCCGCGTCCGGTGCCGCCGGTGGTGGGCCATCCCGAGCTGGCCTCGCACATCGCGCAGAGCGTGATCCAGGACGACTTCGACCTCACGATCGTCAACAAGATGGACGTCGACCACGGCCTGACGGTGCCGCTGTCGCTGATGTGCGGCCAACCCCCGGCGGCCGACTTCCGCTGGCCCTGCCCGGTGATCCCGTTCGCGGTCAACGTGGTGCAGTACCCGGTGCCCTCGGGGCGGCGCTGCTTCCAGCTCGGCCAGGCCATCCGCCGCGCCGTCGAGCGCTACGACGAGCCGCTGCGCGTGCAGATCTGGGGCACCGGCGGCATGAGCCACCAGCTGCAGGGGCCGCGCGCCGGGCTCATCAACCGCGAGTTCGACAACGCCTTCCTCGACCAGCTGATCGCCGACCCGGCGGCGCTGGCCGCCAAGCCCCACATCGACTACGTGCGCGAGGCCGGCAGCGAAGGCATCGAGCTGGTGATGTGGCTGATCGCGCGCGGCGCCATGGCCGACGCGGCCGACCCGCCGCGCCGCCCCGCCGCGGCGCCGCCGAAGGTGCTGCACCGCTTCTATCACGTGCCCGCCAGCAACACCGCGGTGGGCCACCTCATCCTGGAAGACTCATGACGATCAAGGTCGCACTCGCCGGCGCCGGCGCCTTCGGCATCAAGCACCTCGACGCGATCCGGCTCATCGAAGGCGTCGAGGTCGTCTCGCTCGTCAGCCGCGAGCTGACCAAGACGCGCGAGGTCGCGGACCGCTACGGCATCGCCCACGTGACGACCGAGCTCGCCGACAGCCTGGCCCTGGCCGAGGTCGACGCCGTGATCCTGTGCACGCCCACGCAGATGCATGCCGCGCAGGCCATCGCCTGCCTGGAGGCCGGCAAGCACGTGCAGGTGGAGATCCCGCTGGCCGATTCGCTGGCCGATGCGCGGGCCGTGGTCGCGCGCGCCCAGAGCGCAGGCAAGGTGGCGATGTGCGGCCACACCCGGCGCTTCAACCCCAGCCACCAGTGGGTGCGCCAGCGCATCGTGCGGGGCGAGTTGCAGCTCCAGCAGATGGACGTGCAGACCTACTTCTTTCGCCGCACGAACATGAACGCGCTCGGCCAGCCGCGCAGCTGGACCGACCACCTGCTGTGGCACCACGCCGCGCACACGGTGGACCTGTTCGCCTACCAGGCGCAGAGCCCGATCGTGAAGGCGAATGCCCTGCAGGGGCCGATCCACCCGACGCTCGGCATCGCGATGGACATGTCGATCCAGCTCCAGGCCGCCAGCGGCGCGATCTGCACGCTGTCGCTCAGCTTCAACAACGAGGGGCCGCTGGGCACCTTCTTCCGCTACATCGGCGACAGCGGCACCTACCTCGCCCGCTACGACGACCTGTTCAACGGCAAGGACGAGAAGATCGACGTCAGCCGGGTCGCGGTCTCGATGAACGGCATCGAGCTGCAGGACCGCGAGTTCTTCGCCGCCATCCGCGAGCAGCGCGAGCCCAATGCCAGCGTGGCCCAGGTGCTGCCCTGCTACGAGGTGCTGCACCGGCTGGAGCAGCAGCTGGCCTGAGCCAGGCGACCCCCAAGCCCGCCGCCGCCGCGGGCCTTGGGGCGCTGCGGCGGCGACGCGGCGCCGGCCACGGCATGATTGCCCGATGCAGACTTCCCCGAGACCCGCGGCCGAGGCCGCCCCCGCCGGCCTGTCGCCGGCCCTGGTCGCGACGATGGCCGTGGCCTGCGGCCTGATCGCGGCCAACCTGTACTACGCCCAGCCCGTGATCCGCCTGATCGCGCCCGGCCTCGGCCTGGCGCCGGCCGCGGCCAGCCTGATCGTGACGCTGACCCAGCTCGGCTTCTGCGTCGGCCTGGTCTTCCTGGTGCCGCTGGGCGACGTGCTGGAGAACCGCCGGCTGGTGGTGGGCACGCTGGCCGGGGCCGCGATGGCGCTCGCGCTGGCGGCCTCGGCACGCACGGCCACGCCCTTTCTCGCGGCCTGCGCGCTGGTCGGGCTGGGCTCGGTGGCGGTGCAGATGCTGGTGCCGATCGCCGCCCACTTCACGCCCGAGGCCCGGCGCGGGCGGGTCGTGGGCCAGGTGATGAGCGGGCTGCTGGCCGGCATCATGCTGGCGCGGCCGGTGGCCAGCCTGGTGGCCGGGCACCTGGGCTGGCGGGCCCTGTTCGCGGCCTCGGCGCTGCTGATGCTGGCGCTGGCGGCGCTGCTGTGGCGGCGGCTGCCGCTGCGCCGGCCCGCCCGCGCCGCCGGCGGCCCCGGCTACGGGGCGCTGATCGCCTCGCTGTGGACGGTGCTGCGCACCCAGCCGCTGCTGCGCCGCCGTGCCGCCTACCAGGCCGCGATGTTCGGCGCCTTCAGCCTGTACTGGACGGCCACGCCGCTGCTGCTGGCCAGCCCGCGCTTCGGCCTCGGGCCGGGCGGCCTGGCCTGGTTCTCGCTGGCCGGGGCCGCCGGCGCGCTGGCCGCGCCCGTGGCCGGCCGGCTGGCCGACCAGGGCCATACCCGCGTGGCCACGGGGGCCGCGCTGTCGCTGGCGGTGGCGGCCTTCGTGCTGGCCGGCCTGGCCGGCGCCGGGGCCGGCTCGCTGGGGCTGCTGCTGGTCGCAGGCATCGGTCTCGACCTGGCGGTGCAGGCCAACATGGTGCTGGGCCAGCGCGCCATCTACAGCCTGGGCGCGGCGGTGCGCAACCGCCTCAACGCGCTGTACATGGTGCTGTTCTTCTTCGGCGGCGCCTTCGGCTCGGCCATCGCCAGCAGCCTGTACCTGCACGGGGGCTGGGCCGCCGTGGCCGCCGCGGGCGCGGCCTTCCCGGCCGTGGCGCTGCTGTGGTTCGCCACGGATCGCACGGGCCGGGCCCTGGGCGAGGCGGCCCCGGCCTTGGGTTCGGCCGCCGACGGCCGATAACCCGGGGGCGGCGGCCGCGTCCGTTGCTGCCGCTGCCCCCGCTGCATCCGCTGCGGTCGACCCGCCTGCCGCGCCCCCTCCAGCCCTGCATCCAGCCCCGCCCTGCCATGTCGCGCCCCGCCCCCGCCCGCAACCTGCGCCGCCCGATCGCCTGGCGGCGGCGCCGGGCCGGGGCGGCCGGGATGGTGGGCGAGCTGCAGGCGCTCGAGCAGCGCTGGGGCCTGGCGCTGCACAGCGCGGGCTTCGGCGTCTGGGACCTCGACCCGCAGCGCCAGCAGGTGCTGTTCTCGCCCCAGTGGAAGGCCCAGCTGGGCTACGAGCCGCAGGACCGCATCGACAGCACCGCGCTGTGGCGCAGCCGCGTCCATCCCGACGACCTGGCCGCCATGGTGGCCGCGCAGACGGCGCACCTGGAGGGCCGCGCGGGCAGCTACGAGGTCGAGTTCCGCCTGCGCACGGCCGACGGACGCTGGCGCTGGGTGCTCTCGCGCGGCCGCGTCGTGCAGCGCGATGCCCAGGGCCGCGCGCAGCGCATGGTGGGCACGCTGACCGACCTGAGCGACCGCCACGAGGCCGAGGCCATGCGCCTGGCGCGCGACCGCGCCGAGGCCGCCCACCTCGCCCAGACCGAGTTCCTGGCGCGCATGAGCCACGAGCTGCGCACGCCGCTGAACGCCGTGCTGGGATTCGCCCAGCTGCTGCTGGGCACGCCGCAGAGCCCGGCGCAGCAGCGCTGGGTGGCCGGCATCGAGCAGGCCGGCTGGACGCTGCTGGCGATGGTGGAGCGGATGCTGGCCTCGTCGGGCCCGGCCGGCCGCGCGCCCGAGGCCGCGCCGGCCCCGCCCGAGCCCCCGGCGCCGCCGGCCCGGCAGGGGCCGTGATAGTGTCCGGCCCTGTGCAGCGCGCCCGCGCGCCGGTGCCTGCACGCACTGCCGTCCCCCTGCCCGAGCACCGATGACCCCTGCCAGACGCATCGCCGGATTCGAGGTCGGCCCGATCGGCCTGGGCTGCATGAACCTCAGCCACGCCTACGGCACGCCGCCCGGGCCGGCCGAGGCCGAAGGCCTGCTGCGCCGGGCGCTCGACCTGGGCGTGACGCTGTTCGACACCGCCGCGCTCTACGGCTTCGGCGCCAACGAGACCCTGGTCGGCCGCGTGCTCGGGCCCGAGCGCAGCCGCATCGTGCTGTGCAGCAAGGGCGGGATGGCCGGCGTGGCCTTCGACGACGGCGTGCGGCGCGTCATCGACGGCCGGCCCGAGGCGATCCGCCGCAACTGCGAGGACAGCCTGCGCCGGCTGGGCACCGACTGCATCGACCTGTACTACCTGCACCGCTGGGACCGGCGGGTGCCGATCGAGGACAGCGTGGGCGCGATGGCCGACCTGCTGCGCGCGGGCAAGGTGCGCGCGCTCGGCCTGTCGGAGGTCTCGGCCGCCACGCTGCGGCGCGCCCAGGCCGTGCACCCGATCGCGGCCGTGCAGAGCGAGTATTCGCTGTGGTCGCGCAACCCCGAGCTGGGCGTGCTGCAGGCCTGCCGCGAGATCGGTGCGGCCTTCGTGGCCTTCAGCCCGCTGGGGCGCGGCTTTCTCGCCGGCGGGGTGGGCGACGTCGCCGCGCTGCCGGCGCGCGACATCCGGCGCAGCATGCCGCGCTTCGAGCCGGCCCACTACGCGGCCAACCTGGCACTGTGGCCGCCCTTCGAGTCGCTGGCGCGCGAGCAGGGCTGCACGCCGGCGCAGCTGGCGCTGGCCTGGGTGCTGGCGCGCGGCGAGCATGTGCTGGCCATCCCCGGCACCACGCAGCCGCAGCACCTGCAGGACGACCTCGGCGCGGCGGCGCTCGCGCTGGCGCCGGCGGTGCTGGCGCGGCTGGACGCGCTGATCAACGAGCGCACCGTCAGCGGCGCGCGCTACAGCCCGGCCAGCCAGGGCGAAGTCGACACCGAGGCGTTTCCGCACGCGGGCTGAGCCCCGCGGCCAAGACACCAGCACGGCAGACCGGGCCGGGGAGGGCAGGAGGATGGCAAGCCAGGGGCCCGATGCGGGCCTGCATCGCATCGTCATCGTCGGCGGCGGCGCCGGCGGACTGGAGCTGGCCACGCGGCTGGGCGACACGCTGGGCCGCCGCGGCCGCGCCGAGGTGACGCTGGTCGAGCGGGCGCGCACCCATGTCTGGAAGCCCAAGCTGCACGAGATCGCGGCCGGCAGCATGGACATCAGCGACCACGAGGTCGGCTACCTGGCGCAGTCGCACTGGCACCACTTCCGCTACCGCATCGGCGAGATGGTGGGCCTGGACCGCGCGCGGCGCGAGGTGCTGGTGGCGCCGCACCTGGACGAGGACGGGCGCGAGGTCACGCCGCAGCGGGCCGTGCCCTACGACACGCTCGTCATCGCCGTGGGCAGCCAGAGCAACGACTTCGGCACCCCCGGCGTGGCCGAGCATGCGATGCGGCTGGAGTCGGCGGCCGATGCCGAGCGCTTCCACCGCCGCCTGGTCAATGCCTGCATGCGCGCCCATGCGCGCAGCACGCCGCAGCAGCCGGCGCAGCTGCACCTGGTCATCATCGGCGCCGGGGCCACCGGCGTGGAGCTGGCGGCCGAGCTGCACCGCACCACGCGCGAGGTGATGGCCTACGGGCTGGACCGCGCCGATGCCGAGAAGGACATCCAGGTCACCGTCGTGGAAGCCGCGCCGCGCGTGCTGCCGGCGCTGCCGCCGCGGCTGTCGGCGGCCACCGAGGGCCTGCTCAGGAAGCTGGGCGTGAACGTGCTCACCGGCGCCAAGGTGGCCGCCGTCACCGCCGGCAGCGTGCAGCTGGCCGACGGCCGTGCGCTGCCGGCCGAGCTGATCGTCTGGGCCGCGGGCGTGAAGGCGCCCGACTTCCTGAAGGACATCGGCGGGCTGGAGACGAACCGCGTCAACCAGCTCGTCGTGCGGCCCACGCTGCAGACCACGCGCGACGAGCACATCTACGCCCTGGGCGATTGCGCGGCCTGCCCCTGGCCCGAGGCCGATCGCGGCCCCGGCGGACGGGTGCCGCCGGAGGCCCCCCAGCGGCTGGTGCCGCCGCGGGCCCAGGCCGCGCATCAGCAGGCCACTCACATGGTCCGGCAGATCCGGCGCCGCCTGGCCGGCCAGCCGCTGCAGGACTGGCACTACCGCGACTTCGGCTCGCTCGTCTCGCTGGGCGAGTACAGCACCGTGGGCAGCATGATGGGCGGGCTGATCGGCGGCAGCCTGATGGTCGAGGGCCTGTTCGCGCGCCTGATGTACCAGTCGCTCTACAAGATGCACGAGCTGGCGCTGCACGGCTGGGTCAAGGTGACGCTGGACACGCTGGCGCGGCTGATCGTGCGCCGCACCGAGCCGCACGTGAAGCTGCACTGAGCGCCGCAGCGCCGGGTCCGCCCGCGCGGACCGGGATGCACGCGCAGGCCCGGCGCCCTCGGGCTTTCCCTTGTAGGTAGCTGAATAAAACCTGCCCGGCCGGTGGCGGTGCAAGACTGCGCCGCAGCCGGGGCGATGGCGGTCCCCGGGTCGAACGATCTACAGGAGACTGGCCATGCGTGTGATCCCCCTCGCGCCCGCGCCTGCCGCGTCCGCGCCCTGCGGCGACGAAGACCGCCGCGTGCCCAAGCTCGATCTGCCGCTGGCGCGGCGCGAGTTCCTCAAGGGCAGCGGCATCCTGATGGGCACCCTCGCCGCCGGCAGCGCGCTGGCGGCACTGGCCCCGTCCACCGTGTGGGCGGTGGAGCTGAAGTCGCTCAGCCGGGCCGAGGGCGAGACCCTGATGGCGATGGGGCGCACGCTGTTCCCCCACAAGAAGCTGCCCGATGCGGTCTACGCGCTGCTGGCCAAGGACCTCGACGCCAAGACCGAGGCGCTGCCGCTCTTGCGCGAGGGCATCGCCGGGCTCGACCGCGACGCCGGCGGCCGCTTCGTCAAGGCCACGCCGGCGCGGCGCCTGGTGGCGGTGCAGGCGATCGAGGGGATGCCCTTCTTCAACACCGTACGCGGCCAGTGCGTGACCTCGCTCTACGACAACGACATGGCCTTCACCGTCTTCGGCTACGAGGGTGCCTGCTGGGACAAGGGCGGCTACATCAAGCGCGGCTTCCAGGACCTGAAGTGGCTGCCGGCCCCGCCGCTGGCGGCCAGCCCGCCGCCCTACTTCGGCTGACCGCCTGGCGCGCCCGCACCTCCCTTTTCCCGCGAGGAGACAAGATGTCGAAGTTCGATCTCAGCGACGACGGCGTGGTCGTCATCATCGGCTCCGGCGCCGGTGGCGGCACGCTGGCCAACGAGCTCTGCCAGCAGGGCATCAAGGTGGTGCTGCTCGAGGCCGGCGCGCGCCAGTCCATCGCCACCTTCATCCAGGACGAGTGGAAGTCCTTCGGCCAGCTCGCCTGGCTCGACAACCGCACCACCTCGGGCAGCTGGCGGGTGGCCAAGGACTTCCCCAACCTGCCGGCCTGGATCTGCAAGACCGTGGGCGGCACCACCACCCACTGGGCGGGCGCCTCGCTGCGCTTGCAGCCGCACGAATTCAAGGCCCGCACCACCTACGGCGAGATCAAGGGCGCGAGCCTGATGGACTGGCCGCTCACGCTGGAAGAGCTGGAGCCCTACTACGCCCGCGCCGAGGACAAGATGGGCGTGACGCGCACCCACGGCATCCCCGGCCTGCCGGGCAACAACAACTTCAAGGTGCTGTACGCCGGCGCCACCCGGCTCGGCTACAAGGAAGTGCACACCGGCCACATGGCCATCAACAGCCAGCCGCGCGACGGCCGTGCGCGCTGCATGCAGATGGGCTTCTGCTTCCAGGGCTGCAAGAGCGGCGCCAAGTGGAGCACGCTGTACACCGAGATCCCGAAGGCCGAGATCACCGGCAACCTCGAGCTGCGGCCCGAAAGCCATGTCGTGCGCATCGAGCACGACGAGCAGGGCCGGGCCAGCGCCGTGGTCTACGTCGACGCCGCCGGCGCCACCCAGCGCCAGAAGGCGCGCGTGGTCTGCGTGGCCGGCAACTCGATCGAGACGCCGCGGCTGCTGCTGCTGTCGGCCAGCAACACCTTCAAGGACGGCCTGGCCAACAGCTCGGGCGAGGTCGGGCGCAACTACATGCGCCACATGACGGGCTCGGTCTACGGCATGTTCAGGCAGCCGGTGCACATGTACCGCGGCACCACCATGGCCGGCATCGTGCGCGACGAGGCGCGCCACGACACAAGGCGCGGCTTCGCCGGCGGCTACGAGCTCGAGACGCTGTCGCTGGGCGTGCCTTTCATGGCCGCCTTCCTGAACCCCGGCGGCTGGGGCGCCGAGTTCGCCGACTACATGGACCACTACGACCACCTGGCCGGCCTGTGGATCGTGGGCGAGGACATGCCGCGCGCCACCAACCGGGTGACGCTGAACACCGACGTCAAGGACAAGTTCGGCAACCCGGTGCCCAACGTGCACTTCGACGACCACGCCAACGACGTGGCGATGCGCGAGCACGCCTTCTCGCTCGGCCAGCGCATCTACGAGGCGGCCGGCGCGACCAAGTCTTTCCGCACGCCGCCCTACCCGAGCACGCACAACCTGGGCACCTGCCGCATGGGTGCCTCGGCCAAGGACAGCGTCTGCAACGCCCATGGCCAGACGCACGACATCGCCAACCTGTTCATCAGCGACGGCAGCCAGTTCACCACCGGCGGGGCGGAAAACCCCACGCTGACCATCGTCACGCTGGCGATCCGGCAGGCTGAGTACATTGGTCGGCAGATGAGCGCCCGCGCGATCTGAGCGGCGCGCCGAGCCTGCAAGGAGACAGCCCATGTGCGAATTCTTCGTCAAGGCCGACCCGATCCAGTACGAGCAGCGCTCGCGCACCGTGCGCATCCACGGCGTGCTCACCAGCATCCGGCTGGAGAACATGGTCTGGGACCTGCTCGCCGAGATGGCCGAGGCCGAGGGCCGCACCACGAATGCGCTGATCGCCCTGTTCCACGACGAGATCCTGGCGCACCGCGGCGAGGTGCCCAACTTCGCCTCCTTCCTGCGCGTGACCTGCATGCGCTACCTGCGCCGGCGCCTGGGCGAGCGCGAGCCGGCCCCGCCGGAGGCCGCGCGGCCGGCCGCGGCCGCGCTGGCCACGGTGCGCCCTTTGCCGATGCCGCGCACCGGCACGGCCTGAACCGCGCGGCGGAGGCCTCGACGATGCCCTTCACGACCGAAGACCACCCCGGCGTCTGCGCCCAGCCCAGCCGCGACAGCGAAGGCTTCGTGCTCAACCACTGCATGCTGCGGGTCAAGGACCCGGCGGTGGCGCTCGATTTCTACACCCGGGTGTTCGGCATGCGCGTGCTGCGCAAGCTCGACTTCGCCGAGATGAAGTTCTCGCTCTACTTCCTGCACCGGGCGCAGGCCGGCGAGGCGGTGCCGCAAGACGTGGGCGAGCGCACGGCCTGGACGTTCGCCCAGCGCGGCATCCTCGAGCTCACCCACAACTGGGGCACCGAAGCCGACCCCGCCTTCAGCTACCACGACGGCAACGCGCCGCCGCAGGGCTTCGGCCACATCTGCTTCTCGGTGCCCGAACTCGACGCCGCCGTGCGCTGGCTCGACGCCAACCAGGTGCCCTACGTCAAGCGCCCCGAGCAGGGCAGGATGCGCGACGTCGCCTTCGTCCGCGACCCCGACGGCTACTGGATCGAGATCGTCGAGGCGGCACGGCTGCGCGGGCTGGGCCGGTAGCGGGGCCTGCAGCGCCGCGCCCGCGCGCTCACTGCTCGGCGAACGCGCGCTCGATCACGAAGTCGCCCGGGATCGAGGTGTTGCCCTCGGCGAAGCCGCGCGCCTCGAGCAGCGCCTTCAGGTCCCGCAGCATGCCCGGGCTGCCGCAGATCATCACCCGGTCCTCGGCCGGGTTCAGCGCCGGCACCTGCAGGTCGGCGGCCAGCTGCCCGTTCTCGATCAGCTCGGTCACCCGGCCCATGTGGCGGTAGGCCTGGCGCGTGACGGTGGGGTAGTAGCGCAGCTTGCTGGTGACGAGCTCGCCCAGGAACTCGTGGTTCGGCAGGTGCTCGACCAGCAGGTCGTGGTAGGCCAGCTCGTCGACCTGGCGCACCCCGTGCACGAGGATGATCTGCTCGAACTTCTCGTAGGTCTCGGGGTCGCGCACGATGCTCATGAAGGGCGCCAGGCCGGTGCCGGTGGACAGCAGGTACAGCCGCTTGCCGGGCAGCAGGTAGTCCACGACCAGGGTGCCGGTGGGCTTTCGCCCCACGATGACCGCATCGCCCACCCGGATGTGCTGCAGCCGGCTCGTCAGCGGGCCGTCGGGCACCTTGATGCTGAGGAATTCGAGGTGCTCCTCGTAGTTGGCGCTGACGATGCTGTAGGCGCGCAGCAGCGGCTTGCCTTCGACGCGCAGGCCGATCATCGTGAAGTGGCCGTTCGAGAAGCGCAGGGCGGGGTCGCGCGTGGTGGTGAAGGTGAACAGGCGGTCGGTCCAGTGATGGACCGTCAGCACCCGTTCCTCGCTGAAGGCGCTCATGGAGGGTTCGGCGCGGCAAGGGGGCGCACAGGCATGGAAGAGGGCGCGATTTTAGGTGACGGCGCGCGCGGCCCCGGGCGGCGGGTCTCTTGAAAATCGGCCCCCAGGCCCCATCATCGCCAGCGCCCGGGGTCGTCGTCGGGCCCCTTCCCACCGCCTTTCAGCACACGCCCATGGAAAAACAAACCCTGTCCTTCCAGGCCGAGGTCAAGCAGATCCTGCACCTCGTCACCCACTCGCTGTACTCCAACAAGGAGATCTTCCTGCGCGAGCTGGTTTCCAACGCGTCCGACGCCTGCGACAAGCTGCGCTTCGAGGCGCTGGACGCGCCCTCGCTGTACGAGGACGTGCCGACGCTGGAGGTGCGGGTGTGGTATGACGAGGCCGCGCGCACGATCACGATCCGCGACAACGGCATCGGCCTGAGCGCCGACGAGGCGGTGGCGCACCTGGGCACGATCGCCAAGAGCGGCACGCGCGAGTTCATGGCGCGGCTCGAAGGCGAGCAGAAGAAGGACGCCAACCTGATCGGCCAGTTCGGCGTGGGCTTCTACTCGGGCTTCATCGTCGCCGACCGCATCACGGTGGAGTCGCGCCGCGCCGGCCTCAAGCCCGAGGAGGGCGTGCGCTGGAGCAGCGAAGGCACCGGTGAATTCGAGGTCGAGACCCTGACGCGCCCCGCGCGCGGCACCGACGTGATCCTGCACCTGCGCGAGGGCGAGGAGGAGTTCCTCTCGCTGTGGAAGCTCAAGTCCATCGTCGGCAAGTACAGCGACCACATCAGCCTGCCGATCCTGATGCGCAAGCAGCGCTGGGACGACGAGAAGAAGGCGCAGGTCGACACCGACGAGTGGGAGACGGTGAACAAGGCCGCCGCGCTGTGGACGCGGCCCAAGAGCGACATCACCGACGCCCAGTACCAGGAGTTCTACAAGCAGGTCAGCTACGACAGCGAGCCGCCGCTGGCCTACACCCACAACCGGGTCGAGGGCCGCACCGAGTACACGCAGCTGCTGTACGTGCCGGCCAAGGCGCCGTTCGACCTCTGGAACCGCGACAAGCGCGGCGGCGTGAAGCTCTACGTGAAGCGCGTCTTCATCATGGACGACGCCGAGGCGCTGATGCCGGTGTACCTGCGCTTCGTCAAGGGCGTGATCGACAGCGCCGACCTGCCGCTGAACGTCAGCCGCGAGCTGCTGCAGGAGAGCCGCGACGTGAAGGCCATCCGCGAGGGCAGCACCAAGCGCGTGCTGAGCATGCTCGAGGACGTGGCCGAGAACCAGAAGGACAAGTACGCCGCGTTCTGGAAGCAGTTCGGCGCCGTGCTCAAGGAAGGCGTGGGCGAGGATCACCAGAACCAGGAGCGGCTGGCCAAGCTGCTGCGTTTTGCCAG
Organism: Burkholderiales bacterium; assembly: GCA_028871575.1. Taxonomy (GTDB): domain Bacteria; phylum Pseudomonadota; class Gammaproteobacteria; order Burkholderiales; family Burkholderiaceae_C; genus Rubrivivax. Next base: position 2,942 of record JAGWMW010000010.1, on the reverse strand, counting down.
CACGAGCGCCGAGGAAGGCGTCGGCTTCGAGGACTACGTCAAGCGCATGAAGGAAGGTCAGGAGGCCATCTACTACCTGACGGCCGACAGCCTGGCCACGGCCCGCAGCAGTCCGCAGCTCGAGATCTTCCGCAAGAAGGGGATCGAGGTGCTGCTGCTCGTCGACCGCGTCGACGAATGGATGCTCAGCCACCTCTTCGAGTTCGACGGCAAGCCGCTGCAGAGCGTGGCCAAGGGCGGCGTCGACCTCGGCAAGCTGCAGGACGAAGCCGAGAAGAAGCACGCCGAGGAGACCGCCGAGGCCTTCAAGCCGGTGCTGGAGCGGCTGAAGGCGGCGCTGCAGGACCGCGCCAAGGACGTGCGCACGACGATGCGCCTGGTCGACTCGCCGGCCTGCATCGTGGTCGACGAGGGCGACATGAGCTCGCACCTGGCGCGCCTGCTCAAGCAGTCGGGCCAGGCCACGCCCGGCCTGGGCGCGGGCAAGCCGATCCTCGAGGTGAACCCCGAGCACCCGCTGGTCAAGCGGCTGGACGGCGACGCCCGCTTCGACGACCTGGCCCAGATCCTCTTCGACCAGGCGCTGCTGGCCGAGGGCGGCCAGCTCGAGGATCCGGCGGCCTACGTGGGCCGCGTGAACCGGTTGCTCGTGGCCTGAGCGCGCCGGCTCAGCCGGCCATCGCGTCGATCTGCTCGCGCAGCTGCGCGGTCTGCTGGCTCCAGTAGGCCGCGCTGCCGAAGAAGGGGAAGTTCAGCGGAAAGGTCGGGTCGCCCCAGCGCTCGGCCAGCCAGGCGCTGTGGCGCACCATCCGCAGCGTGCGCAGCGGCTCGATCAGGGCGCGTTCTCGGTCGTCGAACTCGCTGAACTGCCCGTAGCCCTCGAGCAGGGTGTCGAGCTGCTGCGCCATCGTGCGGTGGTCGCCCGAGACCAGCATCCACAGGTCCTGCACGGCCGGGCCCTGCATCGCGTCGTCGAGGTCGACGACGTGCGGCGTGCCGTGCGCCCCGTCGCGGCGCCACAGCACGTTGCCCGGGTGGCAGTCGCCGTGCAGGCGCAGCGTGGCCAGCGGCGCGGCGGCGTCGAAGGCCGCGGCCACCGCCGCCAGCGCCAGCTCGCAGGCGCTGCGCCAGGCGGCGAGCTGGGTGTCGGGCACGAAGCCGCCTTCGACCAGCAGCGCCAGTGCACGCCGGCCGTCGGCCCGCGGATCGAGGCGGTGGCGATGCAGGAAGGGCCGTGCCCGGCCCACCGCGTGCATTCGGCCGATGAAGCGCCCGATCTGGCGCAGCGTCTGCGGGTCGTCGAGCTCGGGCTCGCGGCCCGCGCAGCGCGTGGCCACGGCGTAGCGCTGGCCCTCGAAGCGGGCGAGCGTCGGCGGCTCGCCGTCGAGGGCCAGGCCGTCGGCCCCGGCACCCAGCACCCGCGGCGGCACCACCGGCACCTCGGCCGCGGCCAGCTCGAGCGCGTAGGCGTGCTCCTCCAGGATCTGGGCGTCGGTCCAGCGGCCGGGCCGGTAGAACTTGGCCACCACGACGTCGCCGTCCTCCAGGAAGACCTGGAAGACGCGGTTCTCGTACGAGTTGAGCTGCAGCACCCGGCCGTCGCCCCGCAGGCCGACCGCGTCCAGGCAGCGCAGCACCTGCTGCGGGTCGAGCGCGCGGAAACCGGGCAGCGGCGCGGGCACTCAGTGCCGCATCCGGACGGCGGGGGTGTCGACCACGACGCCGCCCACGTCCTCGGGCGCGGCGGGCGTCTCGCGCGGGGAGGCCTCGCGCGGGGAGCTGCCGCTGCGCGGCGGGCCGAAGCTGCTGCTCAGGCCGAGGTCGTTGCGGCCGTCCATGCCGAAGAAGGAATCCTGGAAGAAGCCCGAATCCTGCCACAGCGTCGTGCGCTCGCGCCGGCCCGAGCGCGAGGCCTCGCGGGCCCGGGTGGCGGTGGGCGCCGGCTGCGGGCCGCGGGCGGCCGAGCCACTGCTGGGCACCATCAGCTGCAGCTCGGGGATCGAGGGCAGCTGGTCGGGCGCGCAGCGCAGGTAGCGCACGCGGCAGGCCGCCAGCACCGACTGCTTGATCTGCATGGCGCGGCGCGAACCCCCGCGCTCGTTGTCCAGATCGATCGCGGCCAGCACGCGGCCGTTGGCGCTGCACACCGCGAAGGTGACGTTGGCCGAGCCCAGCAGCTCGTACCAGAAGCGCACCTCCTGCGGGTCGGTGGGCTGGCAGAAGCGCACCAGCGGCAGCTTGGACAGCACGATGTGGTGCGGCAGGGCTTCGCGCAGCTGGCGGTAGACACGCCGCTCGTCGCTGCTGAACACGGGGCGCGCCGTCAGCGTCCACTCGGTGGGCAGCGGACGCTGGCGCGGGCGCTGCCGGCGCAGCAGCCACAGCACCCCGGCCGCGAGCAGCAGGGCCAGCGACGCGGCGGCCAGGATCGACGGGACGAGTTGATGCATGCGCTTTCGCGTCGCTGGCGGACCGCCAAAATAGGGGTTGACAGACCGGCCAAGACTTTTGCCTGGGAATGACGGACATGTTACAGGCGAGGTCCGGGTCGGCCATCCCGCGATCGCGGGCCCGCCTGCGGGAGCGGTTCGGTCGGAATCCGGCCCCGTGATTCCGCGCCGGCGCCGCCGGGCTATACTCACAGGCTTTCCTCGATTTCGGCCGAGGAAGTTCGCCCCGGCCGCCCAGCGGCCGGGTGTCGACAGGTCCGCAAGGCGATTTTCCGAGAGGCTGCCCGCCACGAGCAGCGCCGAGGAGAGCCCGCCGGGCCTGGAGCCTGCCGAAGAGACCGCGCCCGGCCCGTGCCGGGTGCCCACCGAGAAGACCCTCATGAAGACCTTCAGCGCCAAGCCGGCCGAGGTGAAGCACGAGTGGTTTGTGATTGACGCCACCGACAAGGTGCTCGGACGTGTTGCCAGCGAAGCAGCACGCCGTTTGCGCGG
>JAGWMW010000198.1 GCA_028871575.1 Burkholderiales bacterium | reverse complement strand
GAGGTGCATCGACACCAGGCCGGCGCCGGCCAGCAGGACGGTCAGGGCATAGCCCAGGTTGAGCTGGTAGTTGATGGCCGCCAGCAGCATCACCACGAGGGTCAGGCCGAAGGTCAGGCCGGCCCGCGTGGGCAGGATGTAGACGTTGCGCTGGCCCAGGGTCCAGGTGTCGGTGAGGGGCAGCCGCGACTGCCACCAGCGACGGAACCACGCCCGCGGCGACCAGCCGGCCCGTTCGCCCAGCGGCCGCCGCGGAACCGGCTTGGCCGGGCCGCTGGTGGCGCCCCCCCGGGGGGGAAGCGCCGAAGGCGCCTCGGGGGGGGTCACGGGATCGGCGTGGCTTCGATCATCGCCCGCACCTGCTCGACCGGGCCGCGCCCGGCGCCGGCCGCGGGCTGCAGCCGGTGCGCGATGGCCTGCGGCAGGATCGCCTGCAGGTCGTCGGGGGCGACGTAGTCGCGCCCGCCCATCAGCGCCCGCGCCCGCGCCACGCGCAGCAGCGCGATGCCCGCGCGCGGCGACAGCCCGGCGCTGAACCACGTGCCCGAGCGGCTGGCGGCGATCAGGGCCTGCAGGTAGTCCAGCAGCGGCTCGGCCGCGCGCACCGCCAGCACCGCCTGCTGCGCCGCCTGCAGCTCGGCCGGGCTCATCACCGGCACCAGGCGCTGGGCCGCGCTGCGGCGATCGCCGCCAGTGAGCAGCGCCCGCTCGGCCGCGCGGTCGGGGTAGCCCAGCGTGATGCGCAGCAAGAAGCGGTCGAGCTGGCTCTCGGGCAGCGCGTAGGTGCCGAGCTGGTCGCTCGGGTTCTGGGTCGCGATGACGAAGAAGGGCTGCGGCAGCGAGCGCGTCTCGTTATCGACCGAGACCTGCTGCTCCTCCATCGCCTCGAGCAGCGCGCTCTGCGTCTTGGGGCCGGCGCGGTTGATCTCGTCGGCCAGCAGCACCTGTGCGAACACCGGGCCGGGGTGGAAGACGAAGGCATCGCGGCCACGCTCGAACACGCTCACGCCGATCAGGTCGGACGGCATCAGGTCGGCCGTGAATTGCACGCGCCGGAAGTCCAGCCCCAGCGACACCGCCAGCGCGTGCGCCAGGGTGGTCTTGCCCACGCCCGGGACGTCCTCGATCAGCAGGTGGCCGCCGGCCAGCAGGCAGGCCACGCAGTCCTCGATCTGCGGCCGTTTGCCCACGACGATCGTGCTAATCTGATCCACCAGCCGAGAGAGCCGGCGCGCGAGGTCGGTATCCATGCGCGGCACCATAACCCATGCCTTGCGAGCGGATTCGCCCGATGAGCACTGCCTTCTACAGCCATCCCGCCTGCCGAGGGCACGACATGGGCGCCGGCCACCCCGAATGCCCGCAGCGGCTGGACGCGATCGCCGACCACCTGCGCGCCACGGGGCTCGACCTGGCCCTGGACTTCCACGAGGCGCCGCCGGCCACCGCGGAACAGATCGAGCGCGCCCACAGCACCGCCTACACGACCGAGATCTGCGACCTGCTGCAGCGCCTGCGCGACGAAGGCGCCACGCGCGCCCTCGACCCCGACACCGTGGCCGGCCCGCAGACCCTGGCGGCGGCGCTGCACGCGGCCGGCGCGGCGGTGGCGGCCACCGACGAGGTCATCGCCGGCCGCGCCGGCAGCGCCTTCTGCGCCGTGCGCCCGCCCGGGCACCACGCCACGCGCGACGCGGCGATGGGCTTCTGCTTCTTCAACAACGTGGCCATCGCGGCGCGCCACGCGCTGGACGTGCACGGCCTGCAGCGGGTGGCGATCGTCGACTTCGACGTCCACCACGGCAACGGCACCGAGGACATCATCGCCGGCGACGAGCGCGTGCTGATGTGCAGCATCTTCCAGCACCCGCTCTACCCGTACAGCGGCGCCGTGCCCAAGGGCCCGAACATGGTCAACCTGCCGCTGGCGCCATACACGCGCGGGCCGGCCGTGCGCGAGGCGGTCGAGGCGCAGTGGCTGCCGGCGCTGGAGGCGTTCAGGCCCGAGATGCTCTTCGTCTCGGCCGGCTTCGACGCCCACCGCGAGGACGAGCTCGGCCAGCTCGGCCTGATCGAGGCCGACTACGCCTGGATCACGCAGCGCCTGGTCGAGGTGGCCGAGCGGCACGCCCGGGGCCGCATCGTCTCGTGCCTGGAAGGCGGCTACGCGCTGGGGGCGCTGGCGCGCAGCGTGGCGGCTCACCTGCGCGTGCTGGCCGGCCTGGCGTGATGCGCCGCCAGCTGGCGCCGGCCCGCGCGCCGACCCCGGCGCCCGGGCCCTGGGGGCGCGCTTGATCACGGCCCGGCCGCTCACGCCCGAAGAGCTGGCCGAGCTCGTCCAGGGGCTGTTCAAGCCCACCGCGGCCATCGAGCTGGGGGTGCTCGCCGCGTGCCTGGCGCTGGCCTGGGTCGTGGTCCGCCTGCTGGCCGGCGGCGCCCCGCGCCACGGCTCGGTCTGGCTCGGCCGGCGCGTGGTCGACGGCGTGCTGTTTCCGGTGCTGGCGCTGGTGTTCGCCCTCATCGGGCACGAGCTGATGCGCACCCGCATGCCGATCGCGGTGTTCAGGATCGTGCTGCCGGTGCTGTTCTCGCTGGCCGGCATCCGGCTGGCGGTGCGCGTGCTGCGCGGCGCCTTCCCGGGCTCGGACGCGATGCGCCGGCTCGAGCGCAGCGTCTCCTGGCTGGCCTGGCTGGGCGTGGTGCTTTGGATCACCGGGCTGCTGCCCTGGCTGCTGCAGGAGATGGGCGAGGTGCGCTGGAAGCTCGGCGGCTCCGAGGTCTCGCTGCGCAACGTGGTCGAGGCCGTGGTCACGGCCACCGTGGTGCTGATCGCGGCGCTGTGGGTGTCCTCCGCGCTCGAGCAGCGGCTGCTGGCCGGCGCCGGCGACAACCTGTCCACGCGCAAGATGGCGGCCAACGCGCTGCGGGCGCTGCTGCTGTTCGTGGGCCTGATGTTCGCGCTCGAATCGGCCGGCATCGACCTCACGGCCCTGGGCGTGCTGGGCGGGGCGCTGGGCGTGGGCATCGGCTTCGGGCTGCAGAAGCTGGCCTCCAACTACGTGAGCGGCTTCGTCATCCTGGCCGAGCGCAGCATGCGCATCGGCGACACGGTCAAGGTCGACGGCTTCGAGGGCCGCATCACCGACATCAACACCCGCTACACCGTGATCCGCGCGCCCTCGGGGCGCGAGTCGATCGTGCCCAATGAGATGCTGATCACGCAGCGGGTCGAGAACGCCTCGCTGCGCGACCCCAACCTGTTGCTGAGCACCGTGGTGCAGGTGGCCTACGGCACGGATCTCGAGGCGCTGATGCCGCAGCTGGTGGCGGCCGTGGCGCCCGTGGCCCGGGTGCTGGGCGAGCCCAACGCGCCTGCGGTGCGGCTGACCGCCTTCGCCGCCGACGGCCTGGAGCTCTCGGTGTTCTTCTGGATCGCCGACCCCGACAACGGCCAGGCCAACGTGCGCTCCGACGTCAACCTGGCCATCCTGCGCACGCTCGACCGGCTGGGGGTGGAGATCCCGTACCCGCAGCGCGTGGTGCGCACCCTGCCGCCGCCGCCCGGCCCGGCCGCGCAGGGCTGAGCACGGGCCGCCGCTCAGGCCGAAGCTAGGGCCCGAGCCGCTCGCGCACCCAGCCGCCGTCCTGCCGCCGGTAGCGCAGCCGGTCGTGCAGGCGGTCGCGCCGGCCCTGCCAGAACTCCCAGCACTCGGGCAGGAGCCGGTAGCCGCCCCAATGCGGCGGCCGCGGCGGGTCGGTGCCCAGCCGCGCACCGGCCTCGGCCGTGGCCTGCTCGAGCGCGGCGCGGGAGGCGATCACGCGGCTCTGCGGCGAGACCCAGGCCCCGATGCGCGAGCCCAGCGGGCGGCTGGCGTAGTAGGCATCGGACTCGGCCTCGCTGGTCTTGGCGACGAGGCCCTCGATGCGCACCACGCGCTCGAGCTCGACCCAGTGGAACTGCAGCGCCGCCGCGGGCTGCTGTGCCAGCTCCTGGCCCTTGCGGCTGTCGTAACTGGTGAACCAGACGAGGCCGTGCTCGTCCAGGCCCTTGAGCAGCACCACCCGCGTCGACGGGCGGCCCTCGCTGCCGACCGTGGCCAGCGTCATCGCCGTGGGCTCGGGGATCTGCGCGGCCAGCGCCTGGTCGAGCCAGCGCTGGAACTGCCGCAGCGGGTCGGTGTCGGAAAGCGTCTCGTCGAGCCGGTCTCGCTCGTAGCTCTTGCGCAGGGCGGCGATGTCCATGGCGTCGAGTATAGGAAGCCGCTCCGAGACCGAGCTTCTAGGGGGATGTGCCGTAGGTGTAACGCCGTAAGTGGACGCCCCATTGCCCAGGGGCCCGGGCGGCGGCCATTCTCGGCCCTGGTTTTCCAAGGCATCGGCGGCCCGGTCCGCCTGCATCGATGGCATCGCGACCCACCCTCATCGTGCCGGCGGCCGGCCGGGGCAGCCGCTACGGCGGCCCGCAGCACAAGCTCGCGGCCGAGTTCGAGGGCCGCAGCGTGCTCGGCTGGACGGTGCGCCGCGCGCAGCAGTCGGGCCTGCCCCTGCTGGTAGTCACCACCGAGCCGCTGCGGCCGCTGGTGGCGGCGCAGCTGGCGCCGCGCGACTTGCTGGTGGTCAGCGAGGCCGAGGCTGCGCGCGGCATGGGGGCCACGATTGCCGCCGGCGTGGTCGAGCGCTCGGGCGCGCCGGGCTGGCTGGTGCTGCCGGGCGACATGCCGCTGGTGCAGCCCGCCAGCATCCTGGCGGTGGCGGCGGCGCTCGACCAGCACGCGGTGGCCTACGCCCAGCACCGCGGCCGGCGCGGGCATCCGGTGGGCTTCGCGGCCGAACTTTATTCCGAGCTGATCCAGCTGCAGGGCGACGAAGGTGCGCGCCGCATCGTGGCGCGCTACCCGGCGCATGGCGTGGAGCTCGACGACCGCGGCGTGCTGGTCGACATCGACACCGAGGCCGACCTCGAGGCCCTGCGCCGGCTCGGCGCCGATGCCGCGTCCTGAGTGCCCACGGGGCCCCGCCGGCGCTCGCCGGCACCCGGGCCGGCCGCGCCGGCGCTGCCTTCGACCCCCGGCCGGGCCGCGCCGGCCCCGCCGTCAAAGCAGCGCGTGCCGCCGGGCCAGGCGCATCAGGCGCTCGATCTCGCGGTCGCGCACGCCGCGTTCTTGCAGCGCCTGGGCCGTCTGGGCCAGGTAGTCCAGCGTGCTGCCGTAGCGGCCGCGCGCATGGCGCAGGATGTGCACCAGCTCGGCCTCGGCCAGGTGGGGCAGGCAGGCCTCGCTGCGGCGGCTGAGGGTGAAGGCCAGGGCCAGCACCGGCCCCTGCGGCGTGCGGCAGGGCAGCAGCCGCGCGTCGTAGACGCCGGTGGGCATCTCGCGGGCCCACAGGCGCTCGAGCTCGCGCTCGGCCTGCTCGGGCCGCAGGCGATAGACCATGCCGCGGCAGGCGCCGCCAGGCAGCAGCGCAAAGACCAAGCCGGGCTGCTGCGGCGTGCCCCGGTTCACGCGCGAGCGCATGCGCAGCGCCCGGTGCCAGCCGCGCACCAGCGCCGGGCGGTGCTCGGCGGCGTCGAATTCCGGGCGCCAGATCAGCGAGGCGTAGCCGAACACCCAGCGCTCGGCGCTGCCGCTGCCGGCCCATTGGTGGCGCAGGCGCTGCAAGGCCTGCGCCGGATCGCGCAGAACCAGTTCGGGGGCGATGGCCTCGTTCACGGGGTGGTCCGCCGCATGCCCCACTCAACGGCCGTACCGACGCCGAGGTTGTCGCGGCGGGCTGGAATTGACGATGTAATCGAGTTACTCAATAATCGACCGATAGGTTACAGGACCCGCCATGACCGCCGCCCTTGCCGAAGTCACCCAGCGCATCGTCCAGCGCAGCGCTGCCACGCGCGCCGCCTACCTGGCCCGCATCGACCGCCTCGCGCAGCGGCGTCCCGGGCCGGAACGCATGGGCTGTGCCAACGTGGCGCATGCCTTCGCGGCCCTGCCCGGCAACGACAAGCTGCGCGTGGTGGCCGAGAAGGGCCCGCACATCGGCATCGTCACGGCCTACAACGACATGCTGTCGGCGCACCAGCCCTACGAGGGCTTCCCGGCCCTGATCCGCGAGGAGGCGCGCCGCCACGGCGCCACGGCCCAGGTGGCCGGCGGCGTGCCGGCGATGTGCGACGGCGTCACGCAGGGCCTGCC
>JAGWMW010000197.1 GCA_028871575.1 Burkholderiales bacterium | reverse complement strand
TGGGCGGCGATCGCGCGTTCGCCCGCGACCCGGCGCGCCAGCCGCCCGCCCAGGTCAACCACCGCGTCGCGCAGCGGCAGCAGCTCGGCCCGCCCGGCCGCCGGCGGCCGCGTGCCGGCGGCCAGCGGCTCGTAGTCGGCCACCTCGCGCGACAGGGCCTGCAGCGGCCGCAGCTCGCGGCGCACCCCGCGCGCCACCAGCAGTGCGCAGGGCGCGCCCACCAGCAGCGTGGCCAGCACCGTGAGCCAGGCCGCGTCCAGCCGCGCGCCATGCCGCTCGCGGGCCGACTGCGCCACCAGCAGCATCCGCCCGAGCGGGCCGAAGGGCAGCGCATAGACGCGCCAGCCGCCGGCGGCGTTGGCCAGGCCGGGGCCGGGGTGCGGCAGCAGCGCCCGGGCCGGCGCCTTGTGCGAGCGCAGCAGCAGGGCGCCGTCGGGGCCGACGATCTGCCACACCAGATGCTCGGCATGCGGCGGGGCGGGCAGTGCGCCGCCACCGCCCGCCGGGGCGCCGGGGCCCTCGTCCAGCGGCAGCCGGCTGGCGTGGAAGCTGAGCAGGCCGTAGAGGATCTCGGCCGATTCCTGCAGCGCGCCGTCGAGCACGGTGTCCACCCCGTGGCGCACCGCCAGCCAGACCGCGGCCGACACCGCCAGCGCCCAGGCCAGGCCCACGGCCAGCAGCAGCCGCGACAGGCGTTGCCGGATCGAGGGCAGGCCGCTCAACCGGGCACCCGGTAGCCCAGGCCGCGCACGGTCTCGATCAAGGCGGCGCCGAGCTTGCGCCGCAGGTTCGAGACATGCACCTCCAGCGCGTTGCTGGAGACCTCGCCGTCGAAGCCCACCACCAGGGCCTCGAGGTCGGCCTTGGGCACGAGGCGGCCGGCGCGCTGCACCAGCGCTTCCAGCACCTGCCATTCGCGCGCGGTGAGTTCGGTGCGCAGGCCGTCGCGCCAGGCGCTGCGCGCGCTGCGGTCGATCTCCACCGCGCCGATGCGCAGCCGCGTGCCGGCGCTGCCGGCGGCACGGCGGCAGACGGCGCGCAGCCGTGCCGTCAGCTCCTCGGGCTCGAAGGGCTTGACCAGGTAGTCGTCGGCGCCGCTGTCCAGGCCGCGCACGCGGTCGCCCAGCAGGTCGCGCGCCGTGAGCATCAGCGTGGGGGTGCGCACGCCGCGCTCGCGCAGGTGGCGCACCCAGTCCAGGCCCGAGCCGTCGGGCAGCTGCCAGTCGACCAGGAAGGCGTCGTAGGGCTCGTCGGCCAGGCCGCGCGCCTCCAGCAGCCGGGTCGCCCAGTCCACGGCATGGCCGTCGGCGCGCAGGTAGTCGCGCAGGCCTTCGCCCAGGATCGCATCGTCTTCGAGCAGCAGCAGTCGCATCGGGTCGGGCGCAGGCGGGGCGAGGGTCGCCCGCTGGCGCGGCAACGGTAGCACCGGGGCGCGGCCCGCGGCCTCAGCCGGGCTTCAGGTTGGGCCCGCATGCTCTGCGGCCACGGGGCCCCGGCGGCGGGCCGGCGGAAGGGGCGATGCGATGAAGGTCTGGCAGGGGGTGGCGGCGGCGCTCGCGATCGGGGCTGTGCTCGCGCTCGGCCCGGCCCGGGCCGAGCCGGCCGCGCAGGGGGCCGCGGGCGAGGTCAGGCTTTCGCCGCGGCAGGTGCAGGCGCTGGGCATCGTGGCGCAGGCGGTGTCGAGCCAGCCGGCCGCCCCGCCGGCCGGCTACCCGGCCCGCGTGGTGGTGCCGCCGACACAGCAGCGCGTGGTGTCGGCGCCGCTGGCCGGGGTGGTCGAGCAACTGCGGGTGGCCGTGGGCGACACCGTGCAGGCCGGGCAGACGCTGGCCGTCGTGCGCAGCCTGCCGGCCCAGGAGCTGCAGCGCGAGGTGCTGCAGGCGCGCAGCCAGGCCGAGCTCGGGGCCAAGGCCCTGGCCCGCGACGAGCAGCTCTACGGCGAGGGCCTGATCGCCGCCTCGCGGCTGGAGGCCACGCGCGCCGCGCAGCAGCAGGCGCAGGCACTGGCGGCCGAGCGCGCACGCGCGCTGGCCCTGGCCGGCGGCCGCGCCGATGGCGAGCTGGTGCTGGCCAGCCCGATCGCCGGCGCCGTGATGGAGGTGGGCGTCAGCATCGGCCAGCGCATCGACGCCGCCGCGCCAGTGGCCCGCGTGGCCCGGCTGGCGCCGCTGTGGCTGGAGCTGCAGGTGCCGGCGGCCGAGGCCGCGACGCTGGCGGTGGGCGATGCCGTGGGCCTGGCCGGTGCCGCGGGCCTGGCCGGTGGGTCCGGTGCGGCCGTCCCGGCGCGCATTCTTCGCCTGGGCCATGCGGTCGAACCGGCGACGCAGACCGTGCTCGTGCGGGCCGAGCTGGCCGGTGCGGCCGCGGCCCGGGTGCGGCCGGGCCAGCTGGTGGAGGTGCAGGTGGCCCGCGCCGCGAGCGACCAGCGCCTGCTGCCGGCGGCGGCCGTGGTGCGCCAGGGCGGTGCGGCGGCGGTGTTCGTCGAGCAGGCGGCCGGGCGCTACCGCCTCGTGCCGGTGACGGTGGTGTCCAGCGCCGGCAGCGGCGCCGGCGTGCGCGGCCTGCCGCCCGGGGCGCGGGTGGTGGTGCAGGGCACGGCGGCGCTGCTGCCGCTGGCCCAGCCCTGAACCGGCGCCGCGCCATGCTGCAGTCCCTGATTGCCTTCTCGCTGCGCCAGCGCGCGCTGGTGCTGATCGCCACCGCGCTGCTCGTCGCCGTGGGCACGCTGGCCTGGCAGAGCCTGCCCATCGACGCCTTCCCCGATGTCTCCACGACCCAGGTCAAGCTGATCCTGAAGGCGCCGGGCCTGACGCCCGAGGAGGTCGAGGCCCGGATCACGGTGCCGATCGAGCAGGAGGTGCTGGGCATCCCGCGCCAGACCATGCTGCGCTCGACCTCCAAGTACGCGCTGGCCGACATCACGCTCGACTTCGAGGAAGGCACGGACGTGTACTGGGCGCGCCAGCAGGTGGGCGAGCGCCTGGCCGGCGCGCTGCAGAACCTGCCGCCTGGCGCGAGCGGCGGCATGGCGCCGATCACGACACCGCTGGGCGAGATGTTCATGTTCACGCTCGAAGGCCCGCAGTCGCTGGAAGAAAAGCGCAGCGTGCTCGAGTGGGTGGTGCGGCCGGCGCTGCGCGCCCTGCCCGGCGTGGCCGACGTCAACAGCCTGGGCGGGCGGGTGCGCAGCTTCGAGGTCGTGCCCGACCCCACGGCGCTGCTGGCGCGCGGCCTCTCGCTGTCGCAGCTCGAGGCGGCGCTGGCGGCCGGCAACCGCAATGACGGTGCCGGCCGCCTGGCCGCCGGCGAGGAAGCGCTGATCGTGCGCACCGAAGGCGCGCTGCGCACGCTGGACGACGTGCGCCAGACCGTGCTGCGGGCCGCCGACGGCGGCGTGGTGCGCGTGGGCGACGTGGCCGGCGTGCGCATCGGCGAGCTCACCCGCTACGGCGCCGTCACCCGCAACGGCCAGGCCGAGGCGGTGCAGGGCCTGGTGCTGGGGCTGCGCGGCGCGAATGCGCGCGAGGTGGTGGCCGGCGTCAAGGCCCGGCTGCAAGCGCTGCAGCCGCAGCTGCCGCGGGGCATGTCGGTGTCGGTGTTCTACGACCGCTCGAGCCTGATCGACCGCGCCGTGGGCACGGTGGGCAAGGCGCTGGCCGAGGCCGTGGTGCTGGTCGTGCTGCTGCTGCTGGCCTTCCTGGGCAACCTGCGGGCGGCCATCGTCGTCGCCGCGATGCTGCCGCTGGCGGCGCTGGGCACCTTCGCGCTGATGCGCGGCTTCGGGCTCAGCGCCAACCTGATGAGCCTGGGCGGGCTGGCCATCGCCATCGGCATGCTGGTCGACGGGGCGGTGGTGGTGGTGGAGAACATCGAGGCCGCGCTGGCGGGCCGGCAGCGCGACGGCCGCCCGCCGCTGCTGCACCTGGTGTGGCGCGCGGCGTCCGAGGTGGCCGCGCCGGTGCTGGCCGGCATCGCCATCATCATCATCGTCTTCCTGCCGCTGCTCAGCCTGGAGGGGCTGGAGGGCAAGCTGTTCGCGCCGGTGGCGCTGACCATCGTGTTCGCGCTGGCGGTCTCTCTGCTGCTGTCGCTGACCCTGGTGCCGGTGCTGGCCTCGTGGCTGATGAAGGCCGGGCCGGCTCACGAGCCCTGGCTGATGCGCCGGCTCTCGGCCGGCTACCGCCGCGTGCTCGACCTGGCGCTGGGCCACGAGCGCGCGCTCTATGCCGGCGCCGGCGTCGCGCTGCTGGCCGCGGTGGGGCTGTTCACGGTCGTCGGCAAGACCTTCCTGCCCACCCTGGACGAGGGCGACATCATCCTGCAGCTCGAGAAGCTGCCCTCGATCGGACTGGACGCCTCGGCCGCGCTCGACCAGCGCGTGCAGCGCGCGGTGCTGGCGCGCGTGCCCGAGGTGCAGGCCGCGGTGGCGCGCAGCGGCTCCGACGAACTGGGCCTGGACCCCATGGGCCTGAACCAGACCGACACCTTCCTGGTGCTCAAGCCGCGCGAGCAATGGCGCCGCCCCGACAAGGAATGGCTCACGGGTGAGCTGCGCCGGGTCATGGACGACTTCCCGGGCGTCGGCATCGCCTTCACGCAGCCGATCGAGATGCGCGTCTCGGAGATGCTCACGGGCGTGCGCGGCGACGTCGCGATCAAGATCTTCGGCCCCGACCTGGGGCCGCTGAACGAGCTGGCGACCGCGATCGAGGCGCGGGTGGCGCGGCTGGCCGGCGCCACCGACACGCTGACGGTGCGCAACGAAGGCGTGCAGTACCTGCAGCTGCGGGTCGACCGGCTGGCGGCCGGGCGCTTCGGGCTGGACGCCGAGCAGATCGAGCGCAACCTGCGCACCTGGGTCGAAGGCCAGCCGGCCGGCGTGGTGCAGGAAGGCGGCCGGCGCACGCCGCTGGTGGTGCGCGGCAGCGCGGCGCTGCGGGCCTCGCCGGCCGACTTCGCGGCGCTGCGCCTGGTGGGCGAGCACGGCGAGGCCGTGCCGCTGGCCAGCGTGGCGCGCATCGAGCAGGTCGAAGGGCCGGTGAAGATCGACCGCGAGCGGGCCCAGCGCTATGCCGTGGTGCAGACCAACGTGCGCGGGCGCGACCTGGTGGGCTTCGTCGACGAGGCGCGCCGTGCCGTCGCCGCCGATGTCGTGCTGCCGCCGGGCTACGTGATCGAGTGGGGCGGCCAGTTCGAGAACCAGCAGCGCGCCGCGCGCCGCCTGGCGCTGGTGGTGCCGGTGGCCCTCGGCCTGATCTTCTTCCTGCTCTTCAGCACCTTCGGCAGCGTGCGCCAGGCGCTGCTGGTGCTGGCCAACATCCCGCTGGCGCTGATCGGCGGCGTGTTCGCCCTCGCCGTCACGGGCCAGTACCTGTCGGTGCCGGCCTCGGTGGGCTTCATCGCGCTGCTGGGCATCGCGGTGCTCAACGGGGTCGTGATGGTCAGCCACTTCAACCAGCTGCTGGCCCAGGGCCTGCCGCTGGCGCAGGCAGTGGTCGAGGGCGCGCGGCGCCGGCTGCGGCCGGTGCTGATGACGGCGGCCATCACCGGCGCCGGGCTGCTGCCGCTGCTGTTCGCCAGCGGTCCCGGGGCCGAGATCCAGAAGCCCCTGGCCATCGTCGTCACCGGCGGGCTGCTCAGCTCGACCGCGCTGACGCTGCTGCTGCTGCCGCTGCTGTTCCGCCGCTTCGGGGTGGCGCCGGCGGCGGGCGATTTCACCTCTGGGCGCGAAGGAGCCGACGCGTGAGCCTGGTCTGCCTGACGATGCTGGTGCCGCTGCAGGCGCAGGGCCGGCTGATCGATTTCCTGGCCGGCCCGCACGCCGGGCAGGCCGAGTTCAGCATGCACCCGGTCTCGGCGCGCGGGCCGCTGGTGCGCATGCGCCGCAGCGAGGAGCAGGTGCAGGGCTACGCCGAGCGCACCGAGGTCCGGCTGATCCTCGACCGCGCCGACTGCGAGGCCCTGATCGGGCCGCTGCGGGCCCTGATGGCGGGTGTCGACGGCGGCTTCTGGGTGACGGCGGTCGAGCGCTTCGAGGCCTTCGACGCGCCGCCTGCCGCCTTGCCGGAGGCGGGCGCATGACGCCCGGGCCCGGGGGCCGCGCGTGCGCGCGCTGGCAAGGGCGGCCGGCGCTGGGCGCGGCCTGGGCGCTGGTGCTGCTGGCCGCCGCCGCCGCCCGTGCCCAGGCCCCGCTGCCCGAGGCGGGCCAGGTGCAGCAGGTGCTG
>JAGWMW010000196.1 GCA_028871575.1 Burkholderiales bacterium | reverse complement strand
GTCGATCTTGGGCGGGTAGTGCAGCACCAGCTCCTTGCGCTCGAGCGCCTTGTGCAGCGCGGTCTCGAGCTCGAGCTTCTCGCGCCCGCCGCCGGCCAGCAGCGGGCTGTACAGGGCGCTGGCGTTGCGGCCCTGCTTCTTGACCGAGTACATCGCCACGTCGGAGTTGCGCAGCAGCTCCACCACCGAGGCGCCGTCGCGCGGGAACAGCGCCACGCCCACGCTGGCGGTGACGAAGCATTCCTGGCCGCTGACGAAGATCGGCACCCGCAGCGCCTCGAGCACGCGCTGGGCCACGCGCTCGGCGTCGTCTTCGGAGACCACCTCGGGCAGCAGGGCCACGAACTCGTCGCCGCCCAGGCGGCCCACGGCCTCGAGCGCCCGGTGCGAGCGCACGCCGGCGGTCTCCAGCGTGCCCTCGCTGACCTGGTCGGTGTGGCGCACGCAGGCGCGCAGCCGCCGGCCCACCTCGACCAGCAGCTCGTCGCCGGCGCTGTGGCCGAGGGTGTCGTTGATGAGCTTGAAGCGGTCCAGGTCGATCAGCAGCAGCGCGAACTGGTGCTGCAGCCGGCGCGCCTGCTCGAGCGCGCGCTCGGCGCGGTCGATCAGCTGGCGCCGGTTGGGCAGGCCGGTCAGGGCATCGAAGTTGGCCAGGCGGCGGATCTGGTCTTCCGCCACGCGGCGGTCGGTCACGTCCTGCACGATGCCGGTGTAGCCGATGCCGTGGCCGTGCTCGTTGAATTCGGGCTCGGCCTCGACGTGGATGATGCGCTGGCGTCCGTCGAGCATCACGATGCACACGTCGCAGGCCAGCACCGAGGCGTGGCGCAGCGCCTCGTGCAGCCGGCGCAGGAAGGTTCGCCGGTCGTCCTGCGGCATCATCCGCAGCAGCGGCCGCAGGCCCACGCGCTCGGGCGGCCCGAAGCCGAACACCCGCAGCGCCTCGGGCGACAGGGCCAGCCCCGCGGGCTCGCCGCGGTCCGGGCGCCGCCAGTCGAAGCTGCCCATGCGCGCCAGGTCCTGCGCGCGAGCCAGCTTGCTCTTGCTGCGCTCGAGCTCGATGCGCGTGCGCGAGGCCCGCAGCAGGTAGCGCAGCCGGCCGTCGAGCAGCCCCCACTGGGTGGACTTGACGAAGAAGTCGGTGGCCCCGGCCTGGTAGGCGCGGGTGATGGAGGCGTCGTCCTCCAGGCCGGTGAGCATCAGCACCGGCGCGTTCTCGAACCCGGGCAGGCGGCGCAGCCGGCGGCAGGTGTCGAAGCCGTCCAGGCCGGGCATCACGGCGTCGAGCACGATGATGTCGGGCGTCCAGTCGCGCAGCAGGGCCAGCGCCTGGGCCCCGCCCGAGGCCTCGCGCAGCACGAAGCCGCGGTCGCGCAGCGCCAGCGCCGTCAGCAGCAGGTTGACCTCGTCGTCGTCGACCAGCAGCACCTGCGGCTGGCCGGGGGCGTCGACGTCGGCGTACGGGTGCGCGGCGGTCATGGGCCGGAGCTTACCGGGCGCAGCACCGCCGCCACGGCCGCGAGCGCGGCCTGCCCTTCGGCCAGCAGCCGGTCGATGTCCTCGCCCGGCAGCACGGCCTCGCCCGGGGCCGGGCCGTCGCGCAGGCGGCGCTCGACGTCGGCGCACAGCTGCGACAGCGCCGTCGCCCCCACGCTGGCCGAGGACGACTTCAGCGTGTGCGCGATGTCGCGCACCGCCGGCGCGTCGGCCGGGCTGCGCAGCGCCGCCAGCTGGCCCAGCATGCGCGCCAGCGAGGCCTCGAACGCGGCCAGCACGCGCGCGAGCACGCCGTGGCGGCCGTCGGGGTCGAGCTCCCGCAGCCTTGCCAGCGCTTGCGGGTCCAGGGGCGGAACGGGCATCGGGGGGTCGTGGGCAGGCGGGACGGGGCGGGCGCCCAGGATGCGCAGCACCGCTGCCGGCGTCAAGCCAGTGCGGGGCGATGTCGAGCGGAACGGCAGCATGGCACGGGCGGCGGACGGACCTTGATCCTTTCGGCGGCGGCCCGGTGAACTTGAGCCGGCGCGGCCGGGCCGCTGCGGGGTCTCCCTACAATTCCGGCCATGCGCATTCCCCCTGTGGCCCGCCGGGCGCCGTCCGCCGGCGCGCCCGCGGCCTGGGCCGCTGCGCTGCTGCTCGGCGGCTGCGCCGGCGGCCCGGCAGACCCGGGCGCCTGGGGCTTCGTCAGCCTGGCCTGGGTCGCCGCCGTGTTCGGCGCATACGCGCTGGGCGCGGCCCGGGCGGGGGCCCGTGAGCGCGAGGCCTTGCAGCCGCTGCGGGCCGAGCTGCGCTCGCTGCAGGCGCTGCAGACCGGCTGGCGCTGGGAGACCGACGCCGCCGGGCGCCTCACCCGATGGCAGCCCACCCAGCCCCCCGGCACCGAGGGCACCGGCGGGTCGGGCCCGGCGCCCGACCCGAGTGCGACCGCGCCTGCCGGCTTCGGCCCGGCCTGGGACCAGGCGTTGCGCCGCCAGCAGCCCTTCCGGGCGCTGCGCCTGACGCTTGCCTCGCCGCTCGAGGCGGCCTGGTGCTGGGTGCTGTCGGGCGAACCGCGCCTGGATGCGCAGGGGCGCTTCTGCGGCTACAGCGGCCTGGCCCTGCCGGTCGACGCGGCCGAGACCGAGCAGGCCGAAGCCGCCGCGCTGCCGGCGCTGCTGGCGCAGTGGCCCGGGGCTGCGCTCTGGGCCCAGGCCACGCCCGCGGGCTGGCAGGTGCGGCACCTGAACGACGCCGCCCGCGCGCTGTGGCCCGCGCTCGGCCCGGGCGCGGCGCTGGACGCGCTGGGCCCGGCCCTGCCCGAGCCGCTGCGCGCCGCGCTGCCGGCCTCGCCCGCGCAGCCGGCGCAGGCCGCGGCGGCCGCGGGCTGGCGGATCGAGCCCGGTCGCTCGGCCCGGCCCAGCCTGCTGCTGTGCCAGCTCGCCCCCGCATCGCCCGACCCCGCCGGCGAAAGCGAGCAGTTCAGCTTCACCGTCTCGCACGACCTGCGCGCGCCGATCCGCGTCGTCGAGGGCTTCACCCGCATCGTCAAGGAGGACTACGGGCGGCTGCTCGACCGCGTGGCCAACGACCACCTCGACCGCGTGCTGGGGGCCGCGGCGCGGATGAACCTGATGATCGACGCGCTGCTGACGCTGGCGCGGCTGTCGACCCAGCCCCTGGCGCGGCAACCGGTGAACCTGTCGCAGCTGGCGGCCTATGTGATGGACGACCTGCGCCGCGGCGCGCCGGAGCGCGAGGCCGAGATCGAGATCGAGCCCGGCCTGGCGGCGCACGGCGACCCCACGCTGCTGCGCATGGTGCTGGAGAACCTGCTGGGCAACGCCTGGAAGTACAGCAGCCGCTGCGCGCGGGCCCGCATCTCGCTGCGCTCGGTGCCGCACGACGGCGGGCGGGCGCTGGTGGTGCGCGACAACGGCGCCGGCTTCGACATGCGCTCGGCCGAGCGCCTGTTCGGCCTCTTCCAGCGCCTGCACAGCGCGAGCGAGTTTCCGGGCCACGGCGTGGGGCTGGCCTCGGTGCGCCGCATCGTCGGCCGCCATGGCGGCGAGGTCTGGGCCGAGGCCGAGCCGGGCCGCGGGGCGGCCTTCTACTTCACGCTGGGCGGTTGAGGCGCCGCCAGCGGCCGCGGTCCGCTCAGGCTCCGGTGCGCGCCAGCTCCTCGACCGCGGCCAGCAGCCGCTCGGCCTGCGCCTGCGGCGTCAGGCCCTGGGCCTGGGCCAGCTCGTGCAGCCGGCGCAGGGCCGCGGCCCGCGCCAGCGAGTGGCGATGCATCAGCACCCCCACCGCCAGCGGCAGCGGGTCGGCCAGCGCCGGGGCCGCCGCGGCGGCCGGCACCGGGGCCGGCTGGGCAGCGCTGCCCAGCCGGGCCAGCACCGCGGCCACGGCCGGCACGATCTGCCCCACCTCGAGCGGCTTGACCAGGTAGTCCAGCGCGCCCAGCGCGTGCACCTTCTCGCGCGTGGCCTCGTCGGCGAAGGCCGAGAGGAACATGAAGGGGATGCGGTACGCATCGCGCAGGGTCTCGGCGACGTCGAAGCCGCTCTTGCCCTCCATCCGGATGTCCAGCAGCGCCAGCGCCGGCCGGTGCTCGCGTGCCAGCAGGATCGCGTCGTCGCCGTTGTCGGCGTCGATGACCTCGTAGCCGGCCTCGGCCAGGCCGTGGGTCACGGTGGCCAGCACCAGCCGGTCGTCGTCGACGACCAGGATGCGCGCCTTCCGCGGGCCGGGGCCCGGGGCCGCGGCAGCGGGGCCGGGGGGGCGGCTCGCGTTCATGCGATGGATTGTGGCCCATCCTCCGCCGCCGCCAGGCGCACGCCGGGGGGCCGCAGCTCCACCGCCGCCACCACCTCGTCGCCCTCCTGCCGCAGCGACAGCGTGGCGCTGCGCCGCGGCAGCAGCGCCCGCACCAGGCCCAGGCCCGAGACCCCGCCGCGCACCTGGGCCAGGTCGAAGCCCGGCGGCAGCCGGCCGCGATTGGCGATGCGCAGCTGCAGGCCCTCGCCCACGGCCAGGGCCTGGCAGTGCACGGCCCCGCCCTGCCCGTGCTTGACGGCATTGGTCAGCAGCTCGTTGAGGGTCAGTGCCACCGGGATCGACTCGGCCTCGGGCAGCAGGTGCGGCAGCTCGGTGCCGGCGCCGACCTCGATCGGGCGGCCGAAGGTGCGCTGCACCGACTGCGCGATGGCCTGCAGCAGGCCGGCCAGGCGCAGCGGCCCGCTGGCGCCCACCTGCAGGCCGTAGACCTGCGCGATGGCCTGCACCTGGCCCACCGCCTCGGCAAGCGCGCCGGCCAGCTCGGGGTGACGGGCCGCGTTCTGCTGCAGCAGCCCGGCCACGCCCTGCAGGTTGTTCTTGATGCGGTGGTGCACCTCGCGCACCAGCAGCTCTCGCTGCGCGATCGCGGCCTGCAGGCGCGCGCGCTCGGCGGCGCGCTGCCCGGTGACGTCGCTGGCCACCAGCAGCAGCTGCTCGACCGGGCCGGCGCCGTCGTCCACGGCCGTCACGCGGCAGTCCCAGACCCGCATCTCGCCGGTGGGCACCATCGACTCGGTCGGGTCGCCGTGCCACTCGTGGGGCACGTCCACGCGGCCCTCGGCGGCCGCGCTCAGCCAGCCGCGCAGCGCCGCGGCCAGCGCCGGCGGGGCGCAGTCCTCGGGGGCGGCGCCGGCCAGCTCGGTCCAGCGGCGGCCGAAGAAGCCCGAGGCCGCCTGGTTCGTCTGCTGCAGGCGCAGGCTGCGGGCGTCGAACAGCGCGATCGCCAGCGGCGCGGTCTCGATCACGCGCTGCAGCGAGGCCTGGGCCTGCGCGATGCGCAGCTCGGCCTGGCGCCGGCGCTCGATGTCCAGCAGCGCGAAGGTCAGCTCGGGCTCGCCGCCCTCGCCGTGGTCGACCCGCACCACGTTGCCCACGACCCAGAACTCGCGCCCGTCGCGGCCGCGCAGCCGGCACTCGAAGTTCTCGGTCTGGCCTTCCGGCAGCCGCTGCATCAGGTCGATGCGGCGCAGCGGGTGGTCGGGCTCGGGGGTGGCCACCAGGCTCATCGACTCGCCCACGAAATCGGCCAGCTCGCCGGCGAACATGCGCCGCGCCGAGCGGTTCATCCACTGGATGCCGCCGGCCGACACGGTGACGATGCCCACCAGCACCGAGTTCAGGATCGCGCGCGTGCGCCCGGCCTGCAGCGCCAGCGTCTCGCGCGTGCGGCGGCGCTCGTCGATGTCGACGAAGGAGCAGATCACGCCGGCCTCGGCGTCGTCGGCATCCACCGGCCGCACCGCCACCTGGACCCAGCACAGGCTGCCGTCGCGCCGGCGCAGCGGCCGCTCGCCGCTGAAGCGGCCCTGCTCGCGCAGGCCGCGCGCGATGGCGGCCTCGAAGTCGACGCAGTCGCGGGCGCTGGGGTAGAGCTCGGCCGCGTCGAGCGTGTTCAGCTCGGGGCTGGACCAGCCGGTGAGCGCGGCCATGGCCTGGTTGGCGCGCTCGATGCGCGCGCCACGCTGGTAGACGATGCCCACCTCGGACAGGCTGAACATCAGCTCGCGGTCGCGCAGCAGCTGCTCGAGCTCGGCCTGCTGCGTCTTCAGCCGCGTCACGTCGCTGAGCACGGCCACGGCCTCGGCCTGCTCGCCGGGGGCGGCGGCGCGGCGCAGCGACAGCGAGTACCAGGCCAGCGGGCCGGCGCCGCGCGCCTCGGGCCCTTCGGGCGCTTCCGGCGCGGCGCCAGCCCCCGGCGCGCGGGCCAGCTCGGCCTC
>JAGWMW010000195.1 GCA_028871575.1 Burkholderiales bacterium | reverse complement strand
GGCGGGCCGCAGGCTGGGCCTGCGCCCCTACGCCTTCGGCCTGGCCGGCTACGCGATGTTCGGCCTGGGCTACATCGGCTACATGACTTTCATCGTGACCCTGCTGCGCGAGCGCGGGCTGGGCGGCCCGGCCATCGTGGCCTTCTACGCCCTGCTCGGCCTGGGCGTGGTGGCCTCGTCGTGGCTGTGGGCCGGGCTGCTGCAGCGTTTTCGCGGCGGCGGGCCGCTGGCGCTGCTGAACGCGCTGCTGGCGCTGGCCACGGCGCTGCCGGTGGCCAGCCGCGCGCTGCCGGTGGTGTTCGCCTCGGGGGCGCTGTTCGGCAGCGTGTTCCTCTCGGTCGTGGCGTCCACCACCGCCCTGGTGCGCCACAACGCCGCGCCGGCGCAGTGGCCCCGCGGCATCGCGGCCTTCACGATCGTGTTCGCCGCGGGCCAGATCGTCGGCCCGAGCCTGGTGGGCCGCATCGCCGACGGGCCGGGCGGCCTGGCGCGCGGGCTCGCCCTCAGTGCCGGCGCCCTGGCGCTGGGCGCGCTGCTGGCGCTGGGCCAGCGGCCGCTGGCGCGGCCCTGAACCGGCCAGGCGTCAAGCATGCGTGGCTTTGCCACCTTGCTTGACCCCCCGCGGGGGGCGGGCTGGGCGCAGCCCGGCCCTGGGGGCACTCAGGCGTCGAGAAAGGTGCGCAGCCGTTCGAGCTCTTCTTCGAGCGCGCGCCGGAACGCCGCGCCGCGCGGCGCCCGGCCGGCGACGTAGCCGAAGTCGGCGGCCAGGGCGCCGTCCTGCCAGCCCACGTTGGCCCAGCCGATCACCTGCTCGTGCCACAGCAGCGGCAGCGCGTAGTAGCCGCGCACCCGCCGGCCCGGCGGGGTGTACGCCTCGAAGCGGTAGGCCCAGCCCCAGAAGGCCTCGAAGCGCCGGCGGTCCCAGACCACGGGGTCGAAGGGGGCCAGCAGCCGCACCTGCTCGGGCGGCGCATGGCGGCGGCTGGCGGGGTTCTCGCCCTCGGGCCAGTACCAGGTCACGCCGTCGATGCGGGCCGAGGGCAGCCGCGCCTTGGCGCGCTTGAGCGCCGCCACGCGCTGATCGCCCCACTGCGGCACGGCCGCGCGCAGGCGCAGCACCAGCTCGGACAGCGTGCGCTCGGGCAGCGGCGCGTACTTCGCCACCACCACGTCGGCCAGTGCGTCGTAGGCGGCCGCGGGGTCGGCGGCGGGCGGGTGCGCCTCGCGCGCCGCGTACACGCGCACGCCGCCCTCGCGCCGGGCGATGCGCAGCAGCCCGCGGTAGTGCATCGCGTCCAGCAGCTGCGTGCTGGCGTTGGTGTTGCCGCCGAACCAGTTCTTCGACTTGCCGTGCGCGAACTGCGCGTCCACCTCGCGCGGATGCACCGCGCCGCGCTCGCGCACGAAGGCCAGCACGGCCGCGGCCTGCGCCTGGCGCGCGGGCGGCCAGGCGCTGCGCGGCGTGCGCGGGTGCATCAGCGCCTGCAGCGGGCGCGGCACGAAGCCGTAGTTGACGAAGAAATCTTCCTCGATCGGCAGCCGCGCGTAGCGGCGCTCGAGATCGCCAGCGCGGTAGCCGCGCACGCGGTGGCGCAGCGTCAGGTCCTGCGCCCGCGCCGGGGCGCGGATGGGGTCGGCCTGGACAAAGCCCAGCCGCGCCAGCGCGCGCGGCAGCGTGGTGGGTGCGAACAGGCTGCGCGCGATGGCATGCCGGCGCAGCTCGGGCAGGGTCGGGGCAGGGCGCATGGCCGCCGAGCTTAGGCCATGCGCGCCGGGCCGCTGGCCGCATCCGCTGCGCCCTCAGTTGCGGAGGTCCGACGACCCCCCCGCGGCCTCCTCAAGCGAACCTGGCTCTGCCATCTCGCTTCACCACCCGCGGGAGCGGCCCGGGCGCAGCCCGGCCCTGGGGGTCCTCAGCGTCCGGCCCGCGCCGCCGGCACCGCCACTGCCGAGAGGTACTGCTCGCGCACGGCCAGGCCGCTGCGCGGGATCTCGGAGGCCGTCACGCTGGCGATGTAGTCGGCATAGCGGTACTGCACGCCGGCCGCCGCCAGCGTCTGCGCTTGCAGCGCCTGCGGTGCGGCGTCGCCCCAGGCCCGGGCCGGCCGGCCCAGCACCGCCTGCAGCCGGCCGGTGGCGTCGCGCCAGGCCAGGGCCTCGTCGGCCGGGGCCAGGCCGCGCCGGTACAGGTCGACCGCCACCAGCGTGCCCTGGGGCCCGAAGCTGAGCCACATCTCGCTCACCGGCGGGCCGGCCACGCCCACCCGCGCGGCATCGAAGCCGCGGCAGCGCAGGTGCTGCCAGCCCTGGCTGACGGCCTCGCAGCCGATGCCGCGCGCCTGGGCCCAGGCGCGGGCCTGGGCCTCGGTGGTGCGGTCCAGTGCCGGGCCCAGCGCCGGGCGGGCCGGCGCCATCGTGGCGCCGCGCAGCCGGGCCAGGCCCATCTCGCGCAGCTCGGTCACCTGGGCGCTGGTGGCGCCCAGCACCGGGCAGGCCACGCCCAGCCGGGCTAGCAGCTTCAGGCCCGGCGGCGTGTGCATCCAGCCGATGGCGGCCAGCAGCGCGCCGGTGCCCACCGCGGCGGCCACGGCCTTGCGGCGGTGGCGCGCCCAGCCCGACGCGAGCGCGCCGCGGCCGGGCATCGCGGGCCCCGGGCCCGACAGCCCGTGAGCGGCGTTCACTGGCAGTTCTGGGCCGTGTTCGGGCCCAGGTACATCGGCGTGGCGGAGACGACCTGGCCCTTCAGGCCCACCAGCACCGGCGCGGCACGGTTGATGTAGGCCTGCGGCACGCCGTTGGCGGTGAGCGCACCGGCCAGGTCGCCGATGAACTGGTCGAACACGCAGCCGGGGATGCCCACGTCGGCGTGCGCCGTGGCCATGTCGTCGCAGGTCTGCAGCCGGCCGTCGGCCACGACCTGGCCCGGGTAGCTGTAGGGGCCGCCGAACAGGGCGTTGAACTGCAGGTTCAGGCAGGCCGTGAGGCGGTCGGCCGAATCGTGGCCGGGCTTGCCGATGTTGGCGAAGTAGGGCGCCGTCTTGGGGTCGGCCAGCAGGCCGGTGACGGCGTCGTTGACCACCTTGGACACGGCGGCCGGGGCCTTGGTATCGCCGCCCAGGCCTTGCCACATGTCGGTGTTCTGCGGGAACTGGGCGGTGTTGGTGCTGCCACCGCCGCCGCCGCCGCAGGCCACGAGGGTGGACGATGCGACGACCGCGAGGGCCAGGAGGGATCGCTTCATGAGGGGCATCTCCGATCGGTTGGGGGTGCGGCGGCCCGCCCGGCCGCGGGAGGAATGCCCCGCGGGTGCCGGCCGACCGATTGCCCTACGCGCCGGGTGGCGGGGCGGATGCAGAGCGGGCGCGGCGACCCTGATTCGTGCGTGGGCTTTGGAGCGCACTGAAGCCGCGCTGAAGCCGGTGCGAGTGCCTGCCGGCCTGGCGCCCGAAGTGCGGGGCCATGCCGAGGCCATCGCGCGCGCCGCGGCGCGGCTGGTGGCGCTGCGTGACGCCTGGCTCAACCCGCCTGAATGGACCGAGCGCATGCCCGAGGTGGTGCCGCTGGGCCTGGCCGCGTCGCCGTACCCCGACCGCATCGTCGCCAAGGCCGGCTTCGAGAAGCAGCTGGCCCAGCGCACGCTGACCCAGCTCTACAACCAGCGCCCGGCCTGGCTGGCGCAGGCGCATGCCACGCTGGACGCCGCGGTGGCCGCAGCCTACGGCTGGGCCGACGGGTCGCCGGCGATGGCCGACGACGAGATCCTGCGGCGGCTGCTGGCGCTGAACCTGGCGCGCAGCGGCGAGGGGACGCGCCGATAATCCGGCCATGTCGCTTCCACCGCTGGCCCCGCCGCTCGTCGACCACCACGACGAAATCGTGGCTCTTTGCCGCGCCCACGGGGTCGAGCGTCTGGAAGTTTTCGGGTCGGCGGCCGATGGACGCTTCGACCCCGACCGCAGCGACTTCGACTTCATCGTGCGCATGTCGCCGCGGCCGTCGGCATCGCTGCCGCGTCGCTACCTCGGCTTCATCGACGCCCTCGAGGCGTTGCTGGGCCGGCATGTGGACGTCTTGTCCGACGGGCCCATCGAAAACCCGTATCTGCGCCAGGCGGTGGATGCCTCGCGCCGGGTCCTGCATGACGAACCGGCTGCCGAAGCATCTGCATGACGCGCTGACGGCGGCGCGGCGCGCCTGCGAGTTCCTGGGCGACCTCGACGCCGAGGGCTATCGCGCGAACGTGCTGGTGCGCTCGGCGGTGGAGCGGCAGCTGGAAATCCTGGGTGAAGCCTGCAAGCGAGCGCTCGACGAGGCGCCCGCCTTGCGCGAGCAGATGCCCGATTTGAGCCTTGCCGTCGGGATGAGGAACCAGCTCATCCACGGCTACGACCGTGTTGTCGACAGCGTGGTGGTGAACACCGTGCGCCATGACCTGCCGCGGCTGCAGGCGTGGCTGCATGCCGAACTGTTGCGGTTTCCGCTGGCCTGAAGCTGCGGCCGTGCGAAGCGGCGCACCGGGCGCCGCGCGCCGCGCGCCCTCAGCGCAGCAACTGCATCCCAAGCCGCTTCGCAGCGCGGGCATCGAAGCTCACGACGGTGGCCTGGCGCTGCGCGGCCAGGGCAACGATCAGGCAGTCGTGCAGGTCGACACCGCCCCGGGCGTACATCGCGATGGCCGCGCGCACGGCCGGGGCCTCTTGCACTTCGAGCACGGCCGTGTCGAGCAGGTCGGTCAGGATGGCTTGCACGGTGGCGGCGTCGGCGGCGTAGCGGTCTTCCATCACCCAGACCGCTTCCAGCAACGCCACCAGGCTGACGAAGCCGCGTTCGGCCGCCGTGAGCTGGGTCTCGATCAGGCGGTTCGCCAGCGCCGCCTGCCGGGCGTCGTCCTGCGCCAGGTAGCGCACCAGCACGTTGGTGTCCAGCGCGAGCATCGCGCGCTTCAGCCGCGGTTGGCGATGCCCGAGCGCCGCTCGGCGATGGCCCGGTTCATATCGGCCACCGACACCGGCTTGGGCGGCGCCGGCAGGCGGCCCTTGAGGCGGCGCACGTCGCCTGCCGCGGGCAGCAGGCGCACGCCTTGGGCATCGACGACGAAGCGCAGCACCGAGCCTTGCACCAGGCCCAGGCGCCTGCGCACATCGCCCGGGATCACGACCTGCCCCTTGCTGGAGACGGTGGCGCTCAGCTCGATGGACTTGGGCATGGTAAGGCAGTATGCCTTACTGCAGCGGCGCTGCCCGATTCGGCGGGGGTACTGGCCGGCACAGGCGCATGCGGCGATGGATGCCTCGTTGGCCGCGGCGGCCACGGTCTACGGCTGGGCCGGCTGGGCGCCGGCCATCGCCGACGACGAGATGCTGCGCCGGCTGCCGGCGTTGAACCTGGCGCCGCGCCTGACGTAGCACATCAGTGCTACATTGCGACGCGACAGAAGGGACTGCAACGCCATGAGCACCACCACCATCCGCTTGCCCGAAGACTTGAAGGCCCGGGTCGAACGCGTGGCCGCCGCCAGCGGGGGTACCGCGCATGCTTTCATGCTCGACGCCATTGCGCTGGCGACCGAGCGCATGGAACGTCAGCAGGATTTTCAGGCCGAGGCCGAACGCCGCCTGCAGCACATGCAGGAAACGGGTGAACACCTGACGCACGAGGATCTGCGCGCCTACGCCATGGCACTGGCGCGCGGTGAGAAGCCGGTCCCGCCGAAAGTGCGCACGATGGCGCCGGAAGAACGGGCCCGGTTCCGGGCTTCGATGCGCCGTTCTGGCTGACCATGACGCGGCTGGTGTTCGCCGGCCGGCTGGTCGACGACCTCGCGCGCATCGAGGCGCATTGGGTGGCTCACGAGATCGGGGACAGGGACACCCGCATGGCCGAGATCATCGACGCCCTGCAGGTGCTGATGCGTCACCCGCTGATCGGGCGCAAGGTCGAATCCGGCCGACGCGAACTCGTGATCGGGCGCGGCGCCCGCGGCTACATCGCCCTGTACGCCTACGACGAGTACGACGACGTGGTGGCGGTGGCCGCGCTGCGCGGGCAGCGTGAAGATGGGTTCGGGAATGCACCGTGAAGGCGACGACGGGCGACTCTCGTCGCCCGTCAGAAGTGCGGCTTCGCCGGTGATCTCTTTGTCTACGGCCGGGCCTATGGGCCCTTAACTTCGCTGCGCGAAGTTAGCCTTCGCCGCCGGTCTTCTGGTCCGCGCTCACATCGCTGGCGCGATATGAGCGCAGCCCGCGCACGGACAAGCCGCGCGAGAG
>JAGWMW010000194.1 GCA_028871575.1 Burkholderiales bacterium | reverse complement strand
CCCTCGCGCACGCGCTGCCACAGGTCGGTGCGGCCGCTGTCCTGCTCGGGGTCGAGACGGCCGGTCAGGGGCCGCACGCCCGTAGCCTCGCCGGCCCCGGCGTCGGCTGTCGCGTCGCCGGGGGCCGCGACGAGGCGGGCTGCGCTGGCAGCGGCCTCGGGCGCGGAGGCGGCCGAGGCGAGGGCGGGAGTGGACGCGGCTGGGGCGGCTGGGGCGGCTGGGGCCGCCGCGGCGATGGCGGCCGCGTCGTCGCCGGGCGGCCGCGCGAGGTTGGCGCAGCCCGAGGCCAGCAGCACGAACGCGAGCAGGGCGGCTGTGGCGGCCCGGCCGGCAAGGGAGGCGCCCGGCTCGGGCCCGCGCAGTCGCCGCCAGGTCATCGGAAGCGGTTCTTCCACTCGCGCAGCGCCGCCAGCACGCTCACCTCGTCGTCGCCGGCCGCGCCCTGGGCCCGGGCAGCGGCCACGACGGCCGGCTCGGCGCAGCGCAGGAAGGGGTTGATCTCGCGCTCGAGCGACACCGTCGAGGGCAGCGTGGGCCGGCCGGCCTCGCGCAGCGCGCGGCAGCGGG
Organism: Burkholderiales bacterium; assembly: GCA_028871575.1. Lineage (GTDB taxonomy): Bacteria > Pseudomonadota > Gammaproteobacteria > Burkholderiales > Burkholderiaceae_C > Rubrivivax. Next base: position 5,704 of record JAGWMW010000194.1, on the reverse strand, counting down.
CCTCGTGCTCGGCGCGGCGGGCGTTGGCCGGCTCGACGGCCGCGGCAAAGCGCAGGTTGGACAGCGTGTACTCGTGCGTGCAGCACACGCGGGTGCGGCCGGGCAGGGCGGCCAGCTTGGCCAGCGACTGCTGCATCTGCGCCGGCGTGCCCTCGAACAGGCGGCCGCAGCCGGCCGAGAACAAGGTGTCGCCGCAGAACAGCAGCGGCGCCGCGTCGTCGTCGCCCGGCCCGGCCTGCACGTAGGCGATGTGACCGGCCGTGTGGCCGGGCACGTCCAGCACTTCGAAGGGCAGGCCCAGCACCTCGATGCGGTCGCCCTCGGCCAGCGGCACGCAGGGCTGCGGGATGCGCTCGCGCGCCGGCCCCCACACGGGCCCCTGCAGCCGCGGGTGCAGGGCCGTCACGCCGCCGACATGATCGGCGTGATGGTGCGTCACTAGAATGCCGGCGAGCGTCAGGCGCTGCTGGTCGAGCGCCGCGAGCACCGGTGCCGCATCCCCCGGATCCACCACCACGGCGCGCGCGCCGTCGTGAAGCATCCAGATGTAGTTGTCGGCGAAGGCGGGCAGCGCGATGAGGTTCATGACCAAACAGCAGGCGATTATAGAGTTCGGGTCCTGGCTCGAAAGCGCGCCCGGCCGCTATCTGATGGCCTGGGAGCAGGACCGGCTCGATCGCGCGGTGACCGATGCTTTCGGTTTTCACGCGCTGCAACTGGGCCTGCCCGAACTCGACGGGCTGCGCGCCAACCGCATGCCCCACCGCTGGGTGGCCTGCGATTCGCTGCACGTCGGCCCGCCCCTGGCGCTGCCGCCGCCGGCCGACGGGCTGCAGAGCATGCTGCCCGCGCACGAGCCGGTGGCCCTGCACTGCGAGTTCGATGCGCTGCCGCTGCCCGATGCGAGCATCGACCTCGTCGTGCTGCCGCATGCGCTCGAGCTGGCGCGCGACCCGCACCAGACCCTGCGCGAGGTCGAGCGCGTGCTGGTGCCCGAGGGCCGCATCGTCATCGCCGGCTTCAACCCGGCCAGCCTGTGGGGCCTGCGCCAGCGCGCCGGGCGCCTGCGGCGCGGCAGCGGCCTGGCGCGCGAGCGCGGCCTGTTCCTGCCCGACGCCGGCGACTTCATCGGCTACTGGCGGCTGCGCGACTGGCTGCGGCTGCTCGGCTTCGAGGTCGAGGCCGGCCGCTTCGGCTGCTGGCGTCCGCCGCTGCACAGCCCCGGCTGGCTCGAGCGCTTCGCGTGGATGGACCGTGTCGGCGACCGCTGGTGGCCGGTGCTGGGCGCGGTGTATTTCCTGGTCGCGGTCAAGCGCGTGCACGGCGTGCGCCTGGTGGGCCGGCTGCGCCCGGAGCGCCGCAAGGCACAGGCCGCGCCGGCCGTGGTGGCCAACCGCCGGCGCGAGCCGGCCGAGCTGAACCTGCGCCGGCGCGAGCCGGCCGATGTGGAGTCCCGATGACGGAAGTGGTGATCTACGCCGACGGCGCCTGCCGCGGCAACCCCGGCCCCGGCGGCTGGGGCGCCTGGTTGCAAAGCGGCGAGCACGAGCAGGAGCTGTTCGGCGGCGAGCCCCTGACCACCAACAACCGGATGGAGCTGACAGCCGTGATCCAGGCCCTGGCGTCGCTGCGCCGGCGCAGCCGCGTCACCGTCTACACCGACAGCGAGTACGTGAAGAACGGCATCACGGCCTGGATCCACGGCTGGAAGGCGCGCGGCTGGAAGACCGCCGACCGCAAGCCGGTGAAGAACATCGAGCTGTGGCAGCGCCTGGACGAGCTCAACGCCGCGCACGAGGTGCAGTGGCGCTGGGTCCGCGGCCACGCCGGCGACCCCGGCAACGAACGCGCCGACCGGCTGGCCAACCGCGGCGTGGATTCGGTGCGGCCCTGACGCCGCGGCGGGCGCGCGGCCTCCAAGCCCGCCCGCCTCGGCGCCACGGCGCCGGCCGCACCGCTACGCCGCTTGCACCCTTACGACGTTTGCACCGTTACGACGTTTGCACCGCCAGCCGCCCGCCCTGGCTCGCCAGCGTGCGCGCCAGCAGGCCGGTCGTGGCGTAGACCGCCTCGATCAGCGGCGTGGGCGTGCCGGTGAGTCGGCCGAGCTCGACCACCGCGCCCACCAGGGCCTCGAGCTCGGGTGCGCGGCCCTGCTCGATGTCCTGCAGCATCGAGGTCTTGTGCGCGCCCACGGCCTGGGCGCCGGCAATGCGCTGCTCGATGCCGATCTTGAAGACCACGCCCAGCCGCTCGCCCACGGCCTGCGCCTCGGCCATCATCTGCGCCACCAGCGCGCGTGTGGGGGCATGGCGGCAGATGTCCTCGAGGGTGGCGTGCGTCAGCGCCGAGATCGGGTTGAAGCAGAGGTTGCCCCAGAGCTTGACCCAGAGCTCGCTGCGGATGTCGCGGCTGACGGGGCACTTGAAGCCGGCCCCCATCAGCGCCGCGGCGAGCTGCTCGATGCGCGGGCTGCGGCTGCCGTCGAGCTCGCCCAGCACGAAGCGCTCGCCCTGGATCACGCGCACCACGCCCGGGGCCACGAGCTCGGCCGCGGGGTAGACGATGCCGCCGATCAGGCGCTCGGGCTCGATGTGGGCCGCGAGCGCGCCGTCGGGGTCCAGGCTCTGCAGGCGCTGCCCTTCGTAGGGCCCGGCCAGCTTGTGGAAGTACCACCAGGGCAGGCCGTTGATCATCGTGACGACGGCCGTGTGCGGGCCGAACAGCCCGCGCAGCGCCGGCAGCAGATCGCGCACCTGATGCGCCTTCACCGCCAGCAGCACCGCGTCCTGCGGGCCGGCGTCGGCGGGGTGCTGCACGGCGCGCACCGCGCGGGCCACCTGCTCGCGGCCGTCGGCCTCGATCAGCCTGAACCCGTGCGCCCCGATGGCCTCGAGATTGCGGTGGCGGGCGACGAAGGTGACCTCCTCGCCCGCCAGCGACAGCCGCGCGCCAAGGAAGCCGCCGATGGCCCCGGCGCCGACGACGGCGATCTTCATCCGGCCAGGCCCAGGCGCGCGGCCAGGCCGATGCGCTGCAGCTTGCCGGTGGCGCCCTTGGGCAGCTCGTCCATGAAAAGAATCTTGCGCGGCACCTTGAAGTCGGCCGCGCGCGCGGCCACGAAGTCCTGCAGCTCGCGCTCGCTGGCCCCGTGGCCCTCGCGCAGCACGACCACGGCCGCCACCTCCTCGCCGAGCCGGGGGTGCGGCAGGCCGAAGCACACCACCTGCGCCAGCGCCGGGTGGTCCATCAGGATCTCGTCGATCTCGCGCGGGCTGATCTTCTCGCCGCCGCGGTTGATGATTTCCTTCAGCCGCCCGGTCAGGTGCAGGTAGCCCTCGGCGTCCAGCCGGCCCTGGTCGCCGGTGCGGAACCAGCCGTCGACGAAGGCGGCCGCGTTGGCCTCGGGGTTGGCCTCGTAGCCGGCAGTGACGTTGGGGCCGCGGATCACGACCTCGCCCGTCTCGCCGGCCGCCAGCAGGCCGCCGTGCTCGCCCAGGATCGCGATCTCGGGGCCGGCGGCCAGGCCCACGCTGCCGGGGCGGCGCGCGCGCGGCGGCAGCGGGTTGCTGGCCATCTGGTGCGCGGCCTCGGTCATGCCGTAGGACTCGATCAGGGGCGCGCCGAACACGGCCTCGATTTCGGCGATCACCTGCGGCGCGATCGAGCTGCTGCTGCTGCGGATGAAGCGCAGCGGCTGGCGCCGGATGAGCTCGGCGTGGTGGCCTGCACGGGCCAGGATCGCCTGGTGCATCGTGGGCACGGCGGTGTACCAGGTCGGGCGGGCCAGCGCCATCCAGCCGAAGAACTTCAGCGCGTTGAAGCCCGGCGTGCAACACACCTGCGAGCCGGCCGCCAGCGGCGCCAGCACGCCGGCCACGAGGCCGTGGATATGGAACAGCGGCATGATGTTCAGGCCACGGTCGCCGGGCCCGAGCTGCAGCGTGCGCGCGATGTGGCCGGCCGAGGCGCACAGGTTGCGCTGCGACAGCGGCACGAGCTTGGGCCGCGAGGTGGTGCCCGAGGTGTGCAGCAGCATCGCGGTGTCTTCCGGACGCGCCGGGCCGCGGTCGCTGGGCCCGGCCGCCCGTGCCGCCGTGGCCGCCGTGGCGACAGGATGAAGCGTGAAGTCGCCGGCCGCTGCCCCGGCCTGCAGCTCGAACACCTGCAGGCCCAGCGTGCGTGCGGTCGCCAGCGCCGGCGTGTCGCTGCCATGCGCGACGATCAGCGCGCCGGCCTTGAGGTCGGCCAGGTAGAACGCGAACTCTTCGTCGCGGTAGCCCGGGTTCAGCGGCGCGGCGGCGGCGTGGCAGGCCACGGCGACGAAGCAGGCCGCCATCTCGGGCCCGTTGGGCAGCACGATGGCGATGCGGTCGCCGCGCCCCAGGCCCTGCGCGGCCAGCAGGCCCCCGGTGCGCTCGACGAGGGCGCGCAGCGCGCCGAAGCTCAGGGCCGGCCGGTCAGGGGCGGTGAGGGCGATCGCATCGTCCTCGCCGGTGCCCAGCAACTGCCGCAGGGTGGTCTGGCTGTTCATGGGGTTCTATCCGCCGATGTAGTGCATCTCCACCCGCCGCTCGCCGCTGCCGGCAGCAGCCTTTGCCGCGCCGCGCAGCTCGGAGTAGCGGTCGTCGCGGCCGGCCCAGACCGCGCCGATGGCCGCGGCGATCTGCTCGTCGCTGTAGGGCTGGCCTTCGGGGCCGCGGCCGCGCAGCAGGGCGCGCAGGTCGTGCCCGCGGCTGGCGAACAGGCACAGGTAGAGCCGGCCTTCGGTGGACAGGCGGGCGCGGTTGCAGTCGTGGCAGAAGGCCTGCGTCACGCTGCCGATGACGCCGATCTCGCCGCCGCCGTCGCGGTATCGCCAGCGCTCGGCGGTCTCGCCAGGCGCCGCGGGCGCCAGCGGCTCCAGGCCGAAGGCGTCGTCGAGCCGGCGCACCACCTCGCGCGAGGGCAGCACCTCGTCCAGGCGCCAGCCGTTGGTGGCACCGACGTCCATGTACTCGATGAAGCGCAGCACCACGCCGGGCCCGCAGTGCTCGCGCACATGGCGCGCCAGCGGCACGATCTGCTCGTCGTTGGTGCCGCGCTTGACCACCATGTTGATCTTGATCGGGGCCAGCCCGGCCCGCTGCGCCGCCTCGATGCCGCGCAGCACGTCGGCAACGGGAAAGTCGACGTCGTTCATGCGGCGGAAGGTGGCGTCGTCCAGCGCGTCCAGGCTCACCGTCACGCGGCGCAGGCCGGCCGCGTGCAGCGCCTGCGCCTTGCGCTCGAGCAGCGAGCCGTTGGTGGTGAGCGTGAGGTCCAGCGCCTGGCCCGCCGGCGTGCGCAGCGCCGCCAGCTGCGCTACCAGCGTCTCCAGGTGCCGGCGCAGCAGCGGCTCGCCGCCAGTCAGCCGCAGCTTGGTCACGCCCTGGGCCGCGAACAGGCGCGCCGTGCGCGTGATCTCCTCGAAGCTCAGCAGCTCGCCCTGCGGCAGGAAGCGGTACTGCGGGTCGAACACTTCCTTGGGCATGCAGTAGCTGCAGCGGAAGTTGCAGCGGTCGGTGACCGAGATGCGCAGGTCGCGCAGCGGCCGGCCGCGGGTGTCGAGCAGCCGGCCGGGCAGCGGCCCCGGCCTCGCCGGCACCGGCGGCACGGTCGACGCATGGCGCTGGTCGACCAGCGGGATCACGTTCTCGCCCATGCCGCTATTGTCGCCAATGTG
>JAGWMW010000193.1 GCA_028871575.1 Burkholderiales bacterium | reverse complement strand
CACCCCGCGCGCCAGCGCCCCGCGAGTGAGCGGCTGAATGCCTGACGCGGACGCCGATGCCCTGCTCGTGGAGCGCGCCAAGCGCGGCGACGTGCGCGCCTTCGAGATGCTGGTGGTCAAGTACCAGCGGCGCATCGAGCGCCTGATCGGGCGCATGGTGCGCGACGTCGACCTGGTGCAGGACATCGCGCAGGAGAGCTTCATCCGCGCCTACCGCGCGCTGCCGCAGTTCCGCGGCGACAGCGCCTTCTACACCTGGATGTACCGCATCGCCGTCAACACCGCCAAGAAGGCGCTGGTCGATCTCAAGCGCGACCCGCTGGTGTTCGAATCGGCGCGCAATGCGGGCGAGGACGGCGAGGAACCTTCGCGCGCCGAGAATGAACTAAGCGATGGCGAGACACCCGAAGCGCTGATGGCCAGCAAGGAGATCGCCGCCGCGGTCAATGCGGCCGTCGAGGCGCTGTCCGAAGACCTGCGGCAGGCGATCACGCTGCGCGAGATCGAGGGCCTCAGCTACGAAGAAATCGCCGACGCCATGAACTGCCCCATCGGTACCGTGCGCTCCCGCATTTTCCGCGCCCGTGAGGCCATCGCCACGCGCCTGCGGCCGCTGCTCGACACCCAACCGGGCGAGCGCTGGTGAGCCCCGACTTCGACGCCACGCCGCCCCCGCCTGCCGGACATCCCATGAAGCCTCAGCCTGCCCACCCCGCCCGCACCGCCCCCGCTGCCCAGCCCGCCGACGACTGGCTGTCGGCCCTGGTCGACGGCCAGGGGGGCGAGGCCGCCGTCGAGCAGGCCTGCCACCGCTGGCGCGACGACGCCCCGGCCCGGCAGACCTGGCATGCCTACCACCTGATCGGCGACGTGCTGCGCTCCGACGAGCTGGCCTCGTCGCGGGGGCGAGACGCTGCCTTCCTGGGCGCGCTGCGGCAGCGGCTGGCAGCCGAGCCCGTGGTGCTGGCGCCGGCGCCGAAGCGCCGCCAGCCCTGGCTGGTGCCGGCCGCCATGGCGGCCGGCTTCGCCGCCGTGGCCGGCGTGCTGGTGGTCCTGCGCTCCGGGCCCGCGGTCGGCGTCGCGCCGCCGAGCACCGAGATGGCTGCCGCGTCGAGCCCCGCCGGCGTTTCGGCCACCACGGCAGCCGCACCCATGCTCACGGTCGGCACCGGGCGCGCCCGCCCCGCGCTGGTCAACGATGCCGGCCTGCTGCGCGATGCGCGGCTGGACGAGTTCCTGCGCGCCCACCAGGCGGTGGGCACCGGCATGACGATGGCCGTGCCCGGGGGCACGCTGCGCCGCGTCGACCTGCTCACGCCCGCCGACAGCGGCCGCTGATGGCCCGCGCCGTGCTGCGCTGGCTCTCGCTGGCGACCTTCGTCAGCAGCCTGCTGCCGATCGCCGCGCACGCCGGGACGGCGGGCGAGGGCGCGCCCGCCATCGACCCGCGCGCCTGGCTGGCGCGCATCCATGCCGCCGCCAACCATGGCAACTACCAGGGCGTGATGGTGTTCAGCAGCGGCGGCACCATGACCAGCTCGCGCGTCTGGCACTACGCCGTCGGCGACCAGACCTACGAGCACCTCGAGGTGCAGGACGGACGCCAGCAGCGCATCGTGCGCCACGACAACATCGTGCAGACGCTGTGGCCGCAGGCGCACGTGGCCGTGATCGAGCGGCGCGAGACCCTGGCCGGCTGGTCGACCACGCCGCAGCAGGTGGAGCCGCGGGCGCTGGAGCAATACACGCTGCACGCCGAAGGCACCGACCGCGTGGCCGGCCGCGAGGCCGCGGTGTTCAGCCTGCTGCCGCGCGACGACCTGCGCTACGCCCAGCGCCTGTGGGCCGACCAGGCCACCGGGCTGCTGCTGCGCGACGACGTCATCGCGCCGGCCGGCGAGGGCCGCGCGGCGCCGGCGGTGCTGGAGTCGACCGCTTTCTCCGAGATCGACATCGGCGTGCGGCCGCAGCCGGCCAGCGTGCTGCAGGCCATGATCGACCCGCACCATCCGCAGGGCTACCGGGTCGTGCAGCCGCAGCAGCAGCGCACCACGCTGCAGGCCGAGGGCTGGACGCTGGCGCGGCCGGTGCCGGGCTTCGAGCTGGCGGGCTGCATCCGCCGCACCATGGATGCCGGCGAAGGCGGGCCGGTGATGCAGGCGGTCTTCGACGACGGCCTGACCCATGTCTCGATCTTCGTCGAACCCTACCGCGCGGCGCAGCATCGCAACGAGGCCCAGGGCCGGCGCGGCGCCACCGCCACGCTCATCGTGCGCCGCGGCGACTACTGGGTGACGACCGTCGGCGACGTGCCGTTGCCCACCTTGCGGCTGTTCAGCGTGGCGCTGGAACGCCGCCAGCCTTGAGCCCCCGGGCCGACGGCCCTTCCCCCGGTCCCGCGCGCAGCGCCGCCGCGCTGCCGCTATCGTTCGGGCGTGCCCGGGCCTGCGGTTCGCGGCCGTGCCTGCGACCGTCTCTGACGACCTCCCACCCGAGATCCCCATGACCCAGCTCCTCGCCTGCCCCTGGCCCGGCCGCCTCGCGCGCCAGGCCGCCACGTTGTTGCTGCTGGCCGCGGCGGGCCTGCCCCTGGCCGGCCACGCCCAGGGCGGCGCCGCGGCCACGGCCACGCCCACCGTGCAGCTGCCCGACTTCTCCGAGCTGGCCGAGCGCGTGGGCCCGTCGGTGGTCAACATCCGCACCGCCGAGCGCCCCGCCCCGGCCAGCGGCAGCGGCCCGATGGACCCCAACCTCGAGGAGTTCTTCCGCCGCTTCGGCATCCCGGTGCCGGGCCGGCCCGACCCCCGGCGCGGCGACGACGGCGGCCAGCCCCAGCTGCGCGGCGTGGGCTCGGGCTTCATCCTCAGCGCCGACGGCTACATCATGACCAACGCCCACGTGGTGGAGGGCGCCGACGAGGTGACGGTCACCCTCACCGACAAGCGCGAGCTCAAGGCCCGCATCGTCGGCGCCGACAAGCGCAGCGACGTCGCGGTGGTCAAGGTCGATGCCACCGGCCTGCCCTTCGTGAAGATCGGCGACGTGAGCCGGCTCAAGGTCGGCGAGTGGGTGATGGCCATCGGCTCGCCCTTCGGCCTGGACAACACCGTCACCGCCGGCATCGTCAGCGCCAAGCAGCGCGACACCGGCGACTACCTGCCGCTGATCCAGACCGACGTCGCCATCAACCCCGGCAACTCGGGCGGCCCGCTGATCAACCTGCGCGGCGAGGTGGTGGGCATCAATTCGCAGATCTACAGCCGCTCGGGCGGCTTCATGGGCATCAGCTTCGCGATCCCGATCGACGAGGCCATGCGGGTGGCCGACCAGCTGCGCGCCACCGGCCACGTCACGCGCGGGCGCATCGGGGTGCAGATCTCGCCCGTGGCCAAGGAAGTGGCCGACGCCATCGGCCTGGGTCTGCCGCGCGGGGCGCTGGTGCAGGGCGTGGAGAAGGACGGTCCGGCCGACAAGGCCGGCGTCGAGGCCGGCGACATCATCCTGAAGGTGGACGGCAAGGCGGTCGACAAGTCCTCCGACCTGCCGCGCATGATCGGAGCAATCAAGCCCGGCGCGCGCGCCACGCTGCAGGTGTTCCGCCGCGGCGCGACCAAGGACATCGCCGTCACGGTGGCCGAGTTCGCCGCCGACAACGCCGCCGCCAAGCCCGCCGAGGACCAGGGCGGCGCGCCGCGGCCCGCCAAGAGCGTGCTGGGGCTGACGGTCTCCGACTTGAGCGATGCGCAGAAGAAGGCGCTGCGCGTGAGCGGCGGCGTGCGCGTGGAGGCCGCCGATGGCGTGGCCGCGCGCGCCGGCCTGCGCGAGGGCGACGTGATCCTGTCGCTCAACAACACCGAGGTCGCCAACGCGAAACAGTTCGCCGCCGCGGCGGCCAAGGCCGAGAAGCTGCGCGCGGTCAGCGTCCTGGTGCGCCGCGGGGAGTGGACGAACTACCTCGTGATCCGCCCAGCGCAGTGAGGGGTTTTTCCGCATCGTGAGATCGTGCCGCCGGCCCCGGCTTCGCGATGCGACATCGACCGGGTCGTTGATGTCAGCGTGCGCTCACCTATTTTCGGGGTGGCGAGGGATTAGCGGCCCTGCCGTCTAGAATGACTTTCCGGGACTAGCGCTTTACCGATGATTCAGGGTCCAAGCGAGCCCTCACCTTGCGCGAGCCGAGCCTGTCCACAGGCTGTTGATAATCTGTTGAAAACTTTTGCCTGTCGGGTCGCCGCAACGGCCGGAAATCAAGCAACGACGCGGGTTCCGGCGCGATCCTTTTGGCTACAATGAACGCCCAACAAGCAGTTGCCAAACGTTCTGTTGGAAGGCGCGTCACCATCTTGGACGCGCCTTTTTTTTAGTCGCTCGGCGACGTCGATGAAGGCCCGCCGGCACGGCTGCGGCAACCTGCTTGCGGCCAGCGACCCGTCCATCGCGCTCGCGCCCTGCGCAGCGCCAGCGCGACGCCCACCCGCCCGATGAACCACATCCGCAACTTCTCGATCATTGCCCACATCGATCACGGCAAGAGCACGCTGGCCGATCGCATCATCCAGCGCTGCGGCGGCCTGTCCGACCGCGAGATGGAGGCGCAGGTGCTCGACTCGATGGAGCTCGAGCGCGAGCGCGGCATCACGATCAAGGCCCAGACCGCGGCGCTCGAGTACACCGCGCGCAACGGCCAGCGCTACCAGCTCAACCTGATCGACACCCCCGGCCACGTCGACTTCTCCTACGAAGTCAGCCGCTCGCTCAGCGCCTGCGAGGGCGCGCTGCTGGTGGTGGACGCCTCGCAGGGCGTGGAGGCGCAGACGGTGGCCAACTGCTACACCGCGCTCGACCTGGGCGTCGAGGTCGTGCCGGTGCTCAACAAGATGGACCTGCCGCAGGCCGACCCCGAGAACGCCAAGCGCGAGATCGAGGACGTGATCGGCATCGACGCGGAGGACGCGATCCCCTGCTCGGCCAAGACCGGCCTGGGGCTGGACGAGATCCTCGAGGCCGTGGTGCACCGCATGCCGGCGCCGCGCGGCGACCCCGGCGGCCCGCCGCGCGCGATGATCGTCGACAGCTGGTTCGACAACTACGTCGGCGTCGTGATGCTGGTGCGGGTGGTCGACGGCAGCTTCGCCAAGGGCGAGCGCATCCGGCTGATGGCCACCGACGCCGTCTACGGCATCGAGCAGATGGGCGTGTTCACGCCCAAGTCGGTCCCGCGCGAGGCGCTGAAGGCGGGCGAGGTGGGCTTCGTCATCTGCGGCATCAAGGAACTGCAGGCGGCCAAGGTGGGCGACACTGTCACGCTGGAGAAGAAGCTGCCCAACAACGCGGGGCCGGCGTCCCAGGCGCTGCCCGGCTTCAAGGAGATCCAGCCCCAGGTCTTCGCAGGCCTGTACCCGACCGAGGCGAGCGAGTACGACCAGCTGCGCGACGCGCTCGAGAAGCTCAAGCTCAACGACAGCAGCCTGCGCTACGAGCCGGAGGTGAGCCAGGCCCTGGGCTTCGGCTTCCGCTGCGGCTTCCTGGGCCTGCTGCACATGGAGATCGTGCAGGAACGGCTCGAGCGCGAATTCGACCAGGACCTCATCACCACCGCGCCCAGCGTCGTCTACGAGGTCGAGCTGAACGACGGCACCGTGCTGATGGTCGAGAACCCGAGCAAGATGCCCGACCAGGGCCGCATCCGCGAGATCCGCGAGCCCATCGTCACGGTGCACCTGTACATGCCGCAGGACAGCGTGGGCCCGGTGATGACGCTGGCCAACCAGAAGCGCGGGGTGCAGCTGAACATGGCCTACCACGGCCGCCAGGTGATGCTGACCTACGAGCTGCCGCTGGCCGAGATCGTGCTGGACTTCTTCGACAAGCTCAAGAGCGTCAGCCGCGGCTACGCCAGCATGGACTACGAGTTCAAGGCCTACCGGGCCGCCGACGTCGTCAAGGTCGACCTGCTGATCAACGGCGACCGCGTCGATGCGCTGAGCATCATCGTGCACCGCGCCCAGAGCCAGTACCGCGGCCGGGCGGTGGCGGCCAAGATGCGCGAGCAGATCCCGCGCCAGATGTACGACGTGGCGATCCAGGCCGCCATCGGCGCCAACATCATCGCGCGCGAGAACATCAAGGCCCTGCGCAAGAACGTGCTGGCAAAATGCTACGGCGGCGACATCACGCGCAAGAAGAAGCTGCTCGAGAAGCAGAAGGCGGGCAAGAAGCGCATGAAGCAGATCGGCGCGGTCGAAGTGCCGCAGGAAGCCTTTCTCGCGATCCTCCAAGT
>JAGWMW010000192.1 GCA_028871575.1 Burkholderiales bacterium | reverse complement strand
TTCTTGACGTAGTCGGCGTGCCCGGGGCAGTCCACGTGCGCGTAGTGGCGCTTGCTGGTCTCGTACTCGACGTGCGCGGTGTTGATGGTGATGCCGCGCGCCTTCTCCTCCGGCGCCGCGTCGATCTGGTCGTACGCCTTGGCCTCGCCACCGAACTTGGCCGACAGCACCGTCGTGATCGCCGCCGTCAGCGTCGTCTTGCCATGGTCCACGTGCCCGATCGTCCCCACGTTCACGTGCGGCTTCGTGCGTTCGAATTTGCCTTTTGCCATTCCCAAATCTCCGAAGAAGAGCGTTGCCAGTGAACGTTTAACGTCTCCGCGCATCGCCTTGCCACTGGCAGCAAGACATCGGGGCCGAAGACCGAAAAAATCGAGTGGACGCCGCGGAACCGGCTTTGCCGGGCCGCCAGCGGCGCCCCCTCGAGGGGGAGCGCCGCAGGCGCTTCGGGGGGTGGTCCCTATTTCCCGCGCGCGGTGATGATGGCGTCGGCGACGTTCTTCGGCGCCTCGCTGTAGTGCTTGAACTCCATCGTGTAGGTGGCCCGGCCTTGGCTCATCGAGCGCAGCGTGGTGCTGTAGCCGAACATCTCGGACAGCGGCACCTCGGCGCGGATGACCTTGCCGCCGCCGGGCATGTCGTCCATGCCCTGCACCATGCCGCGGCGGCTGGAGAGGTCGCCCATCACGCCGCCGGCGTAGTCTTCGGGCGTCTCGACTTCCACGGCCATCATCGGCTCGAGGATCACGGGGCTGGCCTTGCGGCAACCGTCCTTGAAGCCGATGCTGGCAGCCATCTTGAAGGCGTTCTCGTTCGAGTCCACCTCGTGGTAGGAACCGAAGGTCAGCGTGACCTTCACGTCGACCACCGGGTAGCCCGCCAGCACGCCGTTGGGCAGGGTGTCCTCGACGCCCTTCTTGACCGCCGGGATGAACTCGCGCGGCACCACGCCGCCCTTGATCGCGTCGACGAACTCGAAGCCCTTGCCCGGCTCCTGCGGCTCGATCTTGAGCACGACGTGGCCGTACTGGCCCTTGCCGCCGGACTGGCGCACGAACTTGCCCTCGACGTCGGCCACCGGCTTGCGGATGGTCTCGCGGTAGGCCACCTGCGGCTTGCCGACGTTGGCCTCGACGCCGAACTCACGCTTCATGCGGTCGACGATGATCTCCAGGTGCAGCTCGCCCATGCCGGAAATGATGGTCTGGCCGCTCTCTTCGTCGGTGCGCACGCGGAAGCTCGGGTCCTCCTGCGCGAGCCGTCCGAGCGCGATGCCCATCTTCTCCTGGTCGGCCTTGGTCTTGGGCTCCACGGCCTGGCTGATCACGGGCTCGGGGAAGATCATCTTCTCGAGCGTGATGATCGACTCGGGGTCGCACAGGGTCTCGCCGGTGGTCACGTCCTTCAGGCCCACGCAGGCGGCGATGTCGCCGGCCAGGATCTCCTTGATCTCCTCGCGCTGGTTGGCGTGCATCTGCAGGATCCGGCCGATGCGCTCCTTCTTGCCTCGAATCGGGTTGTAGACCGAGTCTCCCGACTTCAGCACGCCCGAATAGACGCGCACGAACGTGAGCTGACCGACATAGGGGTCGGTCATCAGCTTGAACGCGAGCGCGGCGAACTTCTCGTCATCGGCGGCGCGGCGCGCCGTCGGCTTGTCGTCGTCGTCCGTGCCCGGCACGGGCGGGATGTCCACCGGCGAAGGCATGAAGTCGATCACGCCGTCGAGCATGCGCTGCACGCCCTTGTTCTTGAAGGCGGTGCCGCAGAACATGGGCTGGATCTCGGCGGCGATGGTGCGCGACCGGATGCCCTGCAGAATCTCGGCGGGGCTGAGTTCGCCCGACTCGAGGTACTTGTTCATCAGGTCCTCGCTGGCCTCGGCCGCGGCCTCGACCATGTTCTCGCGCCACTTCTGCGCCTCGGCCAGCAGCTCGGCGGGGATGTCCCGGTATTCGAACTTCATGCCCTGCGAGGCTTCGTCCCAGATGATGGCCTTCATCACGACGAGGTCGATCACGCCGGTGAAGTTCTCCTCCGCGCCGATGGGGATCACGATCGGCACGGGGTTGGCCTTCAGCCGGGCCTTCATCTGGTCGTAGACCTTGTAGAAGTTGGCGCCGGTGCGGTCCATCTTGTTGACGAAGGCCAGCCGCGGCACCTTGTACTTGTTGGCCTGGCGCCAGACGGTCTCGGACTGCGGCTGCACGCCGCCCACGGCGCAATAGACCATGCACGCGCCGTCGAGCACGCGCATGCTGCGCTCGACCTCGATCGTGAAGTCCACGTGCCCGGGTGTGTCGATGATGTTGATGCGGTGCTCGGGATGGCTCAGGTCCATGCCCTTCCAGAAGCAGGTGGTGGCGGCCGACGTGATCGTGATGCCGCGCTCCTGCTCCTGCTCCATCCAGTCCATGGTGGCCGCGCCGTCGTGCACCTCGCCGATCTTGTGGTTGACCCCCGTGTAGAACAGGATGCGCTCGGTCGTGGTGGTCTTGCCGGCGTCGATGTGGGCGCTGATGCCGATGTTGCGGTAGCGCTCGATGGGGGTCTTGCGGGCCATGGTGTTTCTCCAAATGCAGGGGCCGCCCGCGGGTTGGGGATAACCCGGAAAGGCGGCCGGAAGACGGGCGGGGTCGCGCTTAGAAGCGGAAGTGCGAGAAGGCCTTGTTCGCCTCGGCCATGCGGTGCACCTCGTCGCGCTTCTTGACCGCGCCGCCGCGGCCTTCGCTGGCTTCCAGCAGCTCGTTGGCCAGGCGGGCGGCCATCGACTTCTCGCCGCGCTTGCGCGCGCTTTCCTTCAGCCAGCGCATGGCCAGGGCCTGCCGGCGCACGGGCCGGACTTCGACCGGCACCTGGTAGTTCGCGCCGCCGACACGGCGCGACTTGACCTCGACCATCGGCTTGATGTTGTTCAGCGCGACCATGAAGATCTCCAGCGGATCCTTCTGGGCCTTGGTCTCGACCTGCTCGAGCGCACCGTAGATGATGCGCTCGGCGATCGCCTTCTTGCCCGACTCCATGATCACGTTCATGAACTTGGACAGGTCGATGGAGCCGAACTTCGGGTCGGGCAGGATCTCGCGCTTGGGGACTTCGCGGCGACGTGGCATGGGAGTCTTCCTTCGGGGGTTTCAGTGGGTGCCGGTGTTCAGCCGGCACCGAGAAAGGCCATCGAGACCTTTCACTTACTGGAGCGGCGTTGGTGCCGCCCCTGCGTTCGGGCCGAAGCCGTTATGCCTTCTTCGGGCGCTTGGCGCCGTACTTGGAGCGCGACTGCTTGCGATCCTTGACGCCTTGCAGGTCGAGCGAGCCGCGCACGATGTGGTAGCGCACGCCGGGCAGGTCCTTGACCCGGCCGCCGCGCACCAGCACCACGCTGTGCTCCTGCAGGTTGTGCCCTTCGCCGCCGATGTACGAGATGATCTCGAAGCCGTTGGTCAGGCGCACCTTGGCCACCTTGCGCAGCGCCGAGTTCGGCTTCTTCGGGGTGGTGGTGTAGACGCGCGTGCACACGCCGCGGCGCTGCGGGCTGTTCTGCATCGCAGGCGACTTGGACTTCGTGACCTCGACCTGACGGCCATGGCGCACGAGCTGGTTGATGGTGGGCATGGGAGGCTCGTTTCCGTATGAACTCGGCGGGCTCGGATCGGGCCGAGCCGGATTTCGGCAGTCGCGCAATCGACTCGAATCAACCCGAATCGACCCGCGCTGATCTCCGGCCACCCCGCCTTGTACCGACCCGTACCGACCCGCATCGTCTGCCGAATCGTCTGGTACCGCCCGGCGGGCAAGGGCAACTTCTGCCGAAAAGCCTTCGATTGTATGCCGCGCGGCCGGCGCCGGCAAGCCGTCGACATCGATGCGGCGCGAGCGCCGCGTCAGCGGCGCCTGCGCCGCTGACCCAGCAAGCGGGTCAGTGAGCGGCCCGCCCTCCAGGCCGACAGCCCGACGCCCAGCCAGCGCCACAGCCGCCGAGGGCGGGCGACGGCTGCCAGCGCCAGGGCGGCGAGCGGCCATTGCGGGTTCGCGCGCAGCCAGCCCCAGCCGGCCTGCACCAGATCGGCGGCCGCCAGCGGCCGGCGCCAGGAGGCGAGCTCGACCCCGAGCTCGGCGCGCAGCCGGGCGCTGCGGCGCAGCAGCCGGTCGCGGCGATCGTCGAGCCGCCTTCTCGCCTGCGACATGGTCAGTCGGGGGGCGACCGGCCGGTGCGGTCTGCGCGGTCGGCCTGGTCGGCCCGGCCAGACCGGTCGACCCGGCCGGCAGCGGCCGCCAAGGCCTCGCGGTCGCGGGCCAGCTCGGCCGCGCTCAGCTTGAACAGGCCCTCGGGGTGGCTAAGACGCGCGCGTGCCGCCTGCAGCGCCCAGGCGCCGCCGGCGAGGAACAGCAGCGCCAGCGCGGCCAGCACCCGCTCGCGCTGCGCCGGATCGACCGCCATCACAAGCCAGGCGCACAGCAGCAACACGCCGATGCCCAGGCCGAGCAGGGCCATGACGGCCAGGCCCAGGGCGTCGAGCAGGCGCTGCTTTTCGTTCTCGAACTCGAGCGCGAGCAGGTCCGCCCGCACCTGCAGCAGTTCCAGCGCCGTGCCCAGCAGGCGCTGCCCCGAGGCGAACAGCCCGCGCGGGGACCCGGTGGTGCTCACCGCGGGCGGCGCCGTCAACGGCGGCCCAGCAGCAGCCCGATCAGCACGCCCACGCCGGCGGCAATGCCCACGGCCTGCCAGGGCTGCTCGTGGACGTAGTCGTCGGCGGCCACGCCGGCGGCGCGGGCGCGCTCGAAGGCCGAGTCCTGCAGATCGCCGAGGCGGTCGCGGGCGCGCAGCAGGCGCTCCTGCACGCGCTCGCGCAGCCGGGCCGCGCTGTCGCCGGCCTGGTCCTTGGTCAGTGCCAGCAGCTCTTCGGCATCGGCGATCACGGCGCGCAGGTCCTCCATCAGGCGGTCGCGCGGCTCGGCAGTTCGGGTCGTCATGGCTATGCTCCAGGGTCTGTTGAGCAACGACCATAGCCCTGCACCGGCCGCCGCACAAGAGCAGCGCCTTGCGCCCAGCGCCGCCGACGGCATTGGCCCCGATGCGCCGGCCGCGGTGATCGACACCAACGTGGTGCTCGACTTGTTTCTGTTCCGCGACACGCGCGCGGACTGGCTGCGGCGGGCCTTGGCGGCGGGGCAGCTGCGCTGGCTGGCGACGCCGGCCATGCGCGATGAGCTGGAGCAGGTGCTGGGCCGGGCGCTGCTGCAGGCCTGGCGGCCCGACGCGCAGGCCTTGCTGCGCCGCGTCGACGAGCAGATGACGCCGGTGGCGCCGGCCCCGGCAACGCCGCTGCTGCGCTGCCGCGACGGTGCAGACCAGATGTTCGTCGACCTGGCGCTGGCCGGGCGCGCGCGCTGGCTGATCAGCCGCGACCGCGACGTGCTGGCCTTGCGCCGCCGCGCGCTTGCGCTGGGGCTGGCGATCGGCACGCCGGAGCAGCTGGCCCCCGAAGGCTGAGCAAAAAAAGGGGCGGCCGAAGCCGCCCCACTGCGTTCAGTCCGCGGGCGTTCAGCCGGCCGACTCGCCCGCCGCGGCCGCCGCCGCGGTGGCGGCGTCCACGTTGGCCATCTGCACGGCCGCCAGTTCCTCGGCCTCCTGCAGTGCGATCGCCCGGCGCTCGCTCTCGTCCATGGCCTCCTTGGCGCGGCGCGCCTCGTGGAAGGCCATGCCGGTGCCGGCGGGGATCAGGCGGCCGACGATGACGTTCTCCTTCAGGCCGCGCAGCTCGTCGCGCTTGCCCATGATCGCCGCTTCGGTCAGCACCCGGGTCGTCTCCTGGAAGGAGGCGGCCGAGATGAACGAATCGGTCGACAGGCTGGCCTTGGTGATGCCCAGCAGCACGTCGGCGTGCGTGGCGGGCATCTTGCCCTCGGCGCGCATGCGGTCGTTGGTGTCGAGCAGCTCGGAGCGCTCGACCTGCTCGCCGGCGATGTAGCCGGTGTCGCCCACGCCCACGATCTGCACCCGGCGCAGCATCTGGCGCACGATCACCTCGATGTGCTTGTCGTTGATCTTCACGCCCTGCAGGCGGTAGACGTCCTGCACCTCGTCGACGATGTAGCGCGCCAGCTCCTCGATGCCCAGCAGGCGCAGGATGTCCTGCGGATCGGCGCTGCCGTCGACCACCAGCTCGCCGCGGTTGACCACCTGCCCCTCGTGGACCAGGATGTTCTTCTCCTTGGCGACCAGCTCCTCGTGCACCTTGCCCTCGTGGTCGGTGATCTGCAGGCGGTTCTTGCCCTTGGTTT
>JAGWMW010000191.1 GCA_028871575.1 Burkholderiales bacterium | reverse complement strand
CGCCAGGCGCAGCGCCCGCGGGTCGGCCAGACCGATGTCCTCGCAGGCCATGCGCAGCAGCCGGCGCGCGGCATAGCGCGGGTCGGCCCCGGCATCGAGCAGGCGCGCCAGCCAGTAGAGCGCGGCATCGGGGTCGGAGCCGCGCACCGACTTGTGCAGCGCCGAGATCAGGTCGTAGAAGACGTCGCCGCCCTTGTCGCCGCGGCGCAGCTGGCGGCCCAGCGTCGCCTCCAGCTGCGCCTCGCCCAGCTCGGCCGCGCCGGCGTGCGCCGCCACCAGGTTCTCGTAGGCATTGAGCAGGCGCCGGGCGTCGCCGTCGGCGTGCGCCAGCAGCCGGCGCCGGGCGGCGTCGGCCAGCGCCGGTGCGCCGAGCACCGCCTCGGCGCGCGCCAGCAGCCGGTCGAGCTCGGCGTCTTCCAGCGGCTGCAGCACATGGACGGTGGCGCGCGACAGCAGGGCCGAGTTGACTTCGAACGAAGGGTTCTCGGTCGTGGCCCCAATGAAGCTGAACAGGCCCGACTCGACGTGCGGCAGGAAGGCATCCTGCTGCGCCTTGTTGAAGCGGTGCACCTCGTCGACGAAGACCACCGTGGCCCGCCCCTGAGCGCGCAGCGCCTGCGCCTGCTCGACCGCCTCTCGGATGTCCTTTACGCCCGCCAGCACCGCCGACAGCACGATGAAATGCGCGCCGGTGGCCGTGGCCAGCAGCCGGGCCAGCGTCGTCTTGCCGACGCCGGGCGGGCCCCACAGCAGCATCGAGGGCAGCCGGCGCGACTCGAAGGCCACCCGCAGCGGCCGCCCCGGCCCGAGCAGGTGCGCCTGCCCGACCACCTCGTCGAGATGGCGCGGCCGCAGCCGCTCGGCCAGCGGCGCGGCGGCCTGCGCGGCGGCGGCCTCGTCGAACAGGGCCGCCTGCGGCGCCATGGGCGGCCGGGTCAAGGCCGGATCACGTCGGCCCCGTCCGGGGGCGTAAAGCGGAAGCGCTCGGCCGGCAGGGCCACGTTGGGCTGGAAGGCGGTGAAGCGCAGCTCGGAGTGCTGCCCGAAGCTGTCGACGATCTCAACCGCGGCCAGGGTGGCGCCGCGGAAGCCCACGCGCATGCTCTGGAACGGGCCGTCCTTGACCTTGGGCGTGGCCAGCACCCAGTCGATGCCGTCGCTGGCGGGCTGGGCGGTCAGCGTGAACTGCGCATCGAGCGATCCCCCGGCCAGCAGCGCTGCCGGCGTGGCGCCCAGCGCCTGGTCCAGCGGGCGGGTGCTGACCTGGTCGAGGCCGGGGTCGTAGATCCAGACCTGCCGGCCGTCAGCGACGATGAGCTGCCGGTAGGGCTGCAGGTACTCGAAGCGGAAGCGGTTCGGGCGCTCGAACTCGAAGGTGCCGCTGGAGACCTTCTTGCGCGCGCCGTCGACCGAGGTCACGGTCTGCGTGAACTCGGCGCGCGCGCTCTTCACGTCGCGCACGAAGGCGCGGAGCAGGTCGACCGCATCGGCCCGGGCGGCACCGGCCAGGGCCAGCAGCAGCGCGGCGCAGCCCAGCTGCAGCAGGCGGCGGCGCGGCTTCATTCTTCGCGCCGCGGCACGAGGATGTCGCGGTTGCCGCTGTGGCCCATCGGCGAGACCAGCCCGGCCTGCTCCATCTGCTCGAGCAGCCGCGCCGCCCGGTTGTAGCCGATGCGCAGGTGCCGCTGCACGAGCGAGATCGAGGCCCGCTTGTGCTGCAGCACCACCGCCACCGCGTTGTCGTACATCGAGTCGGACTCGCCGCCCGAGGTGGCCCCGCCGCCGCTGCCGCCGGCGGCTTCGGCCTCGCCGTCGAGCACGCCGCCTTCGAGGATGCCCTCGACGTAGTTCGGCTCGCCCTGCGTCTTCAGGTAGTTCACGACGCGGTGCACTTCCTCGTCGCTGACGAAGGCGCCGTGCACCCGCATCGGCAGGCCGCCGCCGGGGGCCAGGTAGAGCATGTCGCCCTGGCCCAGCAGGGCCTCGGCACCCATCTGGTCGAGGATGGTGCGGCTGTCGATCTTGCTGCTGACCTGGAAGCTCAGGCGGGTCGGGATGTTGGCCTTGATCAGGCCCGTGATCACGTCCACGCTCGGCCGCTGGGTGGCGAGCACCAGGTGGATGCCGGCGGCGCGGGCCTTTTGCGCCAGGCGCGCGATCAGCTCCTCGATCTTCTTGCCCACGACCATCATCAGGTCGGCCAGCTCGTCGATCACGACGACGACGTGCGGCAGGCGCTCGAGCGGCTCGGGCTCGGCTGGCGTCAGGCTGAAGGGGTTGGGCAGCTTCTGCCCGGCGGCGGCCGCCTCGGCGATCTTCTTGTTGTAGCCGGCCAGGTTGCGCACGCCCAGCTTGCTCAGCAGCTTGTAGCGGCGCTCCATCTCGCCGACGCACCAGGCCAGCGCGTTGGCGGCCTGCTTCATGTCGGTGACCACCGGCGCGAGCAGGTGCGGGATGTCCTCGTAGACGCTCATCTCGAGCATCTTGGGGTCGATCAGGATCAGCCGCACGTCGCGCGCCTCGGCCTTGTAGAGCAGGCTCAGGATCATCGCGTTGATGCCCACACTCTTGCCCGCGCCGGTGGTGCCCGCCACCAGGCAGTGCGGCATCTTGGCCAGGTCGGCCACCACGGGGTTGCCCACGATGTCCTTGCCCAGGCCCAGGGTCAGCAGCGAGCCCGAGGCGTTGTAGACCTCCGAGCCCAGGATCTCCGACAGCCGGATCGCCTGGCGCCGGGCGTTGGGCAGCTCCAGGGCCATCGTCGTGCGGCCCGGGATCACCTCGACCACGCGGATGCTGACCAGCGACAGCGAGCGCGCCAGGTCGCGCGCCAGGTTCACCACCTGCGCACCCTTCACGCCGGTGGCCGGCTCGATCTCGTAGCGCGTGATCACGGGCCCGGGCGAAGCCGCCACCACGCGCACCTCGACGCCGAAGTCCTTGAGCTTCTTCTCGATCAGGCGCGAGGTCATCTCGATCGCCTCGGGCGTGACCATGTCCTGGCGCGAGGCGGTCGCGGCGTCGAGCAGGTCGACCTGCGGCAGCTTGGTGTCCACCAGCTCGGCGAACAGCGGAGCCTGGCGCTCCTGGGCCACGCGCTGCGACTTCGGGATCGCAGCCAGCGCCGGCTCGATGAGCAGCGCGCGCGGCTCGCCGGGCTCGTCGGCCGCCTGGCGCTGCACCTCGACCCCCCGCTCGCGCTCGCGCGCCGCGAGCTCGCCCAGGCGGCGGTCTTCCAGGGCCTCCTGCCGGCCCTGGCGCGATTGCCGCAGGCGCTCGAACTGGCGGCCGATGCGCTCGGCCCAGTCCAGCCACGAGAAGCGCAGCGCCAGCGCCGAGCCGGCCACCAGGGCCGCGATCCAGAGCACCCCCGAGCCGGCGAAGCCCAGCCAGCGCATCGACAGCGGCCCCAGCGTGTAGCCCAGCACGCCGCCGGCATGGCCGGGCAGCAGGTCTTCCCAGCGGTACAGCCGCGTCCATTCGAGCGCGCAGCTCGAGGCCAGCAGCAACGCCAGGCCGAGCCAGAACAGCGCGCGCGCCGGCGGCGCGGCGGGCGGGGTGCCGCGCACCAGCCGCGCGAGCGCCGAGAGCCAGGCGCGCAGGCCCACCGGCACCAGCCACCAGGCCGAGAAGCCGAACAGGAAGTACGCCATGTCGGAGACGCGTGCGCCCAGCAGCCCGGCCTTGTTGGCCAGCGGCGCGCCGGTGCCCGAGGTCGTGAACGCGGCATCGCCCGCGCTGTGGGTGGCCATGGCCAGGACGAACAACAGCCAGGCCAGCGCGAGCGCGGCGACCGCGGCCTGGCGGCGCCAGCGCTGCAGCGCATCGCCGGCCGGCCCGGGCATCGGGGGGGCGGTCGGGGCCGTATCGGCCCCCAGGGAACCGAGGGGGAAACTCATGCCACGCATTGTGGCCGATGGCCCGCGGGCTGCGCCCTCGTCACTCGTTGGCCAGGCGCTCCTTGATGACCACCGAGCCGTTGTCCTGGGTCTCGATGACGCCGCGCTCTTCCAGGTCCTTCATGACCCGGCTGACCATCTCGCGCGAGGCGCCCACCACCTTGGCCATGTCCTGGCGGCTGACCTTGTGGCGGATGATCTTGACGTCGTCGATGTCCTCGGCCATGTCGAGCAGGGTGCGCGCGACGCGGCCGTAGACGTCGAGCAGGGCCAGCGACTCGATCTGCCGGTCGGCATTGCGCAGCCGGCGCACCAGGCCGCGCAGGATGCCGTAGGCCAGCGTCGAATGCTCGGGCAGGCAGCGCGCGAAGTCGCTGCGCGAGAGCACCAGCATGTCGGTCTGGATTTCCGAGCGCACCGTGGCCGAATGCGGCTCGTTGTCGATCAGGCTCATCTCGCCGACGTAGTCGCCGGCCTCGAGCACGGCCAGGATGACCTCGCGCCCGCGCTGGTCGGCCGTGAGCACGCGGGCCCGCCCGTTGAGCAGGATGAACAGCGAGTTGCTCTTGCGGCCCTGCTCGACCACGAGCTCGCCGCGGCGGAAGCGGCGCTTGACGACGCTGTCGGCGATGGCCTGCGCCTGCTCGGCCGTGAGCATGGAGAACAGCGGGACACGTCGGATCAGGTCCAGGTTGGACAGCATCGACATCGAGGGCGCTCCTGTGGTCGTCTTGTTTTCCTGCGCGGGCTCCGGGGTTGGCACCGGGTGCAAGAATCCGCCTATTGTGCCGACGCACGGGGCTTGCAAACTCCGGGCCGGCCCCGATGTGGCACGGGCTTGCGGGCCGCCGCTTCGGCCCCTTCAGCCTTTTCTTGCCCCACCGCCATGAGCAGCCCTGCCTCCGCCCCCACCCCTGCCGCCAGCCATGCCCGCGTGCTGATCCTGGGCTCGGGCCCGGCCGGCTACACCGCGGCGCTGTATGCCGCGCGCGCCAACCTGCAGCCCGTGCTGATCACCGGCATCGCCCAGGGCGGCCAGTTGATGACCACCACCGATGTCGACAACTGGCCGGCCGACGTGGCCGGCGTGCAGGGCCCCGAGCTGATGCAGCGCTTCCTGCAGCACGCCGAGCGCTTCGACACCCGGATCGTGTTCGACCATGTCCACAGCGTCGACCTCGGGCGCCGCCCCTTCACGCTGCGCGGAGACTCGGGCACCTACACCTGCGACACGCTGATCGTGGCCACCGGGGCCAGCGCCAAGTACCTGGGCCTGCCCAGCGAGCAGGCCTACATGGGCAAGGGCGTGAGCGGCTGCGCCACCTGCGACGGCTTCTTCTACCGCGGCCAGGAGGTCTGCGTGGTCGGCGGCGGCAACACCGCGGTCGAGGAGGCGCTGTACCTGGCCAACATCGCCTCCAAGGTGCATCTGATCCACCGCCGCGACAAGTTCCGCGCCGAGGCCATCCTGCTCGACAAGGTGCAGGCCAAGGTGGCCGCGGGCAAGATCGAGCTGCACCTGTGGCAGACCCTGGACGAGGTGCTGGGCGACGCCCGCGGCGTCAGCGGCGTGCGCCTGCGCGGCAGCCAGGACGGCGCCAAGCGAGAACTCTCGGTGCAGGGCTGCTTCATCGCCATCGGCCACCAGCCCAACACCGCGATCTTCGAGGGCCAGCTCGCGATGAAGGACGGCTACCTCATCACCCGCACGGGGCTGGA
Organism: Burkholderiales bacterium; assembly: GCA_028871575.1. Classification (GTDB taxonomy): domain Bacteria; phylum Pseudomonadota; class Gammaproteobacteria; order Burkholderiales; family Burkholderiaceae_C; genus Rubrivivax. Next base: position 693 of record JAGWMW010000191.1, on the reverse strand, counting down.
AGGCATGGCCACGATGACCAGCGTGCCGGGCGTGTTCGCCGCCGGCGACGTGCAGGACCATGTCTACCGCCAGGCCATCACCAGCGCCGGCACCGGCTGCATGGCGGCGCTGGACGCCCAGCGCTTCCTCGAACAGCAGGCGGCCTGAGCAATCTGCTTATAATCGTGGGCTTTGCCGGCAGCGCCGCCCAGCCCAGGGTCCGAGCACCGGCAGCAGCGATAACCACTGGAGCAGCGTCATGGCACGCGTCTGTCAAGTCACCGGCAAGCGCCCGATGGTGGGCAACCACGTCTCGCACGCCAACAACAAGACCAAGCGCCGGTTCCTGCCGAACCTGCAGTACCGCCGCTTCTGGGTCGAGGGCGAGAACCGCTGGATCCGGCTGCGCATCAGCAATGCGGCGCTGCGCCTGATCGACAAGGTGGGCATCGAGCAGGTCGTGGCCGACCTGCGCGCCCGCGGCGAAATCTAACCCCCTCCAGAAGGAGCACAGCATGGCCAGCAAAGGCGGACGCGAGAAGATCAAGCTGGAGTCGAGCGCCGGCACCGGGCACTTCTACACGACGAGCAAGAACAAGAAGACCACGCCCGAGAAGCTCGAATTCCTGAAGTTCGACCCCAAGGCGCGCAAGCACGTGCTCTACAAGGAAGTGAAGCTGAAGTAGGCGCCGGCGCCGAGGCGCCGATCGCAC
>JAGWMW010000190.1 GCA_028871575.1 Burkholderiales bacterium | reverse complement strand
GGGCTGGCCGGCGCGGCCGAGCGCGAGGCCCGCGGCGCGGCCGCAAACGACGCCGCCGCCGGCACCGATCCGTGACCGTTCGCACGCTGGCGCCCGCGGCGCGGGCTCGCGCGCCTGCGCCGTCTTCGGCGGCCGCGGGGCGCTCCGATATGGGCGGGGGCTTCGGGCGCTGCGTCCGCCGCCGGTGCCGTCGCCCGCGCCGCGGCGGGCCCACCGGCACAGCCCCGGAGACGACGATCGCGTGACCCCGCCACCCCCACCCGCCCAACCGATCGAGATCGCCGCTGCGGCCCGCGCGGAAGGCTTTCGCCAGGCCGTGCACGCGATGCGGCGCACCCTGGTGACGACGCCGCTGGGCTGGCTGCTCGTGGCCTGGATGGCCTCGTCGCACGTGCCGGTGGCCGAGCTGTCGACTTGGCTGGCCGTGTTCGGGCTGAGCTGGGGCGTGAACCTGGGGGTGCTGTGGCGCGTGGCCCGCGATGGTGGCGACGGCGCCTGGCAGCGCCGGCTCGTGCTGGGCGTGGCGGTGGCCGACGGCCTGGCCTGGGGCCTGATGTTCGCGCTGATGTCGGGCCGCGATGCCGCGCTCGACTCGGCGCTGGGCGCGGTGCTGGCCGGCGTGGGCGCGATCAACGCGCCGGTCTACATCACGCTGCCGCGCGGCTACCGGGCGCTGATCGGCTCGATGTGGCTGCTGGCCGCCTGCGCCTACCCGCTGCACCCGCAGCCGCTGAGCGTGCTGCAGGGGATCGTCGGCCTGGCGCTGTTCTTCACCCTGATCGGGGTCTACATGGCGCCGATCTCCGAGCGCGTGCTCGAGGGCATCCGGCTGCAGCTGGCCAACGCCGCGCTGGCCGGGCAGCTGCGCATGGCGCTGCAGCTGGTGCAGCAGGACGCCGCCACCGACGCCCTGACCGGGCAGCCCAACCGGCGTGCCCTGGACCGGCTGATGGCCGAGCAGGCCGCGCTGGCCGGTCGGGACGGGCGGCCGTTCTCGCTGCTGCTGCTGGACATCGACCACTTCAAGCAGATCAACGACGCCCATGGCCACGCCGTGGGCGACGAGGCGCTCAAGGCCTTCGCGGCCCGCGTGCGCGAGCAGCTGCGCGAAGGCGATGTCTGTGCCCGCTACGGCGGCGAGGAGTTCGTCGTCGTGCTGCCCGACACCGACCTGGCCACTGCGCGCGAGGTGGCCGAGCGGTTGCGCCATGCGGTGGCCGAGCGGCCGCTGCTGGCGGCGCCGCGGCTGGGCGCCACGGTGTCCGTCGGCGCGGCGCAGTTCTCGGGCGACCGCACGCCGCAGCAGCTGCTGACCATGGCCGATGCGGCGGTGTATGCCGCCAAGCGCGGGGGCCGCAACCAGGTGCAGGTGAGCGTGGGCGGCTCGCCGCCGGCGGGCTGAGCGGCCCAGCCGCCGGGCGGGCCGCTCAGCGCTGGATGTCGCCCAGGCAGAGGTACTTGGTCTCGACGTAGTCCTCGATGCCCTGGGCGCCGCCTTCGCGGCCCAGGCCGCTTTGCTTGACGCCGCCGAAGGGCACCTCGGCCGTGGAGATCAGGCCGGTGTTGATGCCCACCATGCCGTACTCGAGCGCCTCGGCCACGCGGAAGATGCGGCCCACGTCGCGCGTGTACAGGTAGCTGGCGAGGCCGAACTCGGTGGCGTTGGCCATCGCGATGGCCTCGGCCTCGGTGTCGAAGCGGAACACCGGGGCCACCGGGCCGAAGGTCTCCTCGCGCGCGCAGGCCATCTCGGCGGTGACGTCGGCCAGCACGGTGGGCTCGAAGTGGCGCTCGCCGATGCGCCGGCCGCCGACGACGCAGCGCGCGCCCTTGGCCAGCGCGTCGGCCACGTGGCGCTCGACCTTGGCCAGCGCCGCGGCGTCGATCAGCGGGCCCTGGGTCACGCCGGGCTCGAAACCGTTGCCCACCCGGATCGCGCCGGCCCGCGCGGCCAGCATCTCGACGAAGCGGTCGTACACCGCGTCCTGCACGTACAGGCGGTTGGCGCAGACGCAGGTCTGGCCCGCGTTGCGGTACTTGCTGGCCAGCGCGCCCTCGACCGCGCTGTCGAGGTCGGCGTCGTCGAAGACGATGAAGGGCGCGTTGCCGCCGAGCTCGAGGCTGAGCTTCTTGACCGTGGGCGCGCACTGCCGCGCCAGGATGCGGCCGACCTCGGTGCTGCCGGTGAAGGAGAGATGGCGCACCACGTCCGAGCTGCACAGCACCTTGCCGATCTCGACCGAGTTCTCGGCGTCGGCGCACAGCACGTTCAGCACCCCGGCGGGCATGCCGGCGCGCTGGGCCAGTTCGGCCACCGCCAGCGCCGACAGCGGCGTCTGCTCGGCCGGCTTGATGATCACGGGGCAGCCCGCGGCCAGCGCCGGGGCGACCTTGCGCGTGATCATCGCGATGGGGAAGTTCCAGGGCGTGATCGCGGCGCAGACCCCGATCGGCTGCTGGATGACGAGGTAGCGCTTGTTGTTGTCGGTGGTGGGGATGGTCTGGCCGTAGACGCGGCGCGCCTCCTCGGCAAACCACTCGATGAAGCTCGCGCCGTAGACCACCTCGCCCCGGGCCTCGGCCAGCGGCTTGCCCTGCTCGGCGGTCATGATGCGGGCCAGGTCGTCGGCATGCTGCAGCAGCAGCGCGTACCACCGCATCATCACCGCGGCGCGTTCCTTGGCCGTCTTGGCGCGCCAGGCCGGCCAGGCCTTCTCGGCCGCGCTGAGGGCCGCGGCGGCGTCCACCGGGCCCAGGTTGGCCACCTGGGCCAGCACCTCGCCGGTGGCCGGGTCGCGCACCTCGAAGCGGGCCTGCGGGCCGACCCAGGCGCCACCGATCAGCCCTTCGGTCTTGAGCAGGCCGGGGTCGGCCAGCAGCGCCAGCGGCGAGGTCTTCATGTCCATGGCGGTCGGTCTCCTGCAGCAGGGTCGGCGGGGCCGCCATCATAGGGCGCGGCCGGGGTCGGCCCCTATACTGGAAGACCACCCAAAACTGCCTCGCCCGGCCCTGGGCCGCCCCGCACGCCGGGCCCGACGCGCAGGACCGAAAGCCACTCGATGAAAGCCTCCGAAATCCGCGCCACCTTCCTGGCTTACTTCGAGTCCAAGGGCCACACCGTCGTCGCCAGCTCGCCCGTGGTGCCGGGCGACGACCCGACGCTGCTGTTCACCAACGCCGGGATGAACCAGTTCAAGGACGTGTTCCTGGGCTTCGACCAGCGGCCCTACCGGCGCGCCGCCACGAGCCAGAAGTGCATCCGCGCCGGCGGCAAGCACAACGACCTCGAGAACGTGGGCTACACCGCGCGCCACCACACCTTCTTCGAGATGCTGGGCAACTTCAGCTTCGGCGACTACTTCAAGAAGGACGCGATCGCCTACGCCTGGGAGCTGCTCACCGTCCACTTCAAGCTGCCGCCCGACAAGCTCTGGGCCACGGTCTACGCCGAAGACGACGAGGCCTACGACATCTGGCGCCGCGTCATCGGCCTGCCGGCCGAGCGCATCGTGCGCATCGGCGACAACAAGGGCGCGCGCTACGCCAGCGACAACTTCTGGATGATGGGCGACACGGGCCCCTGCGGCCCGTGCAGCGAGATCTTCTACGACCACGGCCCCGAGGTGGCAGGTGGCCCGCCCGGCAGCCCGGGCGAGGACGGCGACCGCTACATCGAGATCTGGAACAACGTCTTCATGCAGTTCAACCGCACCGAAGACGGCGTGCTGCACCCGCTGCCCAAGCCCAGCGTCGACACCGGCATGGGCCTGGAGCGGCTGGCCGCGGTGCTGCAGCATGTGCACAGCAACTACGAGATCGACCTCTTCGTGGCCCTGCTGGCGGCGGCGAAGGCCGCGGTCGACCGCGCCGGCGGCGGCGACTGCGACGCCGGCAGCCCGAGCCTGAAGGTCATCGCCGACCACATCCGCGCCTGCAGCTTCACGGTGGCCGACGGCGTGATCCCGGGCAACGAGGGGCGCGGCTACGTCCTGCGCCGCATCGCGCGGCGCGCCATCCGCCACGGCTACAAACTGGGTGCGCGGCGGCCCTTCTTCCACACGCTGGTGGCGCCGCTGGCGGCCGAGATGGGCGAGGCCTACCCTGAACTGCGGCGCGACCAGGCGCGCATCACCGAGGTGCTGAAGACCGAGGAAGAACGCTTCTTCCAGACCATCGCCAACGGGATGGAGATCCTGGAGGCGGCGCTGGCCGGCGGCATGGCCGTCATCGACGGCGAGACCGCCTTCAAGCTCCACGACACCTTCGGCTTCCCGCTCGACCTCACGGCCGACGTCTGCCGCGAGCGTGGCGTGCGCGTCGACGAGGCCGGCTTCCAGGCGGCCATGAGCCGCCAGCGCGAGCAGGCCCGGGCCGCGGCCAAGTTCAAGATGGCCGCGGGGCTCGAGTACGCGGGCCCGGCCACCGCCTTCCACGGCTACGAGCACCTGGTGTGCGAGCACAGCGCGGTGACCGCGATCTACATCGACGGCAGCCCGGTGAACCGCGCCCGCGCCGGCGACGACGCGCTCGTCGTGCTCGACCACACGCCTTTCTACGCCGAGAGCGGCGGCCAGGCCGGCGACGCCGGCGAGCTGCGCAACGCACGCGCCCGCGTCGTGGTCGAGGACACGGTGAAGGTGCAGGCCGGCGTGCACGGCCACCAGGGCCGCATCGTCGAGGGCGAGGTCGAGGTCGGCGACCGCTTCGTGGCCCGGGTCGACGCCGTGCGGCGCCAGCGCACCATGCGCCACCACAGCGTCACGCACCTGATGCACAAGGCGCTGCGCGAGGTGCTGGGCGCGCATGTGCAGCAAAAGGGCTCGCTGGTCGACGCCGAGCGCACGCGCTTCGATTTCGTGCACTCGGCCCCGATGACCGAGGCGCAGATCGCGCAGGTGGAAGCCCTCGTCAATGCCGAGATCCTGGCCAATGCGGCCACGGTGGCGCGCGTGCTGCCGATGGAGCAGGCGCAGCAGCTGGGCGCGGTGATGCTGTTCGGCGAGAAGTACGGCTCGGAAGTGCGCGTGCTCGACATCGGCTCCAGCCGCGAGCTCTGCGGCGGCACCCATGTCGAGAGAACCGGCGACATCGGCCTGTTCAAGATCATCGCCGAGAGCGGCGTGGCGGCCGGCATCCGCCGCGTCGAGGCCGTCGCCGGCGACCGCGCGCTGGCCTACCTGCAGCAGCTCGAAGGCCGCCTGGGCGCCGCCGCCGGCGCGCTGAGGGCCACGCCGGCCGAGGTGCCGGGCCGGGTGGCGGCGGTGCTCGAGCAGCTGCGCGCGCTCGAGCGCGAGATCGTGGCGCTGAAGGGCCGGCTTGCCTCGGCCCAGGGCGACGAGCTGCTGGCACAGGCGGTGGAGGTGCAGGGCGTGCGCGTGCTGGCCGCGAAGCTGGAGGGCGCCGACGCGAAGGCGCTGCGCGAGACGCTGGACAGGCTCAAGGACAAGCTGAAGTCCGCCGCCATCGTGCTGGCGGCGGTCGACGGCGCCCGGGTGCAGCTGGCCGCCGGCGTCACCGCCGATGTGCTGGCCCGCCCCGGCGCGCGCGTCAAGGCCGGCGAGCTGGTCAACTTCGTCGCGCTGCAGGTGGGCGGCAAGGGCGGCGGCAAGCCCGACCTGGCGATGGCCGGTGGCAGCGACGCCGCCGCGCTGCCGCAGGCGCTGGCCTCGGTGACGGGCTGGGTGGCCGAGCGGCTGTAGCGGCCGCAGCGTCACATTGTTTCTGTAGCGCGTCTGCGACAGTCATCGAATTGACGCGCGGCCGTCAAGCCGCCGGCATGGCGGCTTGCAGACAATTGCGCCCAGGGTAGCTTGCATCGCTGCCCCGCCGTCTGCATTCCGCAGGCGCTCGCCGCGGCCATCGCTGGCAGGCAAATTGCAAAGTATCTTTACGGGGCAAGGCAGATCGGCGGACGGCCGAGCGATCGCCGCGTCACCGATCCGCGGCACCTCCCGACTGGTTTCCCGCTCTGCGACATGACCCATCGATGGCCCACACGATCGAGCCACGCCCGGACGACCCGGGCATGCTGATGTTCGGCCACGCCGGCGCCATCGCCCCGCGGCCGCAGGCCTACGCGCCCCGGCGCTCGCTGGGCGGCGTCGGCCTGGTCGTGGCCCTGCACCTGTTGCTGGCCTGGGCGCTGCTCACCGGTCTGGCGCAGCGGGTGGTGGACGTGGTGCGCTCTCCGATCGAGGCCCGCCTGATCGAGGAGCGCCGCGCCGAGCCGCCGCCCCCGCCACCGGTGCCGCCTCCTCCGACCGCGCCGCCGCCCACGGCGGTGCAGCTGCCCGTGCCCGAGGTGGTCCCGCTGGCGCCGCCGCCCCCGCCGCCGCTGGCGGCCGCCCCCGCGCCGCCGCCGCC